>JBBRTJ010000014.1:0-46649 GCA_038244535.1 Acidimicrobiales bacterium | reverse complement strand
TAGCCGTGGTCGATCAACCACTGGCGGTAGCGCGGCACCGGATCGGCGTCCATGGCGGCCTGGCGCTCCTCTTTGGGCATGTACTCCATGGCGTCGCCGAGGAGGTGACCCCAGAAGCGGTAGGTCACGGCCTCGATCAGCGTCGGGCCACCGCCGGAGCGGGCCCGCTCGACCGCTTCACCCGCCGCCCGCCACATGGCGACCGGGTCGTTGCCGTCGACGGTGACGGCCGGCATGTCGTAGGCCATCCCCCGCTGGCTGATGCGGGCCACGCTGGTGGCCTCGCTCAGGGGAGTGTGCTCGCCGTACTGGTTGTTCTGGCACACGAACACAACGGGGAGCTTCCAGACCGCGGCGAGGTTGAGGCCCTCGTGGAAGGCGCCGATGTTCGACGCTCCGTCGCCGAAGTTGCACACCGTCACCTGGTCGGTGCCGCTGAGCTGGGCGGCGAGCGCTAGCCCGTTGGCCACGGGGATGCCCGCACCGACGATGCCCGTGGTGACCATGAGCCCGCTGTCGGGGTGGGTGATGTGCATCGGGCCGCCCTTGCCCTTGCAGGTCCCGGTCGCCCGGCCGAGGAACTCGGCCCACAGCTCGCGCAGCGGTACGCCCTTGGACAGGTGGTCGTGCAGCCCCCGGTAGATCGTGACGACCGAGTCGTCCCGGCGCAGGTGCACCGCGTAGCCGGCGCTCACGCACTCCTGGCCCCGAGGCGAGTAGTAGATGAGTGAGATCTGGCCACTGGTGAGAAGCGCACGGAACCGCTCGTCGCTCAGCTTCACGAGCGTCTGCAGCTCGAACATGCGCAACAAGGTGTCGCGATCTGGCATGGCGTCCACGGGTTCCCCCTCGTCGCGGTAGCGGGCCAACGGTACCCTCGGGACTGCATGGCTGAAGCACTCGCCGCCGTCGACGTCGGCACCAACTCGTTGCACCTCGTCGTAGCTCGGGTGATCGACGCCACCCACTTCGAGGTCATCGCCTCGGAGAAGGAGATGGTCCGCCTCGGCTCGGGTGGCGGCGACATGAAGGAACTGTCGGCCGACGCCATCGAGCGTGGGGTGGCTGCGCTGCGCCGCTTCAAGCAGATCGCCGACATCAGCGACGCGCCCGTCCGGGCCGTGGCCACCAGCGCCGTCCGTGAAGCCGAGAACCACCAGGTGTTCATCGACCGCGCCCGCACCGAGGCCGGGGTCGAGGTCGAGGTGATCTCCGGCATCGAGGAGGCCCGGCTCATCCACCTCGGCGTGCTCCAGGCAGTTCCCGTCTACGACCAGCGTCTGCTGCTGTGCGACATCGGCGGCGGCTCAACCGAGCTGCTGATCGGCGAGCGGGGCGAGGTGCTCGCGAGCCGCAGCCTCAAGCTGGGCGCGGTGCGCCTCACGAACCGCTTCTTCGGCGGCGACCACACTCACCCCGCCGCGGTCAACTCGTGCCGCCGCTACATCGCCTCAGCCCTCGCTCCGTTCCACCGCGAGGTCGAGGCCCATGGCTTCGAGGTCTTCATCGGCTCGTCGGGCACCATCGAGGCCGTGGCCGCCATGGCGCATGCCGCCACCGGCCGCAGCGAGCCGAACACGTTCAACAACCACGTGATCACCGCGGACGAGATCAAAGCCGTGGCGGAGGCACTCGTGCGGGCGGACTCGGTGGCCGAGCGCCGGCGTCTGCCGGGGATGGACGCCAAGCGGGCCGACATCATGCTGGCCGGCGCCCTGATCCTCGAGCAGGTGGTCGAGGCCTTCGCCATCAAGGAGCTGACGATCAGCGGGTTCGCACTGCGCGAGGGCGTGCTGCTCGACACGCTGCAGCGGCTGCGAGGCGGCTCGTTGCACCACCTCGCCGATGTCAGCCGCCGAAGCGTGCTGGCCCTCGCCGAGCTCCTCGACGAGGAGCCTGACCACTCGGCCCACGTCGCCCGTCTCGCCCTGCAGCTGTTCGACGCGACCAGCGATCTGCATGGCCTCGACGAGGAGTGCGGCGAGTACCTCGAGGCGGCGGCGCTGCTGGCCAACGTCGGGCTGTTCATCAGCCACAGCCGCCACCACCTCCACAGCTACTACATCATCCGCAACTCCGAGCGCCTCACCGGGTTCACCGACACCGAGATCGAGGTCATCGCCCTCATTGCGCGCTACCACCGAAAGAGCGCACCGAAGCCCAGCCACGACGAGTTCGGCGCCCTCAGACCCGAGGACCAAAAGGTGGTGCGCACGCTGGCCGCCGTGCTGCGCGTCGCCATCGGACTCGACCGCAGCCACGAGGGTCGGGTGGTCTCGCTCACCACCAGCGTCGAGCCGGACGGACCGCTCGTCGTCCTGGCGCAGCCGGCGACGGCCGACACCGACATCAGCCTCGAGCTGTACGCCTCCGGCGCTCGCACGGAGCTGCTGGCCGAGGTGCTCGGCCGCGAGGTCGTCGTGCGGGGCGCCTGAGCGCACCCCTCAATCGACCGACGCCGCCAGCAGTGGCGTCACGATCACGGTGTCCACCGGCGCCTCGGCAAGGCGGCGACCCGGCAGGAAGCGGGCGGCCACGATGGCCCCGACGAACGCCACGCCACCGGCCACCAGGCTGCCAACCGTGAAGCCGTCCATAAAGGCGCCGGAGGCCGCGTCGCGGATGGCCTGACCGGCTTGCGGCCCGAACTGCTCAGATGCCCGCTGAGCGACGATGAACGCGGCGCCGACCGACTCTTTGGCGGCAGCAAGGGCCTCAGGGGGCATGGGCGTGCCCGCCAGCTTCGAGCTGATCCCCGAGCCGTAGAGCGAAGCCAGGAGGCTGCCGACGACGGCCACGCCCAGGGTGCCACCCACCTCACGCGTGGTGTCGTTGACCGCGGAGCCCACCCCGGCCTTCTCCTTGGGCAGCGAGCTCATGATCGACTCCGTGGCCGGAGCAGTCGTGAGGCTGACCCCAGCCCCGAGTGCCAACGCCGACAGCGCCACGATCCAGTAGCTCGTGGTCACCTGGTAGCGGCTGGCCACGAAGAGCGCTCCTGCCATGAGCGTCAGGCCACCGACCACGACCCGCTTCGGTCCGATCACCTGTGCGGCCTTGGCCGCCAACGGCGCAGCGATGCCGGCCCCCACCGCGAACGGCAACGTGCGCAAGCCGGCCTCGAGCACGCTGTAGCCGCGCACGAACTGCAAGTACTGCGTGAGCATGAAGATGAACCCGAACAGGGCGAAGAACGTGAAGGTCACCGAGGCCGAGGCGGCGCTGAACCGGGCGTTGGAGAACACGCGGACGTCGAGCATCGGGTTCGGGCTCCGCAGCTCCCACACCACGAAGGCTGCGAGCAGCACGATCGACACCGTGCCGAAGCCGACCGTCGTGACCGACGTCCAGCCGTTGGCGGGAGCCTCGATCACGGTCCACACCAGCAGGCCGATGCCCGCTATCGACAGCAGGAGGCCGGCGGGATCGAAGCGGGGGGCGTGCGGGTCCCTGCTCGTGGGGATGAAGCGGCGACCGAGGACGATGGCCCCGACGCACACGGGCAGGTTCACCAGGAGGACCGAGCCCCACCAGAACCGAGAGAGCAGGAGGCCGCCGGCGACCGGTCCGAGGGCGACGGCGATGCCGGTGACTGCAGACCACAGGCCGATGGCCTTGGCCCGCTCGGCCGGGACCGTGAAGACGTTGGCGATGATGGCGAGCGTGGCCGGGAAGATCAGCGCGGCCCCGAGGCCCATGAGGGCACGCATGGCGATGAGCTGCTCGGGGGTCTGGGCGAAGGCGCCGACCGTCGAGAAGAGCGCGAAGAGCCCCAGGCCGATCTGGAGCGTGCCCTTCCGGCCGAGGCGATCCCCGAGCGATCCGCAAGCGATCAGCAGGCCGGCGAACACCAGCGCATAGGCATCAACCACCCACTGCAGCTGGCTCGTGGTGGCGCCGAGCTCATCGACGATGCTCGGGAGGGCGACGTTGACGATCGTGGTGTCGACCACGGCGATGAAAAGCGACAGGCACAGCACGGCGAGGATGCGCCAGCGGTTGCGGTGGATGGTCTCGGTGTCCAACAGAGTTCCTCCTTGGTCTCCACCGCACCACTGATACGGTGTCATCACACTGTTATAGATCACAGTGTTATCACGGGGATCTAGGGTCTGTCGACGTGACAAGCGTCAATGACGAGCAGCGGGCCGCCCTCCTCGCGGCGGCCCGCGACCTGCTGGCCGACGAAGGCCCAGGTGCGCTCAGCGTGCGGCGGATCGCCTCCGCTGCCGGTACGTCCACGATGGGCGTGTACAGCCGCTTCGGGGGCAAGGACGGCATCGTCGAAGCCCTCTACCTCGAGGGGTTCGACCTGCTCCGGTCAGCGATGGCGAAGGTGCCCGCCACCGGCGACCCGGTGCGACGCCTCCTCGAGTCCGGGCGGGCCTATCGCCGCTTCGCGCTCGAGCACCCGACCCACTACCTGGTGATGTTCGAGGTCGCGGTGCCTGACTTCGTCCCGACGTCGAGCTGCCGCGAACACGGGATGCTGGCCCTCGCCGAGCTCGAGCGCATCGTCGCCTGGGCGATCGCCGAAGGGGCGCTCGACCCCGGCGACGCACAGGACATCGCCCACGTCGTGTGGGCCAGCACCCATGGCCCGGTCAGCCTCGAGCTCCACGGCATGGCTCGCAGCGAGGGGCGCGCCGAGCAGCACTTCGACCATGCGCAGCGGGCCCTGCTCAGGGGGCTGGGGGCACCACTCGTGCCAGTTCGCCGAAGACGAACCGCTCGATGAGCGCCGCCAGCTCGAGCGGGCGGTCGCCCTGGATGCTGTGGCCCGCCCCTTCGACCACGACGACCTCAGCATCGGGCCTGACTCGCAGCAGTTCAGCCACGTCAGCATCATCGACCACTGGCGAGGTCCCACCCCGCGCCAGCAGCAGCGGCATCGTGAGGCCACCGACGTCGTTCCACAGCTCACCCGGGTCGACCCGACCCCGTTCTGCCTCTGATCCAGGGCGACCTGTGCGGTCGTAGCGCCACTGCCACGATCCATCGGGGAGCTGGCGGGCGTTGTGGAGGATCCCCCGGCGCAGGCTGCTCACGGACCGCGTCGGGTTGTGCTCGATGGTGCGGGCGAGGATGGCGTCGAAGTCCGGGAACGACTGCGGCCCGTTGACGAAGTCGATGATCGCCTTGGCCTTCTCACGATTGGTGCCGGGCGTGATGTCGACCAGCACGAGGCGCTCGACCAGCTCAGGGTGGGCCGCGGCGAGGGCCAGCGCCGTCATGCCCCCCAGCGACATGCCCACCACGGCCCGGGCTCGCGGTGCCAGGTCGGCCACCACCGGCGCGAGGTCGGCCGCCATCGAGCGGGGGTCGTAGCGCTGGTCGTTCTTCCACGACGTGTGGCCATGACCGGGTAGGTCGAAGGAGACCAACGGCCGACCCAGCGCAAGGGCCACCGTGTCCCAGGTGTGAGCGTTCTGCGCCGAGCCGTGGATCAAGACGAGCTCGGGCTCGCCGTCACCCCAGACCAGCGCACTGATGTGACCGCTGCCGCCGTACGCCTCGACGGAGGTCCGCCCTACCCTGGGCGCTGCGGCCCAAGGGAGGCCGAACTCGGAGGCGTTCTCGTGCAGCAGGCTGAACTCGTCGTACTCGATCGTGGACACGGGCATCATCATCGTCGCTCGCGCCGGGTCGCAACACTGGCGACACTCGCCGGCCTGGCCCTGGTGGCAACGGCCTGCGGCGGCTCCTCGTCCAGCTCGTCGACGTCGGCCGCCCCCAGCGGCACGACCGCTGCGACCACCAGCACGACCGCTGCGACCACCACCACGGCTGTGCCGGGCACGACTGCGGCGCCGGGGGCGAGCACGTCGGCCGCAGCGCCGACCGATCCCTACTCGGCGACCGTGCCCGCCGGTGCCAAGCCAGGGCAGCTGCTCGTGGCCAAAGACCTCGGCAAGGTCGGTGGCCTCCAGTCCTGGACGATCGCCTACGTGTCGAGCGCGGTTGACGGCACGCTCGTGCCCGTGACCGGCACAGTCGCAGTGCCGGCGACGGCCGCCACCACCGGCCCGCGCCCGCTGCTCACGTGGGCCCACGGCACCACCGGGCTCGGCGACACGTGCGCGCCGTCCAAGTCCTACGTCGAGGGCAAGGCCGCCGAGAACCTTCTGGCCAGCGCGGCCACCGCGCAGGGCTGGGCGTTCGTGGCCACCGACTACCAAGGCCTCGGCACGGCCGGTGACCATCCCTACCTGGTCGGCCGCAGCGAGGGACCCAATGTGCTCGACGCGACCCGGGCCGCTGAGCAACTGACGGCCACCGGTGTCACGAGCGCCTCCAAGGTGCTCGTCCTCGGTCACTCCCAAGGCGGTGGCTCGGCGGCGTTCGCGGCCGAGCTGCAGCCGACCTACGCCCCCGACCTCAACGTGGTCGGCTCGATCCTCGGAGCGCCGGCATCTGAGCTGTCCCGTCCGACCGCCTTCTTCTCCGACAGCCAGTACCCGTTCGCCGTGATGGCGGCATCGGGCTTCAACGTCGCCTACCCGGCGCTGTCGTTGAGCGACGTGCTCACACCCAAGGGCGTCAGCCTGATCCCGGCGATGCGCAACGAGTGCAACACCGCCATCTTCAACTCGTTCGCCGGCGTGCCACGTAACGACGTGATCAAGGCCTCGCCCAACTCGGTGCCGGCCTGGGCCGATGAGGTCACCGCGAACACGCCCGGATCGATCAAGACGGCGGTGCCCATGTTCATCTTCCATGGCGAGGCCGACGAGACCGTGCCCGTTGCCGACAGCAAGGCGCTGCTCGCCCGCTACTGCGCCACCGGCGACGTCGTGCTGCGCAAGACCTACGCCAAGGCCGATCACACCAGCGTCATCGGCTCGGCCCTGATCGACATCCTCTCGTGGGCCAACGACCGCCTAGCCGGGAAGCCCGCACCGACCAGCTGCTGATCGAGTGCTGACCCTCCGGGTCAGCCGGTCGTGGGCGGCACCGTCGAGGTGGTCGAGGTGGTCGTCGTACCCGGCGCGCCCGTCGTGCTCGTGGTACCCGGCACGCTCGTCGTGGTCGTGGTACCCGGCACGTTCGTGGTGGTCGTGGTGGCGGTCGGGACCGTCGAGGGCGGCACACTGGTCGGTGGTGGGGTTGGGCGCGGTGACGGCGGTGGGCCACCGGGCACCAGCACGGAGGTGCCGTACACGTACACCGCGTCACCGGTGCGCACCAGGGACGGGAAGTACGCGGCGATGTGCATCGGGATGCGCACGCAGCCGTGGGAGGCCGGGGAGTTGGGCACCGACAGCGCCCCGTGCACGGCGATGCCGCCGTTGAAGTAGATGGGGTTGAACAGCGACCCGAGCGAACCCTTCTGCCAGCCGGTGTAGCGACCGCCGAAGCGGTACGAACCCGCCGGCGTCACCGCGACGCCGCATCCGCCGTCGGCACAGAACCGCTGGCCACTGCCGGTCGAGACGTGCGTGATGAGCCGGGGCGCCCCTGCGACGAACAGCACGCCGACCTGCTTGGCGATGTCCACCTCGAAGTGGGTCGTGCCTCCACCCCGCGGAACCAGGCTGAACGGCTGCTGCATCCGATCCCAGAGCGCCGGTGTCACGGCCCCCGTGGCGGGCATCCCCATGAGGTGCTGGTAGGCCCATACGGACTGGGTGGTGGCCACCATGAACGCTCCGTCGAGCGCTCCGGGATCAAAGGCCATGGCCTTCAGTCGTTGCTGGAGGGCCAGGACCGCAGGGCCCCGCATGCCCTGGGCGAGCGTGACCGACAACGACGACGGAGCCGGGGCGGCGGCCACGATGGGCACCGTGGTGGTGGGGGCCGCGGTCGTGGCCGGCTCGGTCGTCGAGGTCGTGGTCGACGCAGCGGTGGCCGACGTCGACGAGGCCGGCGTGGTGCTCGTGGTCACTGGCGCCCACGACCCCGCCGGCACGACCCTGACCGTCGCCCGCGGCGCCGCGCATCCGCCGACGACGGCACCGACGACCGCTACGGCGACGACCAGGAGCACCGTGCTGAGGCCGGTCGTCGTGCGATCCATGGCCGCAGCGCTGCCTAGGTCGTCGTGGTCGTCTTGGCAGTGGTGCTGGGCGTGGTGGTGCTCGGCGCCGTCGTGGTGGGGCCGGTGGTGGTCGCCGGAGCAGTCGTGGTCGGCGGGGCCGGGATCGTCGTCGTGGCCGGCGGGTCGGTGACGGGCGGGATGTAAGCGGGGTCCTTGGTGTTCCACGGGGGCGCCTGGGCGCCGTAGGTGGTCGGGTCCTTCACGCCGTCGTACACGAACACCGGCGTGCCCTTGGTGACCAGGATCGGGAAGTACTCAGCGATGTGCATCGGGATGCGGGCACACCCGTGCGAGGCCGGGTAGTTGGGCACCGACAGCGCCCCGTGCACGGCGATGCCGAAGTTGAAGTAGACGGGGTTGTAGAGCTTGCCGAGCGGTCCCTCCTGCCACCCCGTGTAGCGGCCGCCGAACTTGTACACGCCGCCTGGCGTGATGGCCTTGCCGCAGGACCCCTTCTCGCACCAGTCGCGGTTGTTGCCCGTCGAGGTGTGGGTGATGAGCTTGGGCGCTCCACCGGCGAACACCACGACCACCTGCTGGGGCAGGTAGACCTCGATGTGGGTGTCCGTACCGCCGGTGCGGGGCCGCAGCGCGAACGGCTGCTGCAACTGCGTCCACAGATCGGGGGTCACCGACCCGCTGGCCTTGCTGCCAAGGGCGCCGGAGAGGTGCTGGAAGGCCCACACCGACTGCACCGTGGTGAGGCCGTACTGCCCGTCGACCTTGCCCGGGTCGAACCCGAGGTCCTTCAGGCGCTGCTGGACCAGCTTGACGTCGTCGCCCTTGGCGCCCTGGGTCAGCGTGCGGGTGAGCGACACCAGCGCTCCGGTGGTCGTGCTCGCCGCCGTCGTCGTGCTCGTCGTCGTGGACGAGGCCCCGGTCGTGGTGGTTCTCGGCGCTGACGTGGTGGTGACGGCTTCAGTCGTGCTGGGGTTGGGAGAACCAACCTTGGCCACGGTGGCGGCACAGGCCACGGCGGCGACGGTCAGTGCGACCACGCCCAGCGGCGCCCATCGCTTCCACCTGCTCACCGAGTCGTCCTCCTGGGGGGTGCGTCGTGCGGCTCTGCCACGACACGAATGGGGGTGATTCTACCGGAGGCAGCCTCAGATCTCGGTCATGCCTCGAACGCGTTGACGCGCTGTCAAGCGTCCGGCGGGGCGCTGGGCTCGGCGTTCAGCTCACCCCGCAGCTGGAACATCTCCCTCAGGATCTTGACGATGACCGTCGGCGACGACAGCGTCGAGACGCCACGGGTGCGAGGGAAGTAGTCGACGCCGAACTGGACGACCTTGAACCCAGCCCGTCGGGCCCTGATGATGAGCTCGGCGTCGATGAACGAGCCCTCGCTCTTCAATGTGATGTCACGCAGGACTTGGCCCCGGCACAGCTTGAAGGCGAAGTTGATGTCACGCATGCGGATGCCGAAGAGCACCCGCACCATGGTGTTGTAGAAGAACGAGTACACGACGCGCACCCAACCCTCACCGGTGCGGTCGAAGCGGTAGGCGCTCACGATGTCGGCCTCGTAGTGGCGCATCACACGACAGGCCTTGATCAGCTCGTCCATGTCGAACGGCAGGTCGGCATCGGTGTAGAGGATGAGATCGCCGCGGCTCTCGGCGAAACCGGTCTTGAGCGAACCGCCCAGCTTCCGGTTCTTCGGGTGGTGGACCACGCGGATGTGCGGGTCGGCCGCCGCCAGCTCGTCGGCGCGTGCCCCGGTGCCGTCCGTCGAGGCGTCGTCGATGACGAGGAGCTCATAGGTCCCGATCTCACCCGCGTCGACGAGGGTGATGCACGCCTCGCGGGCAGCGCCAAGGGCGCGGTCGATGTACTCCTCCTCGTTCCACATCGGGAAGAAGACGGTGAGCATCTCGCTGTTGGGCATGCGGACGGTGAGGGTACCGGTCGTCCCGCCACCAGGAGGGCGCGGGTAGCGTCCCGCGTTGATGACGACGACGAGCGAACTGGCCGTCAGCTACGACGACGTGCTGGCGGCCCGGGCAGCCATCGCCGGCCACGTCGTGCACACCCCGACCATGCGCAGCCAGACGCTGTCGGCCATCGCCGGGGTCGAGCTCTGGGTGAAGTTCGAGAACCTCCAGTTCACCTCGTCGTTCAAGGATCGCGGCGCGCTCAACCGGCTCCTGCAGCTCACCGGTGACGAGCGGCGCCGGGGCGTGATCGCGATGTCGGCCGGCAACCACGCCCAGGGCCTCGCCCACCACGCCACCCGCCTCGGCATCCCGTCCACCATCGTCATGCCGAGCGGCACGCCCAACACCAAGGTGGCCAACACCGAGGCGCTCGGCGCCCACGTGGTGCTGCATGGCGAGACCATCGCAGAGTCGATGGTGCTGGCTCGGTCGATGGCCGCCGAACAGGGACTCGTCTGGGTGCCTCCCTACGACGATCCCGCCATCATCGCCGGCCAGGGCACCGTGGCCCTCGAACTGCTCGAGGACGCGCCGGAGGTCGACACCATCGTCGTGCCGGTCGGCGGCGGCGGGCTCATTGCGGGCATGGCGGTGGCGGCCCACGCAGTGCGGCCGGACGTGCGGTTGGTCGGGGTCGAGAGCGAGCGCTACCCGTCGATGGCCAACGCCGTGGCCCACACCGGCTTGCCGGTGGGCGGCACGACGGTGGCCGAGGGCATCGCGGTTCCCGTCGCCGGCTCGCTCACCACCCCGATCGTCGCCGCGCTGGTCAGCGACCTGCTCGTGGTCACCGAGACGCAGATCGAGCACGCCATCAACCTGTTCCTCGACATCGAAAAGACGGTGGCCGAAGGCGCCGGCGCCGCTCCGCTGGCGGCCGTGCTGTCCGAACCCGAACGCTTCGCGGGCCGCAAGGTGGCCCTCGTGCTGAGCGGCGGCAACATCGATGCCAGGGTGCTCGCCAACGTGATCTTGCGGGGGCTCGTGCGCTCGGGGCGGCTCAGCCGCATCTCGGTGGACATCACCGACTCGCCGGGCAGCCTGGCCGGGGTCACCCGGATCGTGGGTGAGGAGGCCGGCAACATCGTCGAGGTGGCCCACCAGCGATTGTTCTCCGACATCGGGATCAAGGACGCCGTGCTCGAGCTGGCCATCGAGACGCGCGACCGGCAGCACATCGAGCACATCGTGCGTGCCCTGGAGGCAGGGGGCTACCACGTCACCCGCGGTGTCCACCCGTGATCGGCGACGATCTCGACACCCTGACCCGGATCGAGCAGCGTGTGCTGTGGTTGGCCGTGCGCATGGTGGACCACGCCAACCACGACCGGCCGGACGCCGGCGGCATCAAGGTCGGCGGGCACCAGGCCAGCTCGGCCTCGATGGTGAGCATCATGACGGCGCTGTGGTTCGGGCACCTGTCGGGCGACGACAAGGTCGCGGTCAAGCCGCATGCGTCCCCCGTGTACCACGCCATCAAGTACCTCACCGGTGAGCTCGACCGCAGCTACCTCACCCGGCTGCGTCAGCTCGGTGGCCTGCAGGCCTACCCGAGCCGCACGAAGGATCCTGACGTCAGCGACTTCTCGACCGGGTCGGTTGGTCTCGGCGCGGTAGCACCGCTGTTCGCCGCGGCGGTCCGGCGCTACGTCGACGCCCACTTCCAGCCGCGGCCGGACGCCCGCTTCATCGCGCTCGTCGGCGATGCCGAGCTCGACGAGGGCAACGTGTGGGAGGCGATCGCCGACCCCGCGCTCCAGGGCCTCGGGAACGTCACCTGGATCGTCGATCTCAACCGCCAGAGCCTCGACCGCGTGATCCCCGGCATGAAGGCCGTGAAGCTGATGCGCTTCTTCGCCGACAGCGGGTGGCACGTGGTCGAAGCCAAGTACGGCCGCGTCCTCCAGGCCGCTTTCGCGCGCCCCGGCGGTGAGGAGCTCCGCCACCACATCGACGACATGTCCAACGAGCAGTACCAGAGCCTGTTCGCCCTCCGCGGTCCCGCACTGCGTGAGCGGTTCCTCACGGGCGCGGGTCCCGCGGTGACGGCGTTTCTCGACGAGGTGAGCGACGAGGACCTCGCCCCACTCGTGCTCAACCTCGGCGGCCACGACCTCGGCGAGCTGCTGCGGGCCTATCGCGAGGCCGACGCCGTGACCGATCGACCGAGCGTCGTGTTTGCCTACACGATCAAGGGGTGGGGCCTGCCGATGGCCGGTGACCCGCTCAACCACGCTGCCCTCCTCACACAGGCGCAGATCAGCGCGCTGCGCAGCGCCGCCGGCCTCACGCCGGGCGACGAGTGGGACCGCTTCGATCCGGACTCGGCCGAGGGGCGCTGCTGCGCGGCCGTAGGCGGTGAGCTCAACAACGTGCCGCCACTGCCTCGGCCGTCGATCCCGGTACCGATCGAGACCGGCGTGCTCACCGCCAAGGCGGTGTCGACCCAGGAGACGTTCGGCCGCATCCTGCCGGCGCTCGCCTCGCTCCCTGAGGTCGCCAAGCGCCTGGTGACGACCTCGCCAGATGTGTCGGTGTCCACCAACCTGGGCGGCTGGATCAACAAGATGGGCGTGTTCGCTCCCACCACCACCGACGACTTCGCAGCCGAGGGTCGCCTCCTGCGGTGGGAGCAAGGTCCGAGTGGACAGCACATCGAGCTGGGCATCAGCGAGATGAACCTGTTCCTGCTGCTCGGCGCGCTGGGTCTGGCCCACGAGCACCACGGCGAGGCGCTGCTGCCGGTCGGAACACTGTACGACCCGTTCGTGTGCCGGGGCCTCGACGCCTTCGTGTACGCCACCTACAGCGGCTCTCGCTTCGTCGTCGTAGGCACCCCCGCCGGCATCACCCTCGCCCCCGAAGGCGGCGCCCACCAGAGCACCATCACTGCGTCCATCGGGCTCGAGCTCCCGGGGGTGACCTTCGCCGAGCCGGCCTACGCCGAGGCGCTCGACTGGCTGCTGTGCGACGCCCTCGCCCGGTTGCACCACGACGACGGCCGTTCGCTCTACCTGCGCCTCTCGACGCGACCGCTCGACCAGGGGCCTTTTCTTGCCGCTCGGACTCGCCTCGGCGCCGAGCGACTCCGCGCCGATGTGCTCTCCGGCGGCTACCGGCTCATCGACGCCACCGGCGAGCGCGCTCACGGCCTCGCCGGTGAACCCGCCGTCAACCTCGTCGCCTCCGGCCCCGTCATGCCCGAGGTCCTTGCCGCCGCCGAGGCACTGGCGGGCGAAGGGGTGGCGGCCAACATCATCGACGTCACCTCGCTCGACCGGCTCTACTCGGGGTGGCAGACCTCGCTGCGCGCCGCAGTCCGCGCCGGACGGCGCAGCACCGGTGCTGGTCACCTCGACACCCTGCTCGGGCCCGCCGAGCACCACACCCCGATCGTCACGGTGCACGACGCCGCCAGCCATGCAATGGCATGGCTCGGGTCAGTCCACGGCGCCCGCGTGGTCCCCGTGGGGGTCGATGCCTTCGGCCAGTCGGGCTCGATCGCCGACCTCTACGGGGTCTTCGGTCTCGACAGCGACTCAGTGACGACGGCCGCCCTCGTCGCGCTCGATGCCTGACGGTAGGTTGCATCGCCGTGACCAGCCCGTTCGCTCCGCCTGACGTCACCTCGGCCGCACCGCCGTTCGACGACGGCGCCGATGGCCCGCCGCGGACTCGCCTCACCGCCGGCTGGTGGCTGGGCCTCGTGCTGCTGTGGGTGGGCTACCTGGTCGCGCTGGCCTACATCGCCGGAACCGCCGAGTTCGTGGGCACGCCACCGTGGTGGACCAAGGCCTACCCGGCGCTGTTCGCCATCCCGGTCGCCGGTCTGCTCAGCGCCGCCCTCGGGCAGCCCTGGGCCCGTTGGGTCTCCACCGCCGGCGCGTCGGCGCTCCTGGTGATCGGTCTGCTCGACCTGCGCACCAGCCCGGGCGTGGCGGTGCCCGAGATCGTGATCGCCGTCGGCGCGCTGCTCATCTCGGCCGGCTCCCTGGTCGACGATCGGGCGACGACCATCGACTGAACGGGCGTCCCGACCCACCGCCCGACCATGATGCGGACATGGACAACTTCAGCGGCAAGGTGGCAGTGGTGACCGGCGGGGCGAGCGGCATCGGTTTCGCAGTGGCGACGGCGCTCGCCAACGAGGGCATGCGGGTGGTGCTGGCCGACATCGAGCAGAGCGCGCTCGACGCCGCGGCCGCCAAGCTCTCGGGTGAGGGCCACGACGTGCTGGCCGTGCGCACCGACGTGAGCAACCCCGGCGCGGTGCAACACCTCGCCGATGCCACGATGGCCCACTTCGGCGCGGTGCACGTCGTGCACAACAACGCCGGCGTGGTGGCCAGCGGACCGATCGAAGACCTCGCCCTCAGCACGTGGGAGTGGGTCATCGGCGTCGACCTGTGGAGCGTGATCTACGGCATCCGCTCGTTCCTGCCCCTCATCAAGGCGCAGGGCGAGGGGCACGTGATCTCGACCGCGTCGACCGCCGGCCTGCAGGCCAACGCCGGCATCGGTCCGTACAACGCCGCCAAGTTCGCCGTCGTCGGCCTCATGGAGACCCTGAAGCTCGAGCTCGAGCGCGACGGCAGCCCCATCGGAGCGTCCGTGCTGTGCCCCGGCGCAGTCAACACCCAGATCGTGTTCAGTGATCGCAACCGGCCTGCCGAGGTCACCGCCGCCCATCGCGGCTCCGCGGTCGAGGACGCCTTCAAGGCCAGCGCCGGATCGATGTTGGCCAGCCAGGGCAAGGACCCGGCCGACGTCGCCGCCATGGTCGTCGACGCCGTGCGGACCAACCGGTTCTGGATCCTCACCCACGAGACGTGGATCGACGTCCTGCGGACCCGGGTCGAGGCCATGGCCGACGGTGGACGGCTCGCCGTGGGGTTCGGCGGATGACCATCGCGGCGTGATCATCGGCCGCGGTGGAGTTGGGAGCGCTTGGAGCGCCGAAGGTACGGTTCCCTCGTTCACGCGTCGGTGGAAGCACCCGACACCCCAGGGGGACGGATCGATGAGAGACATACGGCACCCGCTGAGCGGGGCCATCTACGGACTCGACGACGACGGCAACGTCAAGGTCACCAAAGACGACCTCTGGGGCACCTTCAACAGCTCCGGGGTCTGGCAGGCCGGCGCCATCAAGAGCGCCGACCCGCACCTGTGCCAGTGGATCGGCAACCGACCCGACCTCGCCCTCGTCCGCCATCGCGATGCAGCACTCAAGCAGGAGGTAGCAGGGTGACCCTGACCGCCAACCCGTCCACCAGTTCCACGCCCGCGGCCCGCTCCAACGGCGTGTCGTACCAAGAGATCCTCGACACCGACACCCACCCGGTGCCGGCGCAGCTCCGCGCCGTGTCGCCCGGCTGGTACGGCAGCGCCGACATCCCGGCCGAGCGCTACACGACCCGGGCCTTCCACGAGATCGAGAAGGAGAAGGTCTGGCGCAAGGTGTGGCAGTTCGCCTGCCGCGAAGAGCACCTGCCCAACGTGGGCGACTCGATCGTCTACGAGATCGCCGACATGTCCTTCGTCGTGGTGCGCACCGCACCCGACACGATCAAGGCCTACTGGAACGCCTGCCTCCACCGGGGGCGCCAGCTCCGCGACGGCGAGGGCAACTGCACCGAGTTCCGTTGCCCCTTCCACGGCTACGCCTGGACCCTCGACGGCGACCTCAAGCACGTGCCCGCACAGTGGGACTTCCCCCACGTCAAGGCCGAGGAGTTCCACCTCCCCGAGGCCCAGGTGGGCACCTGGGGTGGCTTCGTGTTCATCAACCCCGACCCCCAGGCCGAGTCCTTCGACGACTTCCTCGGGCCGGAGTTCAAGGCCCAGTTCGAGCGCTGGCCGCTCGAGGACCGCTACGTCCAGGCCCATGTCGCCAAGATCATGAAGTGCAACTGGAAGGTCGTGCAGGAGGCCTTCAGCGAGGCGTTCCACGTCGTGGCCACGCACCCGCAGCTCCTGGCCGGCATCGGCGACGCCAACACCCAGTACGACGTCTTCGGCCACAACGCGTCGCGGGCCATCACGCCCAACGGCACGCCGAGCCCGCACATCAGCTGGGTTCCGGACCAGCAGCAGATGTTCAACGCCATGATGGACACCCGCCTCGACGACGAGCCTGCGGTGGTGCTGACCGGCGACATGACGGCCCGGTCGACCGCGGCCGCTCTCAGCCGCGAGGTGCTGCGGTCGGTGGTGGGTGACTCCGTCGACGAGCTGTGCGACGCCGAGATGGTCGACAGCTTCTACTACACGGTGTTCCCCAACTTTCACCCGTGGGGCGCCTACAACCGCATCGTGTACCGGTTCCGGCCCAACGGCGACGACCACGAGACCTCGATCATGGAGTGCCTCTTCATGGCCCCGTTCGTGGGCGAGCGCCCGGCCCCTGCCCCCGTTCACTGGCTCACCGCCGACGAGGACTGGACCGATGCCCCCGAGCTCGGCCTGCTGGGCCGAGTGTTCAACCAGGACTCGTTCAACATCCCGAACGTGCAGAAGGGCTTGAAGAACCTGAAGTTCAAGGGCCTCACGATGGCCAACTACCAGGAGACCAAGATCCGTCAGGTCCACACCCTCATGGACGAGTACATCGCCAAGCCCTGAGGCCTCAGGCGAGCGACCAGATCGAGCTGAACGAAGGGGTGGTCTCGATCGAGACCACCCCTTCGTCGCGCAGGGCGATCAGGTGGCTGGTGATGGTGGCCTTCGCGGCGCGGACAAGGCGGGCGTCGAGCTCGGGATAGAGGCGCTCGACGATGGCGCCCACCGCAGTTGGGCCGTCCGCCAGCACGGCCAGCACCTGCTCGGTGCGAGAGCGGCGATGAGCAACCAGTGCGGCAACGTAGACGTGCGGATCGCGCAGCACGTCGCCGTGGGCCGAGAGGTACGTGCCCTCGCCCCGGGCCAGGAGCCGGTCGCAGCTGGCCAGGTAGTCCTGCAGGCTGCCATCGCGCGGGCTGATGACGCTGGTGGACCACCCCATGACGTGGTCGCCGCTCAGCAACGTCGCGTCCTCGCGCACTGAGAAGCACAGGTGGTTGGCGATGTGGCCGGGCGTGTGGAGCGCGTCCAGGTGCCAGCCGTCGACGGCGATCGTGTCGCCGTCGCGAAGGACGTGGTCGGGCGTGAACGAGCGATCGGCGCCCTCTTCGGGGGCATCCGGCTTGGCGGGGTCGACCGGCTCCATGGGCGGCAGTGCGGGCTCGGGATGAGGGCCGAAACCGTAGGTCGGCGCGCCCGTGCGCCGGGCCAGCTCAGCGGCCGCCGGCGAGTGGTCGCTGTGGGTGTGGGTCAGCGCGATCGCCACGACCGGTCGGCCGGCCACGGCGGCCACCAACGCGTCGAGGTGGCTCTCGACGACGGGTCCGGGATCGACCACCACGACCTGCGCATCACCGAGCACGTAGCTGTTGGTGCCGGTGAACGTGTACGGCCCGGGGTTGGGGCACAGCACCCGCGTGACCAGCGGCGACAGCGCCATCGCCTCGCCGGGGAGGGCGTCGTAGGTGCTGAGAAACGCGATGGCGGGAGGCGGACCCATGTCCGGACGGTATCGGCCCGGTACGGTCCGGTCGATGCTGCTCTCCCTTGCCGCCGGCGCCGTGCTCGACACCCGGGGGGCGGCCACCATCCGCGCTGCGGCCACTGCGGGCTTCCCTCTCACCGGGTTGTGGGTCGAGGGCGGCGAGCTGGATGATCGAGCCATCACCGCGGCGCGCCACGCGCTCGACGAGACCGGCGTCGGCGTGCTCGACGTCGAGGTGGTCCGCCTCGGCGACGGCGCCGACCCCGCCGCCTGGCGGCCGTGCATCGAGGTGGGCGGAGCGCTCGGGGCGCGGGCGGTGCTGTGCGTGGGCACATCGGCCGACCGGGCCGCGACCGTCGACGCCTTCGGTCGGGTGTGCGAGGCCGCCGCCGCGGTCGGGATGCGGGCCGTCCTCGAGCCGATGCTGTTCATGACCGTGCGCACGCTCGACGAAGCAGTGGCCGTGGTCGACGAGGTCGGCCACCCCGCCGGCGGTGTGCTGATCGACGCGCTCCACCTCGCCCGCTGGGGTGGCACGCCAGCCGACGTCGCCGCCGTCGACCCTGCTCGCCGCCCCTACGCCCAGCTGTGCGACGGCCCGGCGATGGGCCCCGCGCGAGACGACATCCGCGGCCTGGTGCACGAGGCACTCGATCTGCGGACCTGCCCGGGGGAAGGCGAGATGCCCGTCGCCGAGCTCGCCGCGGCCTACCCCGCCGGGACGCCGTTCAGCCTCGAGATCCGCTCGGCCGCGCTGATCGAGCGGTGGCCCGACCCCGTCGACCGCGCCCGCCAGATCTTCACCGTGACCTCAGCCTGGGCCGCCCAGCTCCCCTGACCGCGACGCTCGTCACCCCGCGCTGGGTCGATCGGCCACGCTCACCGCCGGACATCGACCCAACCCAACCCCAGCCCGCAGACCCCCGAACCCGTTGGGTCGATCGGCCACGCTCACCGCCGGACATCGACCCAACGCAGGGTGGCGGTCCGGGACCGGGCTCGCTCGGACCGGGTTGGGTCAGAGCCCGGGGATCATGCGGCGGGGGTCGACGAGCTCGTCGAAGCGCTCAGCGGTGACCTGACCGCTGGCTACAGCGGCCTCGCGCAGCGTGATGCCCCGCACGTGCGCCTCGTGGGCGATCGCGGCCGCTGCGTTGTAGCCGATGGCCGGCGACAACGCGGTCACCAGCATCAACGACTGCTCGACGAGCGCTCCGATGCGCGCCTCGTCCAACTCGACGCCCTCGATGCAGTGGCGGCGAAACCCGTCGCAGCCACCAGCGAGGAGCCCGGCCATCGTCAGCACGTCATAGGCGATGAGGGGGCGCATGGTGTTGAGCTGGAAGTGACCGAGCGCCCCGGCAGTCGCCACCGCACCGTCGAGGGCGAGCACCTGCACGCTCACCATGATGAGCGCCTCGCTCTGCGTCGGGTTGACCTTGCCCGGCATGATCGAGCTGCCGGGCTCGTTCTCGGGCAGCCGCAGCTCACCAAGGCCGCTTCGGGGCCCCGAACCGAGCCAGCGCACATCCTCAGCGACCTTGTGCAGCACCACTGCGAGGCCCCGCAACGCAGCCGAGACGCCCACCATCGCCTCCTCGCCGGCGAGGGCGGCGAAGAGGTTCTCGGCCTGCGTGAACGGCGCACCGGTGAGCACCGACAGCTCATCGGCGACGGCCCCTCCGAACCCGGCCGGAGCGTTCAAGCCAGTGCCGACTGCGGTGCCGCCAATGGCGAGTCTGTGCACCGCAGGCAGGGCGGCCTCGATGCCGGCGATGGCGTGGTCGAGCTGCGCGGCCCACGCCGACCACTCCTGGCCCACCGTCAGCGGCACGGCGTCCTGCAGGTGCGTCCGCCCGATCTTGACCACCCTGGCCCAGCGCTCGGCTCGCTCGGCGACGGTGGCGCGGAGTGCCCTCACCGGCGGCAGGACGTCCTCGATCAGCACCCGCGTCGTGGCGACGTGCATGGCGGTGGGGAAGGTGTCGTTCGACGACTGCGAGCGGTTGACGTGGTCGTTGGGGTGGACCGGTGAGGTGCCCCCGATGCCGTGCCCGAGCAGCTCATTGGCCCGTGCCGCGACCACCTCGTTCACGTTCATGTTCGTCTGCGTGCCTGAGCCGGTCTGCCAGACCGACAGCGGGAACTCAGCGTCGAACCGGCCGTCAGCCACCTCGCGGGCGGCGCGCTCGATGACGTCGGCCAGATCGGGGGCCAGGACCCCGAGACGAGCGTTCACCCGGGCCGCCGCCACCTTGACCAGCCCGAGAGCCCGCACGACGGCGATCGGCATGCGCTGGTCGCCGATGGCGAAGTGCAGCAGCGACCGTTGCGTCTGCGCCCCCCAGTAGCGATCGGCGGGGACCTCGATGGATCCCATCGAGTCGAGCTCGGTGCGCCTCGCCTCGGCTTCGCTGCGGTCCGTCACACGGCCGAGCGTACGACCGGAGGCATCGAGGCGGTCGGGGTGCCGGGGTCAGGAGGCGTCGAGGCGGTCAGGGTGTCGTGGCGGCGATCGAGGTGGCCTGGACGTTGCCGTCGGCACCGGTGCTCCCCTGAACCACCACGGTGTCGCCCGCCTTGATGTCGGCGACCGTGCCGGCCTTGGCCGTCGTCACCTTCACCGTCGGCCCGGTCACCACGATGGTGACGGTCCCGGCGGCCTCGGCCACGTAGACCTTCGCGCCGTCGACCAGCTTCACGGTCCCCCGGGCCGCAGCAGTCGCCGCCGCACCCGCGCCGGTCCCCGCACCCGCACCTGCGCCGCCGAACCCGCCTGCGCCGCGCGCCTGTGCGATGGCCGCGACCTGGGCGGCGAGGTTGCCCGACGTCCCTGAGCCCGACGTGCCCTGGCTGCTCTGCATCCAGGCGCCGGCCGCGAACCCGCCGGTTCCGATGAGCAGCAGCAGGAGGCCCCAGGTGACCTTGGACATGATGCGGGGCCGAGGCGTGAAGGGCTCCTCGTCGTCGTCCTCCACGTCATCGGGCGTTAGGTCGCCGGGCGCTAGGTCATCGGGCGCCGCGTCATCGACGGCAGCCGGATCGGCGAGCACCGGGCGAGGGGCGGTCGCGTCCAGCTCGCGCGGGTCGGTCGGCTCAGTCACGTCGGTCGAGTCAGTCATGGCAGGCTCGCTTCTCACTCGTAGCGGAGGGCGTCGATGGGCCGCAGCGATGCGGCACGGTTGGCCGGGTAGATGCCGAAGAACAGCCCGATCAGCACAGCCACTCCGAAGGCCAAGACGATCGAGTAGGGCGCCACGATGGGCTCCACGCCCACGATCGTGAACTGCGAGCCGAGCAGGCCGACGACAACGCCGAGCAACCCGCCGAGCATCGTGAGCAGCACCGCCTCGACCATGAACTGGCCCAGGATGTGGCTTCGCTGAGCCCCGATGGCCTTGCGAATGCCGATCTCACGGGTCCGTTCGGTCACGGTCACGAGCATGATGTTCATCACGCCGATCCCGCCGACGAGCAGCGAGATGGCCGCCACCGTGCCGAGCAGCACGGTGAAGGTTCGGTTCGAGGCGTCCTGCGTGGCCAGCAGCGACGCCTGGTTCAGCACCTGGAAGCTGCTCGTGGTCGTCGTGCGGTGGCGGGCGGCCAGGATCGAGGTGATCTCGTTCTGCGCGGTGTCGGTGGCGGCCCGGTTCTTGGCCTGCACGGTCAACCCATCGACCGTGCCCGTGTTGCCGACGAGCGCGTCACGGGCGGTCGACATCGGCATCACGATGATGTCGTCTTGGTCCTGGGCCCCGTTGGATCCCTTGGACTCAAAGGTGCCGATCACCGTGTACTGGCCGGCCCCGACCTGCACCGTGGCCCCGAGCATCGAGCTCGGGTCGGCCGTGGCGTCGCCGAGGAGGTTCTTGGCCACCGAGGTCCCGAGCACCACGACGCGACTGTGGTTGTCCTCGTCGTCAGCGGTGATGAACGAGCCGGTCTTGACCGGGTAGTTGCGCACCGGGGCGAAGCTGGCGGTCGTGCCGAGCTCCTGGGCCGGCGTGGTCGAGGCGCCGTTGTAGCTGACCACCACGTTGGCGATCCTGACCGAGGGCACGACGGCCGAGATGCTCGGCGCCTGCGTCGGGTCGGCCAGTGCGGCGACGTCACCGTCGGTGATCTGGACGCGCCTGCTCTGCGTGCCGCCGCGGGCGCCCTGGCCGAAGCCCCCGGGCAGCACGGTCAGCGTGTTGCTGCCAAGCGCCTCGAGGCGCTTGCGGTTGGCCGCTGCGGAGCCGCTGCCCACCGCCACGAGGATGATGACGGCGGCGACGCCGATCATGATGCCGAGCATCGTCAGCACCGATCGGAGACGGTTGGCGTTGATGCCCTGCAGCGCGATGCGGGCGCTCTCGAAGTTCATGCCGGCACCGCCTTGAGCGTCGGAGCCTGGCGATGGTCGTCGATGATCGATCCGTCCCTGAGGCGGATCACCCGCCTCGCTCGTCGGGCTACCTCGTCTTCATGGGTGATGAGCACGACCGTGCGACCGGTGTCGTTGACCCCCTGGAACAAGTCGAGCACCTCGGTCGACGAGTGGCTGTCGAGCGCGCCGGTTGGTTCGTCGGCCAGGATCAGCGCCGGGTTGCTGGCGATGGCCCTGGCGATGGCCACCCGCTGCTGCTGCCCGCCGGACAGCTCTGACGGCAGGTGGGTGAGCCGGTCGGCCAGCCCCACTGCAACCAGCGCCTCCTCGGCCCGCTGTCGCCGCTCCGCTCGCTTCATGCCGGCGTAGATGAGGGGCAGCTCGACGTTCATCAGGGCGTTCGTACGGGGGATGAGGTTGAAGCTCTGGAACACGAAGCCGATCTTGCGGTTGCGGACCTGGGCCAGCTGGAAGTCATCAAGGTCACGGACGTCGGTGCCGTCGAGCTCGTAGGTGCCGGTCGTGGCGACGTCGAGGCAGCCGATGATGTTCATGAGGGTGCTCTTGCCGCTCCCCGAGGCGCCCATGATGGCCACCATGTCGCCTCGCTCGATGGTGAACGTCACCCCCTGGAGAGCGCGCACCAACGTCTCACCGCTGCCGTACGTCTTCGTTACGCCATCGACCATGATGACCGGCCGCCGCCGTCGTAGTTCGCTCATCCCCGCCCCCCGATGCCGCCACCAACGCCCGCGCCTGGGAAGTTCCCTCCCCCGGGGATCGGGGTGTTGCCAGTGCCGGTGCGGGTGGCGGTGGCCGCCGTCCGCACGGCGATCGTGTCGCCCTCGTTGACGCCGCCGGTGATCTCGACGGCGTTGTCACCGCGGAGCCCGACGGTGATCTGGGTCGGCGTCTGGACGCCCTTGGCGTCCACCACCGTGACGGTCGCGTTGCTGCCGCGGCCGGTCACTGCCGTGGAGGGCAGGGTGAGCACCTCGGTCTTCGCGTTGATCGTGACGACCAGGTTGGCCGTCATCCCTGGCTTCACCGAGGCGTTGGTCTCGGTGAGCGTGACGAGCGCGTAGTAGGTGACGACGTTGCTCACGAGCGTCGAGGAGGTGTCCATCGAGGTGACCGTGCCGTTCAGCCGCACACCGGTGAGCGCCGACAGCGTGACGGCCACCGGCTGGCCGGGTTTGACGTTCACGGCGTCGGTCTCGCTGAAGCCCGCTCTCACCTGCAGCGTGGCCAGGTCGGTCAGGGTGACGAAGGCGCTGGCCGAGGTCGTCGCCGAACCCGAACCCGACGACGTGGCCGACGTCGAGCTTGACAGCAGCCCCACGGTCCCGTTGACGCTGGCGACCGTGCCCCCTTCAGGGGCGACCAGGGTGGTGGCGGCGAGGTTCTTCTGGGCCGTCATCAGCTGGGCCTGAGCGCTGACCACCTGGGCCTCGGCCTGAGCGAGCTGCGCCGCCGTGGCCGGCACCACCTTGGCGGCGTTGCCGGCCAGGGTCGATGCGTAGGCGGCCTGCGCCGACGTCAGCTGGCTCTGCGCCGAGGTGATCGACTGCTGGTCGCGGAGCTGGCCGGCGGACTGGCTCTGCTTGGCGTTGTTCAGAGCGTTGGTCGAGGCCGTCACAGCCTGCTGGTTCTTCTGCGCGGTCTGCGTCTGGTTGCTTTGCGCCTGGGTGAGGGCCTGCTGCTCGAGCAGGCACGGAGGCGGACCAGGCTGGGCGAGGCACGCATCGAGCGCCGTCTGCGCGGCCGTCACGGCCGCCGCGGTCGTGGCCGTGTCGGCGGCGGCCTGCACGGTGGCCGAGTCGAACGACTGCTGCGCCTGGCTGACGGACAGGGCGTACTGGTTGGCGCTCATCGCTGCCGTCGCCTGTGCATTGGCGATCGCCGTGTGGGCGTTCTGCACGCTCAATGACGCCTGGTAGGCCGACGTCGCGTTCTGCGCCTTGACCTGCGAAGTGGGTCCGGCCCGCAACGTAGCGAGCGAAGCCCCGGCAGAGTCGAGGGACGCCTGCGCGGTCTGCACCGAAGCCTGCTGCACGGTGCTGTCGATCGTGGCCAGGACCTGCCCCACGGTGACGAGATCGCCTTGCTTGACGTCGATCTCGGTGACCGTCCCGGCCGTGGGGAAGCTGAGCGACACCGACTGGGCACTCTGCAGGTTGCCCGACGCCGACACGGTCGACGAGACGTTGCCCCGGGTGACCTTGGCTGTCGTCACCGACGACGTGGATGATGCCGAAGCCCCGAGGTTGCTCCAACCGACGAAGCCCGCGCCGACCACCGCGGCCGCGAGCGCGCCGTTCAGGATCACTCTGGATCGCTGCATGTCAGCTCCTGCTCAACCGTTGGTCGTCGTCGAGGTCGTGGCGCCAGCACCGTTCGCACGGGCAGGGAGCAACGCCGCGCAGATCTTGTTGGCGGCCTGGAACGTGGGATCGTTCTGGTCGAACTGCTGACGGCCGCCGACGCCACCGGGCCCTCCGGGGAAGGCTCCCGGCACGGTGGTCGCCCCGGCCACCGTGGTGGTCGTCGGGATCACCACGCCGTGATCGCTGAGGCAGCTCAGGTAGGCCTGGAAGGCCTGACGGCCGGCGGCGTTGCCACCGGCACCGAAGCCCCCCACCGGTCGCAGCGACGCGCACGCCGCCTGAGCGGCCTGGAGCTTGACCGGGTCGATCGTGGTGGCGGGCGCTCCCCCAGCCACCGTGGTCGGCGGCTGGCCAGGCTGGCCTGGCTGGCCACCTTGGCCGCCGCCGAAGCCGCCGCGGCCGGTGATCGTCACGCCGTTCTTGGCGAGGCAGTCCGTGTAGGCCTGGCGAGCGGCCTGCTGGTCGGCGGTGGCGCCCGAGCCTGCCACGGTCGTACCGGTACCGAGTGCGGCCGTGGTGGCCACCGCGGCCGACACCGTCGCTCCACCTCCTCCGCTGCAGGCGCTCAAGACGAGGGCGAGGGCGGCCGGGACGAGAGCGAGAGACAGTCGTGTGCGCATCACCGTTGAGCGTGCGCCCCCAACATGGCGGTTACCTGTGAGTCAGATGTGAGTTGCACGGGAATCGGTGCCGGGGCCAGGGGGAGACGCACCATGAAGTTGGATCCCTGTCCCACCGCGCTCACGAGGGTCACCGAGCCGCCGTGGGTCTCGACGATGGCGGCCACGATCGCCAGCCCCAGGCCGGCCCCGCCGTGCTGGCGGGTGCGGGCGGGGTCGGCGCGGAAGAACCGCTCGAAGACATGCTCAGCCACCTCGGGCTCCATGCCGGGACCGTGGTCCCGCACGGTGAGCACGGCCCAGGACCCGTCGATCGTCAGACCGACCTCGGCGGAGGCGGCGCTCGGCGTGTGCACTCGGACGTTGGCCAGCAGGTTGGCCAGCACCTGGTGCAGCCGGAGAGCATCGCCGAGCACCACCACCGGGTGGTCAGGCACGGCCGTGGCCAGCTGGCGATCGGGCTCGACGGCCAGCGCGTCGTACACGCAGTCGGCGACGACGGCGACGAGGTCGACCGGGTCGCTCGCCGGCGCCCGGCCCTGGTCGAGGCGGGCCAGCAGGAGCAGGTCGTCGACGAGCACGCCCATGCGGCCCGCCTCGGACTCGATGCGGCTCATGGCTCGGTCGAGCGGCTCGCCAGCGGTGACGGCCCCGTTGCGGTACAGCTCCGAGTACCCCCTGATGGACGTCAGCGGGGTGCGCAGCTCGTGACCCGCGTCGGCCACGAACCGCCGGAGGCGCTCCTGCGACGCGGTGCGCTCGGCGAAGGCGCCCTCGATCTGGCCGAGCATCGTGTTGAGGGCGCCACCGAGGCGGCCCACCTCGGTGCGGGGATCGTCCTCCTTGACCCGCTGCGTCAGGTCGCCGGCTGCGATCGCCCCCGCGGTGTCGGCCATGTCGTCGAGCGGTTTCAACCCGAGGCGTACGAAGGCCGTTGCGAAGATCCCGACGAGCAGCAGGACGCCGAACCCGGCGATGACCTCGACGAGGATCAGCCGGCGGGTGGCGTCCTGCACACCCTGCAACGAGGCCCCGAAGATCGCCGTGCCTTCGCCGGGCCGGGTGACGACGAGCAGGCGGTACGGGAGCGAGCCGTCGACGGCCCCGACGTCGTGGTGCGTTCGTCCGGGCACGGTCGGGTCGATCTCGGGCACCTTGGGCGCGGGTTCCTGCACTGAGCCCCGCTCGAGCGGGAAGACCCTGACGGTCTCGCCGGCGCTGGTGCGCAGCTCGATGTAGAGCTGGTTCGGACCCGGCCCACGGTTGGAGGTGGTCGAGCCCGGCACGGCCGGTGGGGCGAGCCCCGGGCGAAGGAAACCGAGACCGGGACCGGACGCCCGGTCGAGCTGCTCGTCGACCTGGTCGTAGAGGTACGACCGCAGCGCAGTGACCGACACGATGCCCACCACGACCAGTGCGGCGGCGACGAGCACGAGCAGCCCTGCCACCAGCCGCGTCCGCAAGCTGATCCCCTTCATCACTGCGGCAACCGCAGGCTGTAGCCAAAGCCCCGCAGGGTGTGGATCAGCGGCGGGTCGAACTTGTCGACCTTCTTGCGCAGGTAGCTGATGTAGGTCTCGACCACGGCCCCGTCACCACCGAAGTCGTAGTCCCACACGTGGTCGAGGATCATCGCCTTGGACAGCACGCGGTTGGGGTTGAGCAGCAGGTAGCGCAGCAGCTTGTACTCGGTGGGCGACAGCTCGATGGCCACGCTGGCCCGCCACACCTGGCGGCGGTCCTCGTCGAGCTCGAGGTCGGCGAAGCGCAGCCGCTCGCCCTCGTCGGTGACGCCACGGAGCCGGCGCAGCACCGTCCGCACCCGGGCCACGACCTCTTCGAGGCTGAAGGGCTTGGGCACGTAGTCGTCGCCGCCAATGGTGAGGCCATGCACGCGGTCCTCGGTTGCATCGCGCGCAGTGAGGAAGATCACCGGCACGCGATCGCCGTCGGCCCGCAGCCGCCGGCACACCTCGAAGCCGTCGAGGTCCGGCAGCATCACGTCGAGCAGGACGAGCTCGGGCGACCACGCCGCAGCCGTGACGAGGGCCTCGCGCCCCGTCGATGCGCTGCGCACCTCGAAGCCGACGAAGCGCAGGGCAGTGGTCAGGAGATCGGCGATGTTGGGCTCGTCGTCGACGACGAGGATGCGGGCCTCGCCGCCAGCGGAGGAGGTGGGGCTGGCGCTCATGGTCGCCCATGCTCGCTCACAGGCTTCCGAGGGTGCTGAGCGCCAGCTGGGAGAAACCTGGGAGTGCACCAGCCTCGAACCTCCTCATGACCGAGAGGTGACCGAGGAAGTGGCGAGTGTGCAGCGCACTCACTGCACTCCCGCTCGCCAGATCCGGTCCCATCCGGGTCAGACCCCTTCGACGGCGTCGAGGGCGACACGCAGGCGGCGGGCGCCCTCGTCGAGCTCGACGGGGGAGGCCGTCGAGAAGCTGAGCCGCAGCGTCCTGGGATCCGGCTCGCCCGTGTAGAACGCGTCACCGGGGACGAAGGCCACGCCCGCGTCGAGGGCGGCGGTGAACAGCTCGCGGGCCGTGTGGTCGCCGGTGAGGGATGCCCACAAGAACATGCCGCCATCGGGGCGCTCGAACGTCAGCCGGTCGCCGACGTGGCGCTCGAGCGCATCGCAGAGCGCATCGGCTCGCTGGCCGTAGATGCGCACGAGCACGTCCGTGTGCTCGGCGATCCAACCGGGCTGGCGGACCAGCTCGCTGAGCAGCACCTGGCCGAAGCTCGAGGTGTGCAGGTCGGCGCCCTGCTTGACCTTGGCCAGGTCCTCGCGCAGCCAGGAAGGCGCGACGACGTAGCCGATGCGCATGCCGGGCACGACGAGCTTCGAGAACGTGCCGCAGGCGATCACGTTCTTGCCGAACGTCGCCACCGACGGCAACTGCTCGCCGCGAAAGCGCAGAGCGCGGTAGGGATCGTCTTCGATCACGAGGAACCCGTAGCGATCGGCCAGCTCGCCCAGGTGGATGCGGCGCTCGAGCGAGAGCGTGCTGCCGCTCGGGTTCTGGAAGTTGACGACCGTGTAGACGAGGCGGGGCCGCTCGCCGGCGGCGAGGAGATCGGCCAGCACCGCCACGTCCATCCCGTGACGATCGACAGGGATGGGGAGGAACCGCGGCTCGAACACCGACAGGGCCTGGATGGCGCCGACGTACCCCGGCTCGTCGATGGCGACCGTCACGCCAGGGTCGATGAACACCTTGGCCACGAGGTCGAGGGCCTGCTGCGACCCATGCGTGATCAGCACCTGGTCGGCGTGAACCGGGCCGCCGCGATCGGCCGTGGCCTGCTCGGCCACCCACTCGCGAAGCTCGGGTGATCCTTCGGTGGTCGAGTACTGGAGCAGGGCAAGCGGACGCTCGGCGAAGGCGCGATCGGTGACGGCCCGCAACGACTCGACCGGGAACGAGTCGGGGGCGGGCAACCCCCCCGCCAACGAGATCATGTGCGGCTGCTGCGTCAACGCCAGAAGATCACGGATGGCAGAGGACTTGAGCGAGGCCATCCGCGACGCTCGCGGGATGGGCGGGGCGGCGGGCTCGTGCGGCACGTCGATGGTCTAGCGCCTCACCGCCCGCCGATACGGTGCCGTTCTCGTGCGCCTCTCCTACGAACCGCCGCTCGACGCGGGCGCCTACCCCTTTGCCCACGTGGTGCGAGTCCGCTTCGCCGAGACCGACGCCATGGGCATCGTCCACCACGCCGCCTACCTCCCCTACCTCGAAGAAGCCAGGGTCGCCTACCTCCGCGCCGTTGGTCACCCGTACGTCGACGTCCGGGCCGAGGGGGTCGACTTCACGGTGCTCGAGGTGTTCGTGCGCTACCACCGGCCGCTGCGCTCCGACGAGGAGGTCACCGTGAGCGTCATCGTCGGTTCCGTGGCCCGAGCCTCGTTCCAGCTCGGCTACCTGCTGAGCGTCGACGGCGAGGTCAGGGCCACCGCCGTCACGGTCCACGGCGGGGTCGATCCGCTGGGGCGACCAGTCCGGCTCCCAGCGTGGCTGCGGCCCCTCGTCCCGTGACCGACGAAGGGCCATCTGCACTTCTGACGCGACGACCGGGGCCGGTACCCTCGGTCCCATGCCTGAAGATCCCCGAGTCACGCGCAGTCGCGCGGCCGTGCTCACCGCGGCGGCTCAGCTCCTGGCCGAGGATGGCTGGAACGCCGTCACCCATGTCAAGGTGGCCGAACGTAGCGGGGTCGGTCGCGCCACCATCTACCGGCACTGGCCCGAAGCAAGAGACCTGCTGCACGACGTCCTGCAAGGCGTCGAGCCCCGGCTCCACGTCGCCCCCACCGGCGACCTGCGAGCTGACCTCCTGAACGAGCTCGAGCTGATCCGGCTCACCATGAACGACGGCGGTCGGACCCGCGCCATAGCGGCCTTGGTCGACCGGGGCATGGTCGATCCGGACATGGCAGCGCTCTCTGCGCAATTGATGGCCGAGTCGACAGCAGGGATCCGGAGCCTCGTCCGCAACGGCAAGAAGCGCGGTTCGTTGCGCCCGACCGTTGATCCACAACGATCATCGGCCCAGCTGATCGGACCGATGGTGTACCAGCGCTTCCTGGCCATCAAGCCGCTGACTCGCGCCTTCGTCGAGGCCCTCGTCGACGACTGGCTGGCCGCCAATCGCGTGACCACGCCATGACCGCGTGGCGTCTCGACCACGGGCGCGAGCAGCGCATCGGCCTGGTCGAGGCGGTGTATGGCCCGGGGAAGTCGACCGAGCAGTGCGCCTCGATCGTGGCCGAGCTCCTCGCCGAGGGGGGTCACGGACCAGTGCTGCTCACCCGAGCCACGCCCGAGCAGATCGCCACCGCCTGCGCCCGAAACCCGGGCGGGCGCGTGATCGGGCGCACGGTCACCTGGCGACCGGCCCGAGCGCGAGCGGGCGCGGTAGCTGTTCTGACCGCTGGCACCGCCGACCTGCCGGTGGCCGACGAGTGCGTGGCCACGCTGCGGGCCTATGGCTACGCCCCGACGCTCGTCACCGACATCGGTGTGGCCGGGCTGCACCGCTTCCTCGACCACCAAGAGGCGTTGGCCAGCGTCGATGCCGTGGTGGTGGTGGCCGGCATGGAGGGCGCGCTGGCCAGCATCGTGGGTGGTGCGATCGCGGCGCCGATCGTTGCCGTCCCCACGAGCGTCGGGTACGGGTCGAGCTTCGAGGGCATCACCGCGCTGCTCGCCATGCTCGCCTCGTGCGCGCAGGGGGTCAGCGTGGTCGGCATCGACAACGGCTTCGGCGCGGCCTGCGCCGTCGTGCGACTGCTCCACCGCATCGAGCGGGCCCGGGCATGACCCAGCGATGAGCATCGCGATCGACAAGCTCCCGGCCTTGCGAGCTGCGCTGCGCGACCTCGGCTCGGTGGTCGTCGCGTTCAGCGGGGGCGCCGACTCGGCGCTGCTGGCCTGGGTCGCGCACGACGAGCTGGCCGCCTCGGCCGTCGCCGTCACCGCGGTCTCGCCGTCACTGGCCGGCGATGAAGAGGCCGATGCCCGCGCCCTGGCCGAAGAGTGGGGCCTGCACTGGTCGGCCGTGACCACCGACGAGCTGGCCAACGCCGCGTACCAGGTCAACGACCCCGATCGCTGCTACCACTGCAAAGCCGAGCTGATGGACGTGCTCGCCCCGATTGCCGCGGCCGCCAACGCCACCGTCGTGCTGGGCGTCAACGTCGACGACCTCGGCGACCACCGGCCCGGCCAGCGGGCGGCGGCCGAGCGCGGTGCCCGCTTCCCCCTGGTCGAGGCCGGGCTCAGCAAGCACGACGTGCGGACCCTGTCGTTCGAGCTCGGCCTGCGCACCTGGGACAAGCCCGCCGCCGCATGCCTCGCCTCGCGCATCCCCTACGGCACCACGGTGACGTTGCGCACGCTCACCACCGTCGATCGCGCCGAGCACGCGCTGCGGCGCCTCGGCTTCCGGCAGCTGCGGGTTCGCCATCACGGCGACGTCGCTCGCATCGAGGTCGAGGCCGCCGAGCTGGCCCGGGCCGTCGAGCAGCGGGTCGAGATCAGCGCTGCGGTCCGAGCCGCCGGCTACCGGTACGTGACCCTCGACCTCGACGGCTTCCGCTCCGGCAGCCTCAACGAAGTGCTCTGACCAACCCCGTCGGTTCACCGCCCAGTCGCTCCGGCCAACGACCCCTGCGCCGCCCCGGCCACCGCAACACGCCGCCCCGACACCGGCCACGGGCCACGGGCCACGGCGGCCAGCCCGACCCCGGCCACCGGCATTCGCTACCACCATGCTCGGTGCTCTCAGTCGCAGCCATGCGACTGAAGGCACCGAGAATCCGAAGCTGGCGGTGGGGATCAGTCAGGCTGAATCGCCGACCACGCCAAGCTGGGCGACGAGCGTCACGATCGACCTCAGCGAAGGCTGGGGGCCACGACCCTGACGTCGATGGACGCAGGGCGCGGGCTGGCCCGTTGGCTGGCGCGCTGACCGGCCACGACGGCCACCAGAACGACCGCCATCGTCAGCACAGCGCCCGGTTCGAGCACCTCGCCGAGCAGCAGCGACGCCCACACCAGGCTGAGCGGCGACTGGATGAGCTGGAGCTGGCCGATGCGGGCGATGCCACCGACGGCCAGGGCGTGGTACCAGGCGAAGAAGCCGATCACCTGACTGATGAGGGCGAGGTACAGCAAGGCGCCCAACGAGGCCGGGCTGGGGGCGAAGCCGTGCGCGGTGGCGGCAGAGCCGAACCCGACGACCGTGACAGGCAGGGCCAGAGCGAGGCCCCAGCAGATGACCTGCCACGAGGGGCGGTGGCGGGCCAGGCGGCCGCCGTGGGCGTAGCCGAGCGCACCGAGCACGACCGCCGCCAGCAGGAGCAGGTCGGCGCCCTGCAGCCCGCCGGCACCGTGCCGGAAGGCGAAGGCGACGACCGCGAGCGAGCCCACCACACCGGCGATCCAGAACTCGCGCGGGCGCCGTTCCTTGGTGAGCAGCACGGCGACCAGACCGGTGGCGAGCGGGAGGATGCCGTTGATGACCGAGCCGTGCGCGGCGTCGACGGTCTGGAGCGCGAGGGAGGTGAGCACCGGGAAGCCGATGACCACGCCGCCGGCCACGAACAGCAGCGACGGCAGCTCGACCCGGGTCGGACGTGTCGCCCGGCCGACGATCAAGATGGCAACGGCGACCACGCCGCCCAGCGCGCCCCGGCCGAACCCCACGACCAACGGGTTCAGGGTCTGATCGGCCACGCGAGTCATCGGGAACGAGAACGAGAACGCCACCACGGCCAGCAGGCCCAGTGCCACTGCCGAAGCGGGGGTGGCCACCGATGCGCCGTGCCGATCGTGCCCTGGGCGGCCGATCGAGGCGGGGATCGGGACCGATAGCGGTCCTCCGACCGCGCTAGTAGCGCTACTGTTAACCGTCATGGTTGATGATAGCAGTGCAGCACGGGTCGGCGCCGACCTTCGCGCTCGTTGTTCGCGGCTCGCCCCCGGCACGCGCTTGCCCTCCACCAGAGAGCTGGCCGCCCACCACGGCGTCGGCCCCGTCACCGTCCAGGCTGCGCTGCGCCAACTGGTCGCCGAAGGCCTCATCGAGACCCGGCCCGGCGCCGGCACGTTCACGGCCGCTCCCGTCACCGCCAACGCCGCCGACCGCTCGTGGCAGACCGCAGCACTCGGCGCCCCCCGGGTCGAGACGGCCTCGCTCGAAGGGCTCGTCGAGCCGCGATCGGCCGACCTCCTGGTGCTCTCGACCGGCTACCTGCCCCTCGAGCTGCAGGCCACCGACGTGCTGCGGGCCGCCGGCCAGCGCGTGCTCCGACGCCCCGGCCCGTGGGACACGGTCCCCCTCAACGGCCTCGCCGACCTGCGGGCGTGGTTCGCCACCCAGCTCGGTGGTGGCGTGACTGCCAACGACGTCGTCGTGACCCCCGGCGGGCAGGCCGCCCTGGCGACCGCGTTCAGGGCGCTGGCCGGTCCTGGCGATGCGGTCATCGTCGAATCCCCCACCTACCTCGGTGCGCTGGCCGCCGCCCGCAGCGCCGGCCTCACCCTGGTCCCGTGGCCGAGCGGACCGGACGGCCCTGATGCCGACGTGCTCGACACCCTGCTCACCTCCAGCCGGGCTCGCCTCATCTACGCCCAACCCACCTACGCCAACCCGACGGGGGCGACCTGGTCGGCGCCGCGGCGCCACGACGTCCTCCACGTGGTCGCCCGGCACGGCGCGTTCCTGATCGAGGACGACTGGGCCCACGACATCGCCCTCGATGGTCCCACCCCGCCGAGCCTGGCCCAGCACGACTCGGCCGGCCACGTCATCGCCATCCGCTCGCTCACCAAGGCGGCGGCACCGGGCCTGCGCATCGGCGCCGTGGCCGCCCGTGGGGCTGCCGCTCGCCGCCTTCGCTCCGCCCGGGTCGTCGAGGACCTGTTCGTCAGCGGCTACCTCCAACGGGTCACGTTCGAGCTGCTCACCCACACGGGCTGGCCGACGCATGTGCGCCGACTCGGTCGCGTGCTGCGCGCCCGGCGTGACGCACTCGTCGAGGCGGTCGTGACCGAGCTCGGCCCCAGCGCGCTCACAGGTGTCCCCCACGGAGGGTTCCACCTCTGGGTGCGACTCCCCGACGGGATCGACGACGAGACCTTCACGGCCCAAGCCCTGGCCAGTGGCATCGTGGTCAGCTCCGGTCGGCCCTGGTTCCCGGCCGAGCCGACCGGGCCGCATCTCCGGCTGAGCTTCACCGCCCTCGAGCCCGCCGATGCGAAGCGGGCCGTGCAGCGGCTGGCCGCCGTCCTGCCGACCTCGGCCGCCGCGTCTCGCTCGACCCGTTCCCGGCGGGCCGTCAGCTGACGTTGCGCATGGCCTCGGCGGCCATCGTGGCGTAGCCCCAGAGGGCGGTCTCGATCTCGGCCGGCGGGGCCACGTCGTCGACGGCGCCCCTCATGCACGCCAGCCACCGGTCACGCATCGCCTCGTCGATAGCGAATGGCGCGTGGCGCATGCGCAGGCGAGGATGTCCACGCTCGTCGCTGTACGTGGTCGGACCGCCCCAGTACTGCGCCAGGAACAGCGTGAGGCGCTGGCGGGCGGGCCCGAGATCGGCGGGTGCCGGTGGCGGGTAGAGCGCGAGCAGCGCGGCATCGTCTTGGACGCGCCTGTAGAAGGCATCGACCAGCCGCTCGAAGAACGCCATGCCGCCCGCCGCGTCATACACGGTCACCTCGGTCGTCACCGGCCCATCATCCCAGGCGAGCCACCGACCACCGCACCGCCCGAGCATCGCCAGTGGTGCCCCGGTACGGTCCGACGATGGCCTCCAACCCTGACGTCCCTTGGCTCGACACCGCCGTGGCTGCTTACGTCGCCGAGCACACGACCCCCAAACCTGACGCCGTCCTCAGGGGGCTGATCGCCGACACCGCCACGCTGGGCCCGCGTTCGATCATGCAGATCGACGCGCAGCAAGGGGCCGTGATGAGCCTCCTGGTCGCCCTGAGCGGCGCTCGGTTCGCCGTCGAGATCGGCACCTTCACCGGCTACTCGTCGGTCTGCATCGCCCGGGCCTTGCCCGCCGACGGTCGGCTCCTGTGCTGCGACGTCAGCGAGGAGTGGACGGCCGTGGCTCGCCGGGCATGGGAGGCGGCCGGCATCAGCGATCGGATCGAGCTGCGCATCGCCCCTGCCCTCGACACGCTGCAGGCCCTACCCGACACCGAGCACGTCGACCTCGCCTTCATCGACGCCGACAAGCCCAGCTACGCGGCCTACTACGACGAGCTGCTGCGTCGGCTCCGCCCGGGAGCGCTGATCATGGTCGACAACGTGCTGTGGTCCGGCCGCGTGCTCGATCCCAAGCCCGACGACACCGACACCGTTGCCCTCGCCGCCTTCAACGACATGGTCGCCGCCGACGATCGCGTCGACGTCGTCATGTTGCCGATCGCGGACGGCCTCAGCCTGATCCGCAAGAAGCGCTCGCTCAGCTGAACTCGCGGTCGACCCAGCCCGGGAAGATGCCGGGAAGGCCATCGGACACCTTGTCGGGGTAGACGGCTGGACGCTTCTCGAGGAAGCTCGTCACGCCCTCGCGGGCATCCGCGCTGCGGCCGCGGCTGGCGATCCCGCGGCTGTCGACGCGGTGGGCCTCCATCGGGTGGTCGGCGCCGAGCATGCGCCAGAGCATTTGGCGCGACAGCGCGACCGACACCGGCGCCGTCGACTCGGCGATCTCGCGCCCGATGGCACGAGCCGCGGGGAGCAGGTCGTCAGGGGCGTGGACGCTGCGCACGAGGCCGGCCTCGTGAGCCTCGTCGGCGCCGAACACCCGGCCGGTGAACACCCACTCGGCTGCCTTTGAGATCCCGACGACCCGGGGCAGGAACCAGCTCGAACACGCCTCGGGCACGATCCCGCGCTTGGCGAAGACGAAGCCGATCTTGGCCGACGTGCTGGCCAGGCGGATGTCCATGGGGAGCGTCATCGTGACGCCCACGCCGACAGCCGGGCCGTTGATCGCAGCGATGACCGGCTTCTTGGACTCAAAGATGCGCAACGAAACCAGGCCGCCGCCGTCTCGGGGCACGTTGTCCGGGCCGGCCTGCGCTCCCCCGCCGCCGCGACTGAACGTGTCGCCGCCGCCGGACAGGTCGGCCCCGGCGCAGAAGCCGCGACCCTTGCCGGTGACGATCACGCAGCGCACGTCGTCGTTGGCGTCGGTCTCGTCGAAGGCGGCGATGAGCTCGTTCATCATCGTGCCGGTGAAGGCGTTGAGCTGCTCCGGCCGGTTCAACGTGATGGTGGCGATGCCGTCTGCCACCTCGAGCTCGATCTGGGTGTTGTCCACCCGCGCACCGTAACCGTGGGGGGCCTCTCGCCGCGAACGGCGAACCCGGGCGCGGCAGGCGGCGGGGCCAGGTGGCACGATGCAGGGCCGTGGACCTCGCCTGCGCCTTTGCCACCTCGACCGCCACGCCCGAGCACATCGCCATTGCGGAGCAGCTCGGCTACCAGCGGGCGTGGTGCTACGACTCGCCCGCCCTCTACCCCGACGTGTGGGTCACCCTCGCCCTCGCCGCCGAGCGCACCAGCACCATCGGCCTCGGCCCGGGCGTGCTCGTGCCGGGCCTGCGCCACCCGATGACCAACGCCGCCGCCATCGCCACGCTCGTCGGCCTGGCGCCGGGCCGCGTGGCCGCCACCGTGGGCAGTGGCTTCACCGGGGCCCGTACCCTCGGCCGCAAGCCGATGGCGTGGACCAAGGTGGCCGACTACGTCCGCTGCCTGAAGGCGCTGCTGCGCGGCGACGAGATCGAGTGGGAGGGCCACCTCCTGACGATGATGCACCCGGATGGATTCGCGCCACCCCGACCCATCGACGTGCCGATCCTCATCGCCGCCAGCGGCCCGAAGGGCATGGCCGTGGCCCACGAGCTCGGCGACGGCGTGTTCCTGGCCGGCAACCCGGCGGGCGCCGACGGCTTCCCGATCGCGGCGATGCTCGCCCCGTGCACGGTGCTCGACGACGGCGAGGCGCCCGACAGCCCACGGGCGGTGGCCGCCGCCGGCCATGCCGCGGCGGTGGGTCTGCACGCCATGTACGAGTGGGCGCCGGCCGTGCTCGACGCCATGCCCGGCGGTCCCGAGTGGAAGGCGCAGATCGACGCCGTGCCCGAGGCCCGCCGCCACCTCGAGCTCCACGACCTTCACCTCGTCGGCATCACCGGACGGGACCGGCCGTTCATCACCGCCGATGCCATGGCCAACGTCGCCTTCACCAGCGGTCAGCTCGCCGATCGGATTGCCGGTTGGCAGGCCGCGGGCATCACCGAGGTGGCGTTCCAGCCCGCCGGTCCTGACATCGCCGGCGAGCTCGAACGGTTCGCCGGCGCCTTCGCTTCAGCTCAGACCTGACCGGCCGCCGATCCCTTGAAGAGCTCGTCGATGCGAATGGTCCGCGTCGGCTTGGACGCCGCCCGCGAGACGTAGGCGCACGCCAGCCGATCCTTCAGGGCACCGAGGATCGTGGACACCACGCCGAGCGCGTAGCCCTGAGCATCGGGCGGAGCGTCGTCGATCACCGCCTGCCAGAGCTGCTCTTCGAGCGCGTTGATCGCCCGCTGCAGCTCGCTGAGGTCGTGGCCGCTCTGCTGACGCTCGGCGGCGATGGTGTCGGCGCGGGCGAGTGCGGGGTCGAGGTGCTTGTCTGCCGCACAGACCACCACGACGTCGAACAGCGAGGCCAGCCGATGACCCACTTCATCCGTGCCCGCCGCCTCGTAGTGGGGCAACCGCCGGCTCGCCACCTCGGTGCCCGCCCTGTCGAGGATCGCTCCTCGGCGCTCGATCAGGAAGCCGGCGACGTCAAAGTGAGGTTCCACGGTCGCAGGCTAACGGGCACCCTCGCCCGAGTCATGCGACCGCCGATGAGACTCGCTCACGCCGCGGATCGCAATCGATGTGGCGCGCTCGCGCTTCAGCCCGGTGCGGGCAGGTCGCGCCAGAGCTCCTCACGCACCTTCCAGGCACCCACCACGCCGGCCTCGATGATGGCGGTGGCCCAAGGCCGCATGAGCACCCTCAGCCGCTCGGCACGATCGATCCCCACCGCGGCCACCGGCTGCGCCGCCGCCCGATCCGTGGCGTACTCGACGCGCAGCTTTGCCGCCTGGCCGGCTTCGGTGATGACGAGACCGAGGCCGCGGTGGTCGCCCTCGACCAGCAGCCCCCGACTGCACAGGCGATCGACACCGGCCCACCATGCGTGGTCGTCCCACCCCGAGACGCGCTGGAGCAGGTCGGCCGGCATGGCGCCGTCGGCGGCATGGAGAACGTGGCACTCGACAGCATCGAGGCCCTCGGCCGACGTGGCAGCCCAGTGCGCGTCGCCCCGGTGCTCGCGCAGGATCGTGCAGGCGTGCCACAGCACCAGTCCGGGGGGATCGGGCCAGGGCAGATCGGCATGCGCGGCCGCCAGCGGGCGGCCCGCCAGATCGGCTGCCTCGGCCATCGCCCGGGCCAGCTCGGCGGCCTCGGCCATGGCCATCGAGTCGACCTCGTCATCGAGGACCCGGCGCAACGTGGCGCCGGCACCGGCGAGGCGCGCCGCCGTCACGTCGGGCGGAGCAGCGCGGGTCCACACCTCGGGCACTGCCCGGGCCACGTAGGCCGGCGAGAAGCCGTACAGCACCGCTACCGCCACCCTCGTGCCGACGGGCCCCAGCGCGGCGAGGCGGCTCCCGAAGTACTGGTGGTCGGGACGAACGAGGCCCACCGCGGCATACGCGGCAACCGCCTCTGGCGAGCGGTAGGCCAGCTGGTGGTAGGGCTCGACGACCCGCCACAGCTCACGCGACAGACGATGCATCCCCCGATCGTCGCACGCCCGTCCATGGTCACGATCGACGCGACCGCGCTCCGGGCTGCCACTGCCGACCAGAGGCTCTCGTCCTCAGCCGGACAAGTATGGTGATTGGTATGGCGACGAAGAAGGTGACGGTCACCCTCGGCGTCGAGCAGGTTGCGCAGATTCGCGCCCTGGTCGAGTCCGGCCAAGCCGCCAGCATCTCTGGGTTCCTGCAGCACGCAGTCGACGTCGCCCTCGACGACGTGGCTGGGTGGGGTGCGTTGCTGGCCCAGGCCCTGGACCAGACCGGCGGCCCGCTGTCATCGGCCGAGAAGGCGTGGGCCGACGAGGCACTCGGGGTTCGCAAGAAGCGCCGGCGGCGGGCCGCCTGATGGCCGGGATCATCTTCGATGCGGGTGGACTGATCGCCCTCGATCAAGACGATCGCCGGGTGCTCGTGCTGCTGGCCCGAGCGATCGAGACCAACAGCCAGATCACCGTTCCCGCGTCGGTGCTGTCGCAGGCGATCCGGAGGCCCGAACGCCAGACTCGCCTGTCACGCTTGATCCGCCAGCCGACGACCGACGTCGTCAGCCTCGACCGGGTCGATGCCGTGCACGTCGGCCGGCTCCTCGCCACCTCCGGCACCACCGACGTCGTCGATGCCCACGTGGTGGTCTGCGCTCGCCGAACCAGCCAGCGGGTGGTCACATCGGACCCTGATGGTCTGACTCGACTCGACCCGACCGTCCTACTGATCGTCGTCTGAGGACCAGTGATGGCCGATCGCAACTCACACCACGAAGGTGACCTGGACGCGGGCGACTTCGGCCCCTGGCTCACCGGCATCCAGGCGGCGATCCGAGGCGAGGGCACCTCGGACGTACCTTGCGGCACCTGCACGGCCTGCTGCACCGCATCGCAGTTCATCCACATCGGACCCGACGAGACCGACACGCTCGCTCAGATCCCTGCGGAGCTGCTGTTCCCTGCGCCGCGCTCGCCCCGAGGGCACGTCCTCATGGGCTACGACCAGCATGGGCATTGCCCGATGCTGATCGACAACACCTGTTCGATCTACGAGCACCGGCCCCGCACGTGTCGCACCTATGACTGCCGGATCTTCCCGGCCGCGGGCGTCGATCTCGACGATCCCGAGAAGATCCTGATCAGCGAACGCTCCACTCGATGGCGGTTCACCTTTCCCACCGAGCGCGACGAGATCCTCCACCAGGCCGTGCGTGCTGCGGCGGTCCACCTCCGCCAGCGCCGAGACGTCCCGCCCGACGAGCTGCCCCCGGCGAACGCGACGCAGCTCGCCGTGCTCGCCCTCAAGCTCCACGCCACCTTCCTCGAGCGCGAGGACGTGACCTAACGGCAGTCGACGGCAACGGCGAGGGCCGCACACACCTGCCGCATTCGCTCGTCACTCAGCCGGCCGAGACGCTGCGTCAGGAGCGCCATCGGAACGGTCTCGGGCACGTCGAGGTTCAGCACGCACCGCCGCGGCACGGGATCCTCACCCGGCTCGAGGGCGACTTCGCTCGGGAGGCGCCGCACGGTCGTGGTGGCCAAGGCGACGAGCACCCGCCGCAGGCGCGGGATCGCCGCGTCCCGCGTGAGAACGACGCAGGGGCGACGGCCGACGTCGGCGATCTCGCACCACCACAGCTCGCCACGCTGCGGTGTCATGACGCACGGCGCGGACGACGTCCGGTCCGATGCAGCGCCTCGCGGAACGCCTCGAGGTCGCCCCACGCGTCGGGCTCGTCCAGTGGAGCACGGTCGTAGGCGCCATAGGCGGCGTCGAGCTCAGCGGCGCGGTGAGCCGCGAGCAAGGCATCGAGGGCCGCGTCCAACATGGTCGCGTCGGAACCGAGTCCGAGGGCCCGCGCCGCCGCCAGCGCCTCCTGGTCGACCGTCGTGCTCACGCGTGTGCGAGTCATGCTACAAAAGTAGCATGATCCTGCTACACGACGCCCCAGACGACGCGGCCCTGCTTCACTGGGCCGATGAGCAACGGTGACGATGACCTCCGGGTGGGCGTTCTCGGCTTCGGCCTGGCCGGCCAGGTGTTCCATGCCCCTCTCATCGAGGCGACGCCGGGGCTGACGGTGGCGGCGATCGTCACGTCCGACGGCGGGCGTCAGCAGCAGGCGCACGCCCGCTACCCGCAGGCGGCGGTGCACGCCACGAGCGACGAGCTGTTCGCCGCCGGGGGGCTCGACCTCGTCGTCGTCGCCACGCCCAACCGGTTCCACGTGCCCCTGGCCCGCCAGGCCATCGAGGCCGGCATCGCCACCGTGGTCGACAAGCCCTTCACGCCGACCGCCGCCGAAGGTGCCGAGCTCGTCACGCTGGCTGACGATCGAAAGGTCCTGCTCAGCGTGTTCCAGAACCGGCGTTGGGATGGTGACTTCCTCACGCTGCAAGGCGTGATCGATCGCGGCGAGATCGGGGCGGTGCACCGCTTCGAATCGCGCTTCGAGCGGTGGCGGCCCCAGGTCGGCTCGACCTGGCGCGACCGGGGCGATCAGGCCGAAGCGGGCGGCATCATGTTCGACCTGCAGTCCCACCTCATCGACCAGGCGGTGATGCTGTTCGGCCCCGTGGACTCGCTACAGGCCGAGGTCGACCGCCGCCGCCCCGGCACCAAGGCCGACGACGACGTGTTCGTGGCCCTGCGCCACGCCAGGGGCGTGATCTCGCACCTGTCGACATCGGTGCTGGCGGCGCAGAAAGGCCCCCGGTTCCGGGTGCTCGGCGACCGCGGTGCCTTCACCACGTTCGGCCTCGACGTGCAGGAGGACCAGAGCAAGGGCGGCATGGTCCCCGGCGACGCCCGCTGGGGCATCGGGCCCGAGGGCAGCCCGGCCACGATCGGAATCGACGGGGAGCTGCGCCAGGTCCCGATCCTGCCCGGCTGCTACGAGCGCTACTACGCCGCCATGGCGGCCGCGGTCAGGGGCACCGGCCCGGTACCGGTCGACCCCCGCGATGCAGTCGTCACGATCGGCCTGATCGAGACAGCGCTCGCGCTCGCCGCCGGTTAGCCGCCCGCGCCCGCTCGCCGATCAGACGTCGAGGAAGCGAGTGACGGCGAAGCCGGACCCGGCGGCACCGACGAGCGTTCCCGCCAGGAGCACCAGGATGCAGGTGAACTGGAGCTGACCACTGGTCGCGACGAGTGCCTTGAGCTCGGCAACGCTCAGGTTGTCGATGACCTTGGTCTCCCAGGCCCAGTTCACCCCGATGATGCCAAGGCAGGCCACCGCAGCGCCGACGAGGCCCTGCACCAGCCCTTCGAGCATGAACGGCAGCCGGATGAACCAGTTGGTGGCCCCGACGAGCTTCATCACCTCGATCTCGCGCCGACGGGCGAACATGGCGGTGCGGATCGTGTTCCAGATGAGCACGATGGCCACGAACCCCAGCACGGTGGCAAAGACGTACGAGCCCCACTTCAAGAACTCGGAGATCTGGCGGATCCACTCGACGCTCTTCTTCGCGTAGCTCACGTTGTAGACGCCGGGCTTCTTGTCGAACTGGTTGCCGATCGCCTCGATCACGTTCTCGTCGGCCACCTTGGGCACGACCCGGAAGCTCGGAGGCATCTGCTCGACGGTGAGCACCTGGGTGAGCTCGGGCGCATCGGGGTAGTACTTCTGGAACTCGGCATAGGCCTGCTGCTTGGTGAAGAACGTGACCTTGCTCACCTGAGGGTTCTGCAGGAGATCGCGGTTGACGGCATCGAGTTGGTCCTGAGTGGCATCGGGGTTCATGAACACGATGAACTCGACGCCTCCGCTCCAGCGCCGGGTCGAGTTGCTGACCCCGTTCTGCATGAGCAGTGACAAGCCCACCAGGGTGAGCGACACCACCACGGTGAGCAGTGAGGCTGCGGTGAGCGTGAAGTTGCGCCGAAGGCTGGAACCGGCCTGGCGGACGACGTAGGAGACCTTCGCCATGGCTACTGGTACACCCCTCGGGCCTGGTCACGCACGATGGTTCCTCGGTCCAGTTCGATGACGCGACGACGCATCATGTTGACGATTCCCTGGTCGTGGGTGGCCATCACCACCGTGGTGCCAGTGCGGTTGATGCGGTCGAGCAATCGCATGATGCCCTCGCTCGTGGCCGGGTCGAGGTTGCCCGTCGGCTCGTCGGCCAGCAGGATCAGGGGCCGGTTGACGAAGGCCCGGGCGATCGACACCCGCTGCTGCTCGCCACCGGAGAGCTCGTTGGGGAATCGCTCTTGCTTGCCGGCCAGGCCGACCAGCTCGAGGATGGCGGGCACCTGCTGGCGCACGACGTGCTTGGGTCGGCCGATGACCTCGAGAGCAAACGCGACGTTCTCGAACACGGTCTTCTCGGTCAGCAGCTTGTAGTCCTGGAACACCGACCCGATGTTGCGACGCAGGAACGGCACGCGGTGAGCCGACAGCCCGTTGATCTCCTTGCCTGCCACCCAGATGGTGCCGCGATCGGGCTCCTCCTGCTTGTTGAGCAGCCGCAGCATGGTCGACTTGCCCGAGCCCGACGGTCCCACGAGGAAGACGAACTCACCCTTTTGGATGTCGGCCGACGCGTCGCGCAACGCGACGACATCGCCCTTGTACACCTTGCTGACGTTCTCCAGACGGATCATGCACGAGCCTCGACGCTGGGGGGTGGGCAGATTCCGCCCGAAACCGTCGTGACCCTACTGGCGGCAGTCCACCAGCACGTGGCACCCCGGCCGTCACTGATCGTCGTCGCCCTGGCGCTTCCAGCGCAGGTAGGCCTCCATGAGGCCGTCGAGGTCGCCGTCGAGGACCCCCATGATGTTGCCCACCTCGTGGTTGGTTCGCAGGTCCTTCACGAGTTGGTAGGGCTGCAGCACGTAGCTGCGGATCTGGCTGCCCCAGCCGACCTGCGCCTGCTTGCCCCCGGCGATGCGCACGAGCTCGGCCTCGCGGTCGTCCTCGGCCTTGGCGGCCAGGATCGCCGCGAGCTTCTGCATGGCCTTGGTCTTGTTCTGCAGCTGGCTGCGCTCGTCCTGGCAGGTCACCACGACGCCCGTGGGCAGGTGCGTGATGCGGATGGCCGACGAGGTCTTGTTGACGTGCTGGCCGCCTGCCCCCGACGAGCGGTACGTGTCGACCCGCAGTTCCTTGTCGTCGATCTCGACCGCGCCGGTGTCCTCGATGTCCGGGTACACCTCGACGGCCGCGAAGCTCGTCTGGCGGCGTGCGTTGCCGTCGAAGGGGCTGATGCGCACGAGGCGGTGGGTGCCGCGCTCGGCGCTCATCAGCCCGAACGCGTACCGACCCCGGATGGTGAGCTCGGCGGACAAGATGCCGGCTTCGGCACCCTCGCTCACGTCGTCGATCTCGACGGTGAAGCCACGGCGCTCGGCCCAACGCGTGTACATCCGCAGCAAGATCTCGGCCCAGTCCTGGGCGTCGGTGCCACCGTCTTTGGCGTTGATGGCCACGATGGCGTCGGCCTCGTCATGGGGACCGGTGAACAGCGATCGCAGCTCGAGCTCGCCGAGCTCGCGCAGCAGGGCGTCGATCGTCGACTGCAGCTCGGTCTCCTGACTCTCGTCGTCCTCCTCACGGGCCATCTCGTGCAGGACCTCGAGATCGTCCATGCGGGCCGCGAGGCGGTCGTACACGGCCAGGTCGTCACGAGCGCGGGCGTAGGCCGAGCTCACCTGCTTGGCCTTCTCCTGGTCGTCCCAGAGGTCGGGGCGCTGCACCTCGGCCTCGAGATCGGCGAACTGGGCCCGCGTCTCGTCGATGCGGAGGTAGCGCTGAGCCTCGTCTACTCGGACGCGGAGCGAAGCGATGTCGTCGGAGAAGTCGCGCATGGCCTACTTCCCGTGGCAGAGCTTGTACTTCTTGCCGCTCCCGCACGGGCACGGCGCATTGCGAGGTGTCTTGTCCCAGTCGCTCTTCACGATCGGCACCATCGCCGCAGGCTCACCCGCCGGGGCGGCCGCTACGGGCCCGTCGGTGTCCCCGCCGAGCTCGAGTGAGCCGTCAGCCAGGGCCGCAGCAGCAGCAGCCTGCAAGCCCGTGGTGGTGACGTCGTCGGACGAGGTGTATTGGACGTTCTGCACGATCGGGGTGGGCTCGGGCTCGTTGCGCACGACCTCGACGTGCATGACGTAGCGCACGAAGTCCTGCGCGATGCCGTGCATCATCTGGCCGAACATGTCGAAGCCCTCGCGCTGCCACTCGACCAGTGGGTCCTTTTGACCCATGGCGCGAAGGTTGATGCCCTCTTGCAGGTAGTCCATCTCGAACAAGTGCTCGCGCCAGCGCTGGTCGATGATCTGGAGCATCACCTGGCGCTCGACCTCACGCAGCACCTCGGCGCTGAGCTCGTCCTCGCGACGCTGGTAGTACGCGGTGGCCTCGGCCATGAGCAGGTCGTACAGCGCGTCGGTCGAGAGCGCCTCGCGGAGCTGCGCAAGCGTCACCTCGGTCGGCCAGTACGTCTGCACCTCGGCCAGGAGCCCTTCGAGGTCCCACTCCTCGGCGAACTGGGCGACGCAGAACGTGTCGATGGTGGTGTCGACGGCATCGGCGAGGTACTCGAGCGCCTCGGCCTTGAGGTCGGCGCCGGCGAGGATCTGGTCGCGGCGCCGGTAGATCACCTTGCGCTGCTCGTTCATCACCTCGTCGTACTTGAGGACGTTCTTGCGGATCTCACCGTTCTTCTGCTCGACGGTGTTCTGCGCCCGCTCGATGGCCTTGGTGACCATCTTGGCTTCGATCGGCACGTCGTCAGGGAGGGCCTTGCCCATGACCCAGCTCATGGCGCCGGTGGCAAAGATGCGCATCAGCTCGTCGTCGAGACTGAGGTAGAAGCGGCTCTCGCCGGGATCGCCCTGGCGGCCGGACCGTCCCCGGAGCTGGTTGTCGATCCGACGGCTCTCGTGGCGCTCCGTGCCAAGGACGTACAGCCCGCCCAAGGCCCGCACCTCGTCGCCTTCGGCCTTGGTCTCAGCCTCGAACTTGGGGAGCAGCTCGTGGAACCGGGCCTCGCCCTCGGGGGTGTCGGGCGCCAGGCCCTCGGCCGCCGCTGCGGCGTGGGCCAGCCCCTCGGGGTTGCCGCCGAGCTGGATGTCGACGCCTCGACCGGCCATGTTGGTGGCCACCGTGACGACGTGAAGCCGGCCCGCCTGGACCACGATCGTGGCTTCTCTGGTGTGCTGCTTGGCGTTCAGCACCTCGTGGTTGATCCCCCGCTTGGTCAGCAGGCGGCTCAGCTTCTCGCTCTTTTCGACGCTGACCGTGCCCACGAGCACGGGCTGACCGGTCTCGTAGCGTGTCACGATGTCGTCGACCACCGCGGCGAACTTGGCGTCCTCGGTCTTGTAGATCTGGTCGGCCTGGTCGAGCCGAGCCGTGGGTCGGTGCGTCGGGATCGGCACCACGTTCAGGCCGTAGGTGTTCATGAGCTCGGCGGCCTCGGTGGAGGCCGTACCGGTCATGCCGGCGAGCTTGTCGTACATGCGGAAGTAGTTCTGGAGCGTGATCGTCGCGAGGGTCTGGTTCTCCTCCTTGATCTTCACGCCCTCCTTGGCCTCGACGGCCTGGTGCAGTCCTTCCGACCAGCGCCGGCCCTCGAGGATGCGGCCGGTGAACTCGTCGACGATCTTCACCTCGCCCTGCTGCACGACGTAATCGACATCGCTCTTGAAGAGCTCCTTGGCGCGCAACGCGGCTTGGAGCTGGTGGACGAAGTTCTGGTTGACGTGTTCGTAGAGATTGTCGACCCCGAGCGAGTCCTCGACGCGCTGGACGCCCTCTTCGGTGGGAACAACCGTCCGCTTGGCTTCGTCGACCTCGTAGTCGCGATCGCGCTTGAGGTCTTTCACGATCGCGGCGAACTGGTGGTACAGCTCCTGGGCGTCGTCGGCGCGACCCGAGATGATGAGCGGCGTGCGGGCTTCGTCGACGAGCACGAAGTCGACCTCGTCGACGATCGCGTAGTGGTATCCGCGCTGCACCTGATCGTCGGCCGACACGGCCATGTTGTCGCGCAGGTAGTCGAACCCGAACTCGGAGTTCGTCCCGTACGTGACGTCCGCGTTGTAGGCGTCCTTGCGCTTGTCGAACGGCATGTCGCTCTCGATGAAGTCGACCGACATGCCGAGCCGCTCGAAGACGCCACGGTTCCAGGCGGCGTCGCGCTGGGCGAGGTAGTCGTTGACCGTGACGAGGTGGACGCCGTCGCCGGTGAGGGCGTTGAGGTAGGCGGGGAGCACCGAGGTCAGGGTCTTGCCCTCGCCGGTCTTCATCTCGGCGATGTCGCCCTCGTGGAGGACAATCCCGCCCATCATCTGGACATCGAAGATGCGCTGGTCGGACTCGCGCACGCGCGACTCGCGCACGGCGGCGAAGGCCTC
>JBBRTJ010000013.1:0-47212 GCA_038244535.1 Acidimicrobiales bacterium | reverse complement strand
CGGTGTCGGGGTTCCCTGAACGACGAAGCCCAGGTCCGGCAGAGGGCCTGACCAGGGCTTTCTTAGTGGCGGGGGCAGGATTTGAAGTTGCGACCTTCGGGTTATGAGCCGTAAAACGGTTCTGTCGCCTTGTGATGCCCTGTGTCACTTTATGCCATCGAGCAGGGCTTTCGCGATCTCGTTGTGTCACCTGATGGCTGTGGATAACGCCGTGTGTCACCTGGTCCGTTAGAAGTTCCGTTAGAAGTTCTGTCCAGATCGCCGACTTGTCTGCTGCAGACAAGTCGGGCTTTCAGACAGATCGCGCGCCGTCACTCGTCGTCGTCGTAGAGGACCGGCTCGCCCGTGCGTTGCGCTGTGATCACGTCGCGGATCATGCGGTTCCAGTCACCCCACCAGAACTTCCGTCCGGTGCCGAGCTCCGCGCACCAACCGACGAGGGTCTGCTGGATGGCAGCCTCGATCTGCTCCTGGCTCGGCGCGCCGGTGGACGTGGACATGCGTCCAACTTACGAGTCGGTCTCGCTCAACGTCGAGTGAGTTTTCGGCCGCCCGATCGATGGCGTCATCGAGTGCGCTTCGGCGATGCGGTGCGCTCGTACATGCCAGCGTCGTCAGCGATCTCGACCATTCGGTCGAGGGCTTGCCGGCGGCGATACGACTCAGAGGCATCAGGGCTCATCGCCTCGCCATCGTCGTTCCGGTCTGGGTTCACGACGAGCAAGGTAGTGCCCGGCCGGGTTGGGAGAGCCACCGTTTCACGGCTTCGAGGCACGTGAAGAAGCGTAGTCCTCCTTCCCTCCGAACAACGGTTAGAGTACCAGCGTTACTTAGCAACGGAGGAGGGGACGGTTGTGGCAACACTTGTCCGGCACCGCTGGACCTCCTAGTTCGAGGGAATGAGCCGACGCGATCGTCAAGGCTGCGACTACGACGCCTACCTCCCCGACCCGCTCGCTGGTTGGGACCTCGCTCTAGCCGCCGACCTCGTCGCCGATCTCACCGACGCCGAAGCGGCCATCCGCCGACTGAACACCGCGGCGACATCGCACGTCAGCCTCGAAGGGCTGGCACGGTTCCTCCTGCGCGCCGAGTCCGTCGCCTCCTCGAAGATCGAAGGCCTCGAGGCCGGGCCACGCCGGCTCCTGGATGCCGAGGTCGTGCTTGCCCGAGGGGGTGACGCTGCCGACCGGATCGCTGTCGAGGTGTTAGCCAACGTCGCCGCGATGGAGGCCGCCGTCGAGCTGGGCTCGACGAACGACGCGATCACACTCGACGACCTCCTTGCGATCCACCGGATCTTGATGGAGCGATCCTTGATGCCGCACATCGGTGGTGTCGTCCGCACAGTCCAGAACTGGATCGGCGGCAGCAGTTACAACCCGTGCTCGGCCGCGTTCGTCCCGCCGCCCCCCGAGTCGATCGAGGCCTTGCTGCACGACCTCCTCGTGTACGTCAATGGCGACCACCATCCCGCGCTCGTCCAAGCGGCGATCGCCCATGCCCAGTTCGAGACGATCCACCCGTTCGTCGACGGCAACGGTCGCACCGGTCGCGCACTGATCCACCTCATCCTTCGCCGACGCAGTCTCGCCCAACGTTTCGTCCCACCGATCAGCCTCGTGCTCGCCACCTGGGCCAATGACTACATCGCCGGTCTCACCGCCTTTCGACACGTCGGAGCACCCGACAGCGCGGCGCGCTCCGCCGGCGCTGGTACCTGGCTGCGCACGTTCGCGACCGCTGTGCATCGTTCGTGCAACGACGCCGAGGCATACGCCGAACAGATCGAGATGCTCGACGCACAATGGCGCCAACAGCTTGGGCGGGTACGCGCCAACTCGGCGGTCGAGCTACTCCTCGATCTCCTACCCGGTGTCCCAGTGATCACCGTCGAGAGTGCGGCACGCCTGATCGGACGGTCCGAGATGCGCACCGGCGAAGCCGTCAACCGTCTCGAAGCCGCGGGCATCCTGCGCCAACGCAACCTGGGACGGCAGCGCTATCGAGTCTTCGAAGCAACCGACGTCATCGGCCTCTTCACCGGCCTCGAACGCTCCCTCGCAAGCCCCACCGGCGACACCGCGACAGCGCCACCCGCCCGACCGGTACCGAGAACGTCGGGGTAACGACGCTCGCAATCGTCGCAGCGGAACGGCATCGGAGCGGATGTCATCATCTCGATCGAGAAGCGCACCGACCGAAACCACGTCGACCCGACAGCCGAGCAACGCCCTCAGGTCGTCCTCGAGGCGCATCAGGTCGAACAGGGAGCTCCCGGGGCAAGCTCGACGAGCAAGTCGATGTCGCTGTCCGGGCCGGCCTCTCCCCGCGCAACGGAACCGAACACCGCAATGCTGCCGCCCTGGTGCGCCCGGACGACGGCGAGGATCTGGTCCCGGTGCTGCTCGACAAGGGAGCCAAGCCGGGTGGGAGCAAAGGGCACGGCCATCAGTCTAGGAATCACGGCGCGACTCGACGCGGCCTGGTCGGACATCGTCACCGCCGAAGAGCACACCCGCGTCCTCACCACTCGCGACGGTCGGTCAGCCCAGACGCATGACGTCGTGGTACCCGACGACCAACGCCTTGGCCACACGACGTCGCCGGCTGCAACAGCCGCTCCACTACCGGTCCCCGTGATGCGTCGATGAACTGCTGGCTGCTGACGATGAGGGCAACGGTTCCAGGGCACGCGTTGCAGAGCTGTCGCCAGAGCAACGGTTCCGACTGTGCGACATGAACTGCCTCACCCCCAGAAGATGCCGGTTGGGTCAGCATCGATCTCTGCCAGCAGCGCCTCGACGTTCGCCGTCGGCGGCACGAGGTCGTAGGCGTGGAACTTGAGGTTCCGATCGCGCCAGTAGATCTGCCACTCGCGGCGCGCCTTCGTGTACCGGAGCCGAGCGATCGGGAACCGCGTCCACTCGGGGCCGAAGTCGGCCCGCCACGGAGGCCGGCACTCGAGAATCGTCACGGCCCGATCGTCGCTATCGACCTCGTAGCGGATCTGGTCACGGGCGCGCTCGGGCAATCGGGCATTGCGGGCATCGACCCACCGTCGGATGCGAGCAAGGTCGGTCTCAGGGACTGACAAGTCGTCCCGCGTCATGTCGCTGCATGAAGCCGATGATCGCGTTGTCGATCACCTTCGACTGGCTGGTCGCCATGACCCCACCTCGTTCGAGTGCCGCGTCGATCTCGCCGGCGCATCGCCTCCCGATCTCGCACAGCAGCGGGAACCAATCGAGGAAGGCCTGCTCGTCACCGTGGGTGACGGCCTTCTGCCCGGTGAAGAACCGGAAGGTGTACTGACGATCCAGAGGTGGGACCAGATCGGGCAGCACGTGATGGAGCGCCTTGGAACCGGCGACGATCCGCGTCCGAGATCGGCTCACCCTCAGTGAGGCGATGAGGCCCCAGACGTCTTGTGCCAGTTGCTCCACGTCGTCGCCGTGGACGTCGGTGATCTGACGTCCCCAGAGCATGTCGATCTGAGGAGCGGCAGCACGCATCGACGCAGCCATCTCCGGGAAGTCGACGACCTTGGCGGCCTGCTTCCCCATCCGGTGCATCCCCCACGCGGGGAGCACCGCGTAGACGTACTCGAGGAACAGCTCATCGGCGAGCAAGTCCTCTGCGCTGCTGTGGAGTGCCCGCCGGGCCAGCGCACGGGTGTGGAAGTACAGGCTCGGACCGGTAAAGGCGCTGCTCGATTCGAACTGACCGACGCACGCGGCGAAGTCGGCGATCAGTGCCTCGACGTTCGAGCGTCCGCGACTCACCCGGCGTGCCCGGACCGCACGAGGCGCCGTGGACACACGCGCGTCAGCGACGGCAGTCACGTCATCGGAGCTAGGAAGTCGATTGACCAACCTGCCGTAGCTGCCGAGGAAGCGTTCAACCACACCGTCGGCGGTGAGCTGGCGACAGACCTGATTGACGTAGTGACGATTCATCCCGAGCCGAACGGCTATCTCGTCATCGTCGAGGGTGGGGTTCCCGACCGCGAGCAACTCGAGGACCTGATCGCGGCGAGTCATCCCCTCCTGTCCTCCCTCGGCATCGATCCCGTCATCTCGGAGGAGATCCTACGAGGGCGGCCCTACCCCGACGATGCCGCTTGCTGCGCTCTGGATCATCACCGACGACCTCGCCGACTCGGAGTGGATGACGACCATTCTCTGGCCGAGCGACTCCTGAAGTCTCACGGCAAGTAGCGCGCCGAGAACCGCTCAGCCCACGCGGGGAGCGCGTCATCGCCAATCGCCATCGCCGCCTCGACGAGTTCTTCGAGCGACACAAACGTCAGGCGCCCAGGGTCAACCAGATGGTCGCTAGCAACCGACACTGCGGCTCGCGCTGCGTCATCGTCTGCCGGCGAGATGACCGCGTACCGTCCCCGATGGCCGGTCTCGGACTCGGTGAGCGCGGCGAGCATGAGACCTCGCCACAGTTGGTTCGTGTCGCTCATCCGCAGACGCTCGGCCGCGTCGGGCGTGAACCAGCCGCACTCCTGGGTGACCAACCGGTACCGCTCGTTGCCATACACCGCCTTGCTGAAGGTCTCGGTGTGCTTCGTCTCGACTGCAACGAAGCGACGTTCGTCGCCGCCTACCCGGTAGCGGATGATCGCGTCGAACGCCGTGCGATCTTGGAGCGACTCCGTCGGCTTGATCTCACAGACGACATCCTCGACAGCCACTGCATCCGGATCGAACAGCTGACGCACGACCTCGACGAAGCCGTCAGCGGCGCCGATCGATCCGAAGATGTTGAAGCACATCGTCATCGACGACATCAGGTTGTGGAAGAGGCGGTCCACCTCCAGGGTCCCACCCTCCTCCTGAACCTCAGAACTCCGGCGCAGCGCGTGCTCTAGCGCGTTGGCGTCCACGAAGTTGAGCTCGGGTCGGTGAGCCACGTCGCTCCGATCGAGGGTGCTCCCGAGGGCGACTGCGCCACCGATGGCGGCCAGCGGGAGGAGTGCGAGCGCTGATCGGTGACGTGTGTCGGCTCGGTCGTCGAGCAGGCTGGCGGACATCATGGTTGCCCAGCTGCCTGATATCGCTCGATCGAGAACGAGGTGGTGTAGACAGCGTCGCCGAGGAGCTGTCGTGGCGCAGCCGTCTGGCTGCGTTGTTCGGCGAGGGCGCGCATCTTGCGGTCGACGACATCGGGTGGCAGGACGATCTCGATGCTGAGGTCCGCGGTCGCGGTGGGGACTGGATGCGACGGTGGGAACGCGCCGATCGACCGCCAGGTTGCGGCGTAGTCGGCAATCCACTCTGGCGTCTGTGTGACGTAGTGGAGCCGGCATCGGCCGCCACTGTCATTGAACTGTCGGCAGGCGGTGGTGGTCCAGTGCGACACGGTCCGGTGGTCTGGGTGGTCGGAGAAGCCGTCCGGTCCGAAGGTCAGGACGGTGTCGGGTCGCACCTCGTCCAAGATCGCGACGATGCTCGCGACGGCTTCGTCGGCGTCGACGTGTTCGCACTCACCGTCGATGTAGCCGAGCCAGCGGTGGTCATCGACACCGAGCACATCGAGGCAAGCGCGCAGTTCGCGCTCGCGGATACCGGCCATTTCGGCCGCCGACCATTGGTCAGGATCGGATGAGCCTCCTTCACCCTTCGTTGCAGTGACGCACACCACGCTCTGACCGCTGCCCGTGGCCATCGTCATGATGCCGGCAGCGAGGTATGCCTCGTCGTCGGGGTGTGCCCAGATGCTCAGCACGCTGCCGAGGGCGGAAGTGGATTGGACCGTCATGTTGGTCCTCGTTTCAGTGGTCGGTCGTTGATGGTTGCCCGCCGCGACATTCGCTCCGCAAAATGAGGAGCATCGATGAACAGTCGCAGGGCAGCGTGTGAGGCGCCGTGTGTGTGCCGACGTCGTATTCACACGGCACGTCACACGGCACGTCACACGGCACGTCACACGGCACGTCACACGGCTCGGACGTAGCGTCAGCACGTGGCAATGCTGATCCGGCTGTTCGGTCGGCCGTCGATCGAGGTCGACGGCGAGGTGCGTCGCGCGCCGCGGGGCCGCAAATCGTGGGCTGTACTCACCTACGTGCTGCTGGCCGAGCGTCCACCCAGCCGGCGCCATCTAGCGGAGCTGCTGTTCCACGATGCCGACGATCCACTCGGCGCGCTGCGCTGGAGCCTCGCCGAGGTTCGCCGGGCGCTGCGCCCGTTCGGTGAAGTCGGCGGCGATCCGGTGCGGATCTCGTTCATCGCACCGGTCGCTCCGACCATCGATGTCCTCGCACTGGGAGACGAGGAGATGCGCCAGACGAGCTCGGGTGAGTTGCTCGAGGGGATGTACTTCGACGGCTCCGACGCCTTCGACAGCTGGTTGCTGGTCGAACGTCGTCGGCTTGCCGGCCTGATCGAGAGCGGGCTACACGAGGATGCCCTGAACTCCCTTTCCCGTGGGCACGTCGCCCAGGCAACGGCGCTCGCATCGCAGTTGGTGCAGATCAACGCGCTCGACGAGAATTTCCACGAACTGTTGGTCCGGTGCCTCGCGACGTCGGGCCAACGCGATGCAGCGATTCGCCAGGCCGAACGTTGCCGGGAACTGATGGTGCGCGAGCTCGGTATCGAACCGTCGGCGTCCGTTCGCCTTGCCGCCGATGTCCGCCCCGGCGCGCTGTCGGCGCCGTTACGCATCGGTCGATCGGCGGCCGTCGCCCAGCTCGAAGCCGGGCGCGCCGCGATCGCTGCCGGTGCCGTTGACGCCGGTCTCGACTGCCTGCGCCGAGCCGTTGTCGAGGCCGCCGCGTCGCTCGACGACCAACTGCACGGCACGGCACTCGTCGACCTCGGCGGCGCACTCGTCCACGCAGTCCGCGGCCGCGACGAGGAAGGACTGGCCGTCCTCCACGAAGGGCTCGGCCTCGCCGTGGGATGTGGCGATCAGCGGTTGGCGGCCACGGCGAGTCGAGAACTCGGGTTCGTCGACGTCCAGGCCGGGCGGCGCAGCCGAGCCGACGCGTGGCTGTCCAAGGCCGAGGTGTTCGCCGACGGCGACGACGGCGCACTCGGTTCCATCCTCGGTGTACGCGGGATGAACCTGCTTGACCGCGCGTACCACGCCGAGGCCTTGGCGACTCTCGAGCAGTCGATCGAGCATTGCGAGCGGGCCAGCACGCGGCGTCAACATGCGTGGTCGCTTTCGCTCGTTGCGCGGGCGCACCTCGAGATGGGACGGATGTCCGAGGCCCGGAGCGCGATCGATCGTACGATGCAGATCACCAACGACGAACGGTGGACTGCGTTCTCCCCGTGGCCCGAAGCGGTGCGCGCCGAGATCGACCTGACCGACCACGACCTCGAAACGGCCGTGAGCGGTTACTCCCACGCCTTCGAACTCGCCTGCCAGCTCGGTGACCCGTGTTGGGAAGGTGCAGCCGCCAAAGGGATGGCGATGACCGAAGTCGCCCGCGGCGATCTCACCGCAGCCATGGCCTGGCTCGACGACGGCTACGTTCGCTCGATCCGATGGCCGGACCCGAACCAGTGGGTGACGGCGAGCCTTCTCGACGTCGCCTGCGGAGTCGCCATCTCCCTTGGTGACGCCCGCGCCTCGAATCTCGTCGAGCGGTTCTCGACATTGGCAGCCAGGACCGAGATGCGCCTGCTCGTCGTTCACTCCCACCTGCATCGTGCCCGCCTCGGTGAGGCTGGTGCCCTCGAAGCGGCAGCGATGGCGGCCGCATCGATCGACAACCCGATCCTCGCCGAACTCGTCGAGAACGCCAGTGATTCGCGTTGAAGCGACCCGGTCCGACCGCTCGGAGCGGCCGGGTTCTACTCGAATCGCCTCGTCGACGCGGACGCCGGTCCAACAGCGAACGTCCACCGGTCAGATCACGTCACGGGTTGCGTTGCGTTCACTGCCTCGAGCGCGGCGCTGACCGCAAGCGCTGGACTGCTGAGAACGGGCAGATCGGCGAGCAGAGACGGGCCGCATCTGCCATCGATGAGGCGTCCGATGTCTGCGTCGATGGATGCCCGGGCCGGTTGGGAGTCGGGTCCCGCAGAACGAGCGTGTTCGAGCAGTGCCTCGTCAACCACCGTGATCGTCGTGATTGAAGCATCTTCATCACACACCGAGACGTACGAACGTCTCGGTGTGAACAGCTGAGGTGTGAAGGAACCCGATGGCCGGCGCCGTCAGGGCTTCGGACACGTTCCATCGTCCATCGAGCCCTCTCAGGCGGTGGCTTCCGAGATCGCGGAACCGCAGGTCGGACCCGGAGACGAGATCGATCACGCTCTGCGTGGCAAGCACCTGCCCGGTTGCGGCGATACCACACACCCGGTGGGCGACGTGCACGTTCAGACCGAGAACATCGTCGCCACGTGCTTCGACCTCACCGGTATGAACGCCCGCTCGCACGCCGATCTGGCGGGAGGCCGATTCGTCGCAGATCGCCAGAGCGCACTGCACTGCGCGGGTCGGTCCGTCGAACACGGAGATGAACCCGTCTCCCATCGTCTTGATCTCCCGTCCATCGAACCGCGCGATGTACCGACGGACCATGTCGTAGTGGATGTCCAACTCGAACCCCCACCGTCGATCGCCGACTCGAGCGACATTGGCGGTCGAGTCGACGATGTCGGTGAACAGCAACGTGGTCAGGAATCGGTGCCGGGCCGGCTCGATGGGGCTCATGTTGAGGATCTTGCCGGTCGCCGCCATCACAGCGTCGAGCTCGGGTGAGAACAGCAGGTGGCACGAGTCGATAAGCTCGACGTAGCTCGCCCGGTCGATGTATTCAGCCAGGAATCTGCCATGGTCGGAGTCAGCGTGGTTGACCACGAGCGTTGGACAGCTGATCGACGCAAGGGCGTCTCGAACGTCGCCGTCGCGGAGCACCTGCCTGTGGGAAGAGTGCGTGCCGGGCCCGGCTCCACGACGCAGCCAGGCGACTGCCCACTCAGCGAACCCTGGGTGACGGGCTGCCGTGGCGGACAACCGTCCGTTGGGGTCGTCGTACCGCGTCGTTCCCCAGTCGTTGCGAGTCCGCTCGACGATGGCTTCGTCGACGGCGGCGCTGACACCCGACGGGTAGTCCCGCGCCCACCGGTAACGAGCGATGGCGTCGTACAGACTGAGGAACGAGACCCGTTCCGGATGATCGGCCGCGAGTCGGATGGCGATGAGCCCCGCCGATGGACCGAACGAGAAGACGGCGGCCCGCTCACTTCCGACGGCGTCGAGCACGTTGATGGCGTCGTCGACCCAGTTGGCGAGATGCAACCCACCCTCGGGTGCGATCGTGTCCGATAGGCCCACGCCACTTCGATCGAACAAGATCACTCTGCCCCATGCCGTCAACCGCCGGAGGAATGACGCGGTGAACACGTTGTCGTGCAGCGCCTCGAGTGGAACCAGCTTCTCGTTGACGACCAGGATGTCCACCGCTCCGGAGCCGAAAACCTGGTAGGCGATGTCGCCGCCGCCGGACCGCACGTACTGCGTGACGCCCCTGGCGTCGGTTGAAGCACGGCTGGATGAAATCGAGTGTGAGCTTGCCATCTTGTTCCTCGGTCCGGGACAGGGGCTCGGTTCACCCAGGTCTCGTTGTCGGGTTCAGCCCCAACGGAGGGGGTCGTCGGGGTCGAGGCCGAGGGAGAGCTTGCCGACCAGTTCGTGGGCGAGCATGGTGTTTCCGGGGTGGAACCGACCCATGCGCACGTCGCGGAAAATCTGCTCCATACGGTTGCGTTTGAACGCTCCTGCACCACCGGTGAGGTCCATAGCCCGGTCGACGATGTCGAACGATTCGGTGATCACCCGAGAGCGGGTCGCGATGATGCGAACAGGCCAGTCGGCGTGGGCGACACCGCTCGCCCAGTCGCTCGTCGTGCGCTCGAGCAGGGCTTCGCTGGCATCGAGAGCAATGCGCATCTCGGCGATGTGGTGCTGGACCTCGGGATGATGGGCCATCGACCGGCTGAGTGCGATCGAGGTCCGAGCATGGGCGTTCGCGACGGCCAGGTCGAACGCTCGCCGTGCCGCTCCGTGGTAGACGGCGGCGAAGCCGAGCAGTCCCCAGGCGAACACGGCGACCTGGAACAGGTCAGCGCCGGCAAACCCGGCCGGGCAGACACGCACCACGAAACGGTCCGGGCAGATCGCGTCGGTGAGCACCGTGTCGTGACTCTGCGTGGCGCGCATGCCCAGCGTGTCCCACGTCTCGACGATTTCGATGCCCGCTGTCGTGCGTGGGAGGAATCCGTGGACGATCTTGGGGCCGTCGGGGCTGCTGGTGTCCATGTCGTGGAAGCCGGCGTAGTCCCACACCGGCGACAAGCTGCCAAAGATCTTGTGCCCGTTGATCCTCCAGCCATCGGTTTCCCGTTCCGCAGCGGTGCTGGACAGGAACAGTGGGATGTCGTTGCCTGACTCGCCGTGAATCGCGGCGAAGACCTTGCCGTTGGCGGCTTCTTCGAGAACGAATCGCATCGAGTCGTCACCGTTGCGGAGCAGGTCGGCGGCGACGCCGGTCCAGTAGACGTGCATGTTCACCGCCAGTGCCGTCGCCGGCGCGACGTACGCGACGCGACGCAGCGCCTGGCTCACCTGGGCGAGGTTCATGCCTGCGCCACCGAACTCGGTCGGCACCGCGATGTTGAGGAAGCCGTTGGCGCGGAGTTCGTCGAAGTCCTCGACGAAGAACGTGTTGTCACGGTCGTATCGGGGTGCCCGCTCGTCCAGACGCGCGAGGAGATCGACCGGCAGGTAGTCGTCGAGCGTCATCCGTTCGCGTGTCGTGTTCGTCGGGGTATCGGTGGTGGTCATGTGTGTTGCTCCTTGTCTGGGGGTGACGTCGTGGTGACGTCGGGGGTCTGGTCGCCGGCCAGTCGGGCCTGTTCGATTGGGGTGGCGAGCGGCAACGGCGCGTGGCGGTGCGCATCGAGATGCACCAGATGCGGGATCACCGCCGACGTCCGATCACGATGTGCATCGGGATCTCGACAGCGCTGCCCGGTCGTTGAGCGAAACGGGTTCGGACCGATGCGAGGTGAGCCAGTTCGTCGGTCCCGAGCCGACCTGCGGCGATCATCGCGTCCTGCACTGCCTGGAGTGGCCATCCATCGCGGACGATCGATGCATCGAACCGGTCGAAGGTGACCTGGCTGGTCACGACGTCCAGCCCGGCGTCGCGCACCATCGATGTCAGATGAGACCCCAGTCGTGTGTCGTTGCCCACGTGGCGATGGAATTCGGCGTAGCGCTGGAGCTGGTCGTTCATCTCGGCGTCATCGACGCTGAGTCGGAACGAATCGGTGTCGGTGTCGACGAGGTACAGGTGACCTCCGGGAGCCAGCAACGTGACCAGATGCTCGACGATCGATCCGGCCGCGGTGCCGACGTGCGACAGCACGTGGCGAACCATCACACAGTCCCAGCGGCCTGGATCAAGACCGGTCGCGGCGCCCGTTCCATCCGACACGTCGACGGCCGCGAGACTGCGTGCATCGAGCACAGTTCGAGCCGTGGCCCGGGTGCTTGCATCGGGCTCGACGCCGACGACGGTGCCGGCCAAGCCGACGATCGTGGCCAGTTCGACGAGCACCGCTCCCGGCCCACACCCGATGTCGGCGACATGCGCTCCCTGGATGATGCCCGCCTCACGCCACATCGCTCCCTCCCGGTCGCGGGCATGAGCTGCCATCTGCGCGTAGCGGTCCAGTTCTGTGTCGCTCAGCCGCAATGCGTAAGTGGAGGGGGTGTCCATGCAGCGATCATCGCCACGGACCGTGTGACGAACCGTGTGGGTTCCGGATCAGTCGTCGATGTCGACGTTCGGGCGGCGCCTTCGGCGCCGGCGCTCCCTTCCTGTTGCCTTCATCAACCGAAGAGTGCAGCGATGAGATGACCGGCTCGTACGGTTCACAGCGTCGCCACGCCGGAGCGGTGGGCGAACAGCGCGAGCTGAACTCGGTTACCGCATCCTGTCTTCGTGAAGAGGTGTGAGAGATGAGCTTTGACCGTTGCTTCGCTGATGAACAGGGCGGTTGCGATCTCGGCGTCCGTCTGCCCTGCACTCATCGACACGATGACCTCTGATTCACAAGCTGAGAGGCTCTCGAGTCGGCGGGCGACGCCGCGATTTTCGGTCCTGGTCTCGTTGCGGTGCAGGGTGGTGGTGTCGGTGGCCGCTTCGAACACGTTCCAGGTTCCTTCGAGTCCTTTCAGCCGATGTTCGCCGAGGGCCTCGAAGAGCAGATCAGATCCGCGCACGAGGTCGAACACGCTCCTGCTCACGAGGACCCGTCCAGCGGTGCCGAGGGAGCAGATCCGCTGTGCGACCTGGACACTCACGCCGAACACGTCACCGTCTCGTAGTTCGACCTCGCCGGTGTGCACCCCGGCTCGCACGTCGACGTTGCGACTCCACGCCTCGTGGTGGAGCAGGGTCTGATCCGCTCGTCGCGCACCGAGGGTGGGCAGCGTCGATACGAACGCGAGGTTCTCCGCCGCGTCTCGTTCATCCGCATCGCGCAACAACTTGACGTGTCGTTGGAAGAGATCCGTTCATCGTTGGCGTCACTTCCCAACGGTCGGACCCCACCAAATCGGACTGGGAGCGACTCGCCCGGTCCTGGCGCACGCGACTCGACGAGCGGATCGCCACACTCGAGAAGCTTCGCGACAACCTCGGCGATTGCATCGGCTGCGGATGTCTGTCATTGAAGGCCTGCGCGCTCTACAACTCACACGATGCCGCCGCGTCCCTCGGGGCCGGCCCGCGATACCTCCTCGGCAACACCGCGTCCGACATCGGAGCACGCTGACTCCCGACCAGCGCAGCGGATGAACGAGCGACCACTCGAACAGCGGTCGGACAGGAATCGAGGCGAGCTCGTCAACAACCTGTGCCTCGTCGCGACCGCGACACACTCGGGCGACTACCGGTGTTGTCGCTGTTCGCGAACGTACTGCTCCTCGGCACCTGCCAGATCGAACACGCCGAGTTCCTCGAGTCTGCTCACCCATCGTGGTTCCAGGACGCGCCACGCCGGCCCGTAGCTCGGGAAGAGGTCCGGGTCGTATCCACCGTCCCACCCAACCGTGTGTTGGCTGGCGTAATAGTCGCGTATGTCGCTGTTCGTTCCGGCGTCGGCGATGAAATCGACGCGCCATTGCTGCCGTATTGTTCCACCATCGCTGGCGTGGAAGATTCGTTCGTCGAACACGATCACGTCACCAGGAGACGTAGGCAGATGAACCCCTGAAATCAGCTGATCCTTAGCTGCGTAACGCTCGACCATCGAGCCGTACCCGGGGAGCTGTGAACCGGGCAACACCTGTAACGCCCCGGAGTGCTCATCCAGTTCGTTCAAGTAGCAGAGGAACCCGATCCCAGAGACAGCTCCGCTGGCGTCGCGATGCCAGGTGGTCGAACCCGAATACTCCGTGCCCTTTGCACGACCGGGCAGAACGTCCGCGTCAACGAGTTTGCCCGCCAAGTCGGCGAACCGCACCACCAAGTCAAGGCTGACCGGGGTTCGTTCGCACATCATCGGCACATACCGGAACGTCGCTGCGCCTCCACTGTTCAGATGTGTGTTCTCCCGGAACGCATCAGCAAGCGAGTCTCGAACCTCACGGATGACCGGCGCCGGGTCGAAGACCGCTGGAAGCTGAACATAGCCGAAGGTATCGAAGTGAGCGATCGAGGCCGTGTCCACGACCAGATCCTAAGCGATGCAACCACATGGGCCGAAGCGGCATGCGACGCGGCGAGGTGCTCGGCCTCACCTGGCGCAACGTCGACCTCGACACGGCGCGGCTCGTGGTGTGCCAGCAGATTCTCTCCGTTGAGTACGAGGCGAGCGTTGCGGACGTGAAGACGACGAACAGCCGGCGCACGATCGACCTCGACCCCCGCACCGTGGCCGTGCTGAGGGCCCGGCGGCGTCACCAGCTCGAGCGCAAGATGAGCACCGGCCGCCGAGACGACGACGAGTTCGTCTTCACCCGCCTGGACGGCGGAGCGATCCACCCCGACTTCTTCTCGCAGTCCTGGGACCGGCTGATGCGCGACAGCGAGCTGCGCCGCATCCGCCTGCACGACCTCCGCCACACCCACGCCACGATCCTGCTGAAGGCCGGCGTCCCCGTGAAGGTCGTCAGCGAACGCCTCGGCCACAGCAGCCCGGCGTTCACGATCACCGTGTACCAGCACGTGTTGCCGGGCATGCAGGCCGACGCGGCGGCGGCCTTCAGTTCGGCCGTCTTCGGCACGAGCTGAGACGCGACACTCGACGCCGACACGGGGCCGTCAGACGACCGAGGGCGTGAGCTCAGCGTGGATGGGCGACGGTGACGCCGACCGCATTGGCGACGTCGCACAGGCGAGCGAGGCTCGTCGAGCGGTAGTCGTTGGCTTCGTAGCGTTGGATCTGCTGCTCGACCATCCCGAGCGCCTCCCGCGAGCTGACGCTGTGTCCAGCCGCGGGCGATGCGCGCCTTGACGAGCACCGTCGACAGCGCTTCCAACGAGGCCGCATCGAACGTCGACAGCGTTCCATCGCGCAGCTGGTCGAAGTCGGCCAGTTCAGCGCGCAGGTCGTCGGCCTGGGCGCGCACGGCGTCGACGAGATGTACTGTCGGGCATGCGAGCCGACGCAGTTTAGTCATTAGTTGCAAAGCACCTGCTCAGAGCCTTCAGCCAGACGCAATGAAAAAACCCGGCATAGGATCGACTTTGGCCGCTCGCATCTGAGAGGCCAGCTGTCGAAGGGGAAGACCATGGCGAAGGGTCAGGTGTGCCCGGTTTGCGGCACCAACACGATGCAGCCGTACACCACCAACCAATTGAGGTGCTCAACGTGCAGTCTGGTCAAGAAGAAGTGACAATAGACCGCGCCATCGAATGAAGGGCCGACGAGCAGCACCGGATCGAGAATGTGTAGTAACCGCGGGATCGGGGCACAACACAGGTGCCCCGTGCGTCTGACTCAGTCGGTGGAAGTCGGCTCGGTGATCGAGTAGCCCATCGACTCAAGTTGCTTGACCGCCGTCGTCGGGTCGCCCCGGACGGCCACTCTCAGTTGAAGCGTGAGCCAGTTCGAACGGTGCCGGGTCAAGACCTCTTGCCATCCGTCGTGGAGACCAGGGACGAGACGCTCGGTCCAGAGAAACTCGATGAAGTCCTCCAACGACGGCCGGAACCAACGGCCGCCCACGGGGATGTGGAACTTCTCCAGACCCCGCAACGGTCGGCCGCCATTGAGGCCCTGAACGTAGGCAAACTCCTCGGAGGAGCCATGGATCTGAACATGAGCCGCACTCCTGCGATGGCGTGCCGGCGTCACGTCGTCAGGCTCGTTGCCTTGGTCGCGGTCGTACTCGACCCTCACGGCGGGCCGTTTCGAGCTCTGATCGATGACGAGCGCGAACACGGAGCGCACCACCGAGAGATGCTCGCGGGAGTCGTCGAGCCGGACCTGGAACGAGGTGCGCAGCCAGAGTCGAGCCGGCTGATCGGGCGCAAGCCCCGCCACGATGGGAACGAGTGACACGTTCGCCGGAGTGGATCCCTCTGGGTACACCCAGGCGAGTTCCGTTGGTCCCTCGAAGGGCGTCACCACGAACCGTGCCCCGGTCGAAACGGTGCCGTTGACGACCTCGGTCAGAATCGCAGCAAAGGCTTCGGCGGCACGGATGAGGTCCACCATGCGCGATGGCGTTGACTACTCAGCCGACGTCAGCGCGCCCTTGACCATGAGCCAGAGGTCGCGAAGCTCATCGGTCTCAAGGTCGTCGACGTCAACCGCTACGAACTCGTCCACGGAGATGCCGTAGGGCGCGAGCACGCCTGCAACCTCCTGGCGCAGTTCATCGAGAGTCATGGGTGCGGTCGGCATGAACGTCACTGTAGCGAAGGGGTCAGACACAGTTCTCCCAATGCTCTCAGGACCGCCGGGACCGAGAGTCGCACCAACGGACAGACAAGCAAACGTCGACGAGAGGGTCTCATCGGGGCCTCTGTGGCGCGAAGTCCGTTAGAGGAACCGTTAGAAGTCGGCCCCCTGAACGACGAAGCCCAGGTCCGGCACATGGCCTGACCTGGGCTTTCTTAGTGGCGGGGGCAAGATTTGAACTTGCGACCTTCGGGTTATGAGCCCGACGAGCTACCAGACTGCTCCACCCCGCGGCGAAGTTGCTCCAGTACCTTAGCGGGGAGCGCTTCTCCTGCCAACCCACCACCCTCGTGAGGTCGCCGTGCCCTTGTTCCGCCGATCTGCCGATCTCACCGCTCGCCTAGCCGCCGTCGAGGCGCTCGGCCAGCGGATCGAGGCGCGCCAACCCGCCGTCGAGGCCCGCATCGAACGGGTCGCCAACAGCTTCGCCGAGGCCCGCATCGAGCCGCGCCTGGTCGACCTGGCCAACCGTGTCGGCGACGAGGAAGCCCAGCTCGCCTTGGTTCAGGCCCAGATGAGCGCCAGTCGGTCCGAGCTCGTCGAGCACTCCGAGATGCTGGCCAAGCTGTCCGACCAGATCGAGCTCGTCAGCCGCGAGATGGCTGACACCGCGACGACTGAGGACATCGAGGCGGTGCATGCCTGCCAGGTCCGCCTCGCCTCCGACCTGGCCCGCCTGTCGATCGACCTGCGCAGCGAGGTGGTCCGCCTCGCCCACCACCTGGGCACGACGCCGGCCCGGGTGGTGCCCACGTCGGACCGGGGCGGCGCCGACGGCAGCGACGAGCCCGCTACTGGCATCTCCACCTCGACCGCCACCGCCTAGCAACCGCACGCCGAACCCCCGGCCCGGCGGCGGGACTGGAAGTGGCGAGCGTAAGTGCGCTTAGCGCATCCAGACTCGCCACCGCACGCCGGCGACCGGCATGCGCGGCGCGAAGTGGCGAGCCTGAGTGCAGTTAGAGCGTCCAGGCTCGCCACCTCACGCCGGCGACCGGCATGCGCGGCGCGAAGTGGCGAGCCTGAGTGCAGTTAGAGCGTCCAGGCTCGCCAGTTTGTGCCACGCCCACCCTGGGCTACCGCCACGCCCACCTGGGCTACCGCCACGCCCACCACGGGGCTGGGGACATGCCCACCCTGGGCTACCGCCACGCCCACCCTGGGCTACCGCCACGCCCACCACGGGGCTCGGGACATGCCCACCCTGGGCTACGACCACGCCCACCACGGGGCTCGGGACATGCCCACCCGGGCTTCAGCCACGACCGGCCCGAGGGCCGGTCCGGTCGGGCCATGGGGTCAGGCGCTGGCGGTGGTGGTCGTGTTGCCGGTCGCGGTGGGGGGAGTCGACGGAACGGTGGTGGCCGAGGACGTCGCAGGCTTCACGGTCGTGCCGGTGATCAGGGAAGCGGCCTGGGCGACGAGCGCCTGCGCCTCGCGCACGGCGGCCTGGTAGGCGCCCAGGTCACCGGTGCGCTTCAGGTCGGCCTCGGCCTTGCTGAGCAGCGTGTTGGCCTTGCTCAACAGCTCTTCGACCGAACCACTCGGCGGCTTGGGGGTCGTCGTCGTCGTCGAGCCGCCGGGTGCGGTCGTGGTCGTGGTGCCACCCCCGGTTCCCCCGGTACCGGTCCCCCCCGTGCCCGAGCCCGAGCCGGTGCCCGTCGGCACCACCTGGCCGAAGTCGAAGGTGGTCCCCGGGAACGCCGAAGCCATGGCCTCGTCAAGGGTGCGCCCCTTGTAGGAGACCTCGCCGATGGTGACCGACACGAACCGCAGTTCGGGCACGCTCGTGTTGCCGGTGGCCTGCACGAACCACGGCCGCACGTAGGCGATCGAGCTGCCGATGGGCAGGAGCTGAAGGTCGCCGAAGATCACCTTTGACCCGTTCGAGTCGAGCAGCGTCAGGTCGTCGGCAAAGCGCCGCGACAGATCGGACGCAACGAGCGCAGGACCGAACGGCAACGGATCAGAGACCTGGTACACCCGTAGTCGCCCATAGGTCTTAGGGTCGCTGGACGCGGTCATGAACGCGACGAGCTGCTTGCGGGTGTCGTCCTCGGAGAACTGCACGAAGGTCCGCAACGACAAGAACTCGGTGGTCGAGCTGCCCGGCAGCCGCATCAGCGTGTAGTAGGGGTCGACCCGGCGCTCCTTGGTGCGCACGACGCCCAAGGCGTTGGTGGTCGACAGCGTGGCGTTGGCCTCGTCCTGCGTGCGGGGAGGGTTCTGCGCCACGTTCCAGGCGGCCGTGCCGGCGTAGAAGGCGTTCGGATCGTCGATGTGGTACCTGTTCCACATCGTGGTCTGCACGTTGAAGATGTCCTCCGGATACCGGAAGTGGTCGACGAGCCCGGCGGGGGCCTGGTCGACCGTCGAGAACAGCTTGGGGAACTGGTCGCGGTACGAGCGGATCAATGGGTCGGTGTCGTCGACGACGTAGTAGTTGACTGAGCCGTCGTACGCGTCGATAACGGCCTTGACCGAGTTGCGCACGTAGTTGAACGAGTGGCGCAGGCCGCTGTTGCCCGGCAGCACTGCGGTCTCGGCCGTCTGCGCGTTGGGGTAGCGATCAGTGGTCGTGTACGCGTCGATGATCCAGTAGATGCGGCCGTTCAGCACCACGGTGTAGGGGTTGGCGTCGAAGTCGAGGAACGGCGCCAGCTGCTTCACCCGGTCGCGCACGTCACGCACGTACAAGATGCGCGACTCGGGCGTGATGAGGTTGGACAGCACCAGGTTGGGCTCGCCGAAGCGCAGGGCGAACGCCAACCGCTTGAGCGTGCTGCCCATGGACACGCCACCGGTGCCCTGGTAGGTGGTCGTGGTCTCGGACTGCCGGTTGAGGTCGAGCGTGATCTCCTCCCGCTTGGTGTTGACCACGGCGTACGACTCGAGGTTCTCACCGAAGTACACCTCGGGGCGAGTGACCGCTATGCCGGTGATGCCCGGCTTGGTCAGGTCGACGAAGGCGGGCGTCCCGTTGGCCTCGATCTTGCTGGCCGGCGCCACGGCAACCCCGTAGCCGTGCGTGTAGCCGAGGTGGCGACCTTCCCACGAGTTGAGTGGAAGGTCAGACGACTTGAGCTCACGGGCCGCGATGACGACGGCTCGATCGGTGCCGTCGACCTTGTACCGGTCGACATCGATGTCGTTGAAGGTGTAGTAGCCCTTGATCTGCTGCAGGTTCTGGAACGTCGACGCCGATGACGACGGGTCGAGCAGACGGCTGTCCGCCACCGTCTCGGAATCAGCCTTGACCCCAGCGGCATCGAGTTGGCCCACCGTGTAGGGCTGCGTCTCGACCTTGTCGATGCCGAGCGCGGCCCGGGTCGCCGCAATGTTGCGGGCGATGTAGGGCTCCTCCTTGGAGGACTCGGTGGGCTGCACGACGATGCGCTGGATGACGGTCGGGTAGATCGCTCCGGCCACGAGGGCAACCAAGCCCCACAGCCCCACCGCGATGACCGGCAAGCGCCAGCCACGCTGCCAGATGTTGACGATCAGCAGCACGAAGGCCAGCACCGAGATGAGGATCAACAGGTAGATGGCGGGCAGCTGCGCCTTGACGTCGGTGTAGGTGGCCCCGTTGACGACGCCCCGGGCCGACACCGTGAGCTGGTAGCGCTGCAACCAGTAACCGCCCGCCTTGAGCAGTGCGAGCACGCCGAGCAGCACCGACAGGTGCGCCTTGACGTAGGGCAGCACGTGGCGCCCTTGCGCCTGTAGGCGAATGCCCCCGTTGAGGTAGTGCGCCACCGCCGTGATGATCAGCACGATCACGAGCGATGCGAACAACCAGCTCACCAAGAACGTGAGAAACGGCAGCCGGAAGACGTAGAAGCCGATGTCGGTGTCGAACTGGGGATCCTTGATCCCGAAGCTCTTGTAGTGCTGGAACAGCAACCACTGCTGCCACTGACCCGACACGCCGATGCCGGCAATGAGCCCGAACAGCAACGCCACCGCGCCGTTGACCAGCCACGTGCGGCGCCCGACCGCCTGCTGGTAGCGCTCGATGAACGCTTCCTCGGGCCCGGTCGCCCGGAACTTCGGCGCCAGGCGCCCGGCGAGGAACAAGTTGGCGTACAGCAGCACGAAGAACGTGGCCGTGAAGATCACGGCGAGCTGGATCTTGGCGCCGAGGATCCCCTTGAAGACGTCGCCCTGACCGAGCGAGTCGAACCACAGGTAGTCGGTGTAGAAGCCGGCGATGCCTCGGGCCGAGACGAAGAAGCCGACGATGACGGCGAACGTGACGATGATCGCAATGCGACCCTTGTTCGACATCCGGCGCTTGCGGGGGGCGCGCGGGGGGCGCGGCGGAGGATCTTGAGGGACGCGCATCGTGGGCGGAGGCTACTTGCGGGGTCCGAAGATGCCGCAGCGGCACCCGAGATGCGCGGGCGTGCGCAGATCACCGGTCGGGAAGGCCTCGCCGCAGGCCACGACCCCACCCAGGACGTTGTCGTCGGCATCGGGGCACCCGGGGCTGCCGGGGTCGACGACCCAGCGGATGGGCGTGCCGGCTGGGATCGCCGCGAACTGGCCCCGGCCGTGGGCGGTCACCACGAGGTGGGCGGCCAGCACGTCGAGGTGCTGGGCCCGCCACTCACGAAAGGCGGCACGAGACGACGACACCGCCGTGTCGACGTCGGAACCGGCCCGGTCGAGTGCATCGACCAGACGACCCCGAAGCGGCGCCGCCACCTCGAGATCGACCAACGAGAGGAGCTCGTCGAGCACGGCGGCGTCATCGAGCACGGCGACCTGCCCGGTGATGACTGCAGCCTGCTCCGCTCCGGTCGAGGCTGCTTCCCACAACGGCCCCTGGGCCGCCTCACGAAAGCGCGCCGCATGGGCAGTGGGGTCACCGATGATGTCGTCGGCGCCTGCGCTCGTGCCAGAGCGGCGGAGCAGATCCAGGACGTCGTTCTCCTCGTCGCTGAGCGCCCGCTTGAACCGGCGGGCCAGATCGCGACCCAGCGGAGCGAGGGCGGCATCGCGCTGGGCCAGGGCGACGACCGCCGGGTCGAGCTCGTCGGGAAGCTCGCCGAGCACGAGCGCGGCCTCATGGGCAGGGGGGCTCGGCTCGACGACCGCCTCGACCGCCTCGACGACAGGACTGGTCGGCGCCGCCGTGGCCACGACGGGCGGCTCGGCCCGGAGGCGGGCGAACAGGTCGGTGGCCTTGGGCGCCGACTCGGCCGGGGTCATCGCCGTCTCGGCAACAGGCGGCTCCTGGGTGGCCGATGCCTCAACCGCGGCCAGCTCGGCGGCCGGTGTTGCGGTCGACGCCTCAAGTGCGACCAGCTCGGCCACGGGCACCGCGGCGGCCGACGCCTCAACCGCGACCAGCTCCGCCACGGGCACCGCGGCGGGAGGCTCGTCGGCGACCGGCTCGGCGGAAGCGGCCGCGGCGGCCGGCTCAACGGAGAGGAGCTCGATGGTCGATGTCATCGACGGCGGCGGGAGCGGGGTGGACGGCGGCGGCAGCTCGACCTCGTCGTCGTCGTTGTCGGGAGCCAGCGCGTCGAGCGAGCTGAGGATCTCGTCGGCCACGCCGCGCGCCTCGACGTAGCGGGCGGCAAGGCGGTCACGAGCCTCGACCAGGTGGGCGATCTGGGCCCGCACCGCGGCGCGCCGACGGCCCAGGTCGGCCAGCATCCGCTCGCGCACAGCCTGCGCTTCGGCCACCATCTCACGGCCCCGCTGACGGGCGGCATCGAGCGTGGCCTCGGCCTCAGCCTCGGCCTCCTGGCGACGGCGGGCAGCCTCGAGCGCCACCTCCTCGCGCAGCCGGGCCGCGTCCGCTTGCCCGTCGCGCAGCAGTCGCTCGACGTTCTCCTCGGTGCGCTGGCGGATGGCGTTGGCGCCCTCGCGGGCGGTGGCCAGCAGCCGGGCTGCCTCTTCGCCGAGCAGCACTGAGACCGTCGCCTCGTCGAGCTCGGCGGCGACCGGGGCCGACGCGCGCGCCGCGGCCAGCTCGTCGCGCAGCGCCTCCTCTCGCGCCCGCACTGCGGTCAGCTCGGAGGCGACACGATCGAGGTGGTCGCGCACCTCGGCGGGGTCGAGGCCCCGTCGCACGGTGGTGAACGATCGGCCGGTGATGTCGAGCGCCATCACCGCAATCTACGGACGGCTGCCACCTCCGCCCGGTCACCCGAGCGGTCGATCAGGCCTTGTAGTCCTTGCCGGGTGTGCCCAGCTCGAGGGCGTTGCCGCCGAGGCCGGCCAGCGTGCGCAGCGCGTCGTCGAGGGTCGAGACGCCGACGATCCGCAGGTTGGTGCCCTTGGCGGCGTCGACGGCCTGCTTCACCTCTTCCATGGGGACCATGAAGACCTTGGCCCCGGTGCGCAGCACCGCCACGGTCTTTTGGGCCAGGCCACCAATGGGCCCCACGTTTCCATTCATGTCCATGGTGCCGGTGGCAGCCACCTCGTTGCCGCCCGAGATCGATCCCGGGGTGAGCTTGTCGAGCAGCGCCAGCGTGAACGACAAGCCGGCCGAGGGCCCGCCGACCTGGCCGGAGTTGATCTCGACCGGGAACGGGAAGGTGAACGAGATCGTGTCGGGTACGCCGGTGCCGATCCCGATGTAGGCGGTGCCGTCGGGCCGGCTGGCGAGCTTCACGTCGACCTTGGTGTCGACGCCCTTGCGCTTCACCGTCGTCGGCAGCACGTCGCCGGGCTTGTGGGCCGAGGTCACCTGACGGAGGTCATCGTCGACCTCGATGGCCTTGCCGGCCATCTCGACGATGATGTCCCCCTTCTGCAGAACCGTGGCGGCCGGCACGTCCTTGGCCACCTCGGTCACCACGACCCCCCCGTCCTTCACCGTCACCGGGTAGCCGAGCTTGGTCAGGGCCACGTAGGTGGCGAAGTCCTTCGAGTACCCCATGAGGCGGAGGTTCTCCTGGCGGTCCTCCGACGGGGTCTTGTCACCCAGGATGTCGCGCTTGCTGAGCAGCTCGGTGTTCGGGTCGAGCCGGGCGACGACCCAGCCGAGCGCCGTGAGGTGGGGGACGCTGACGGTGACGAACAGCACCTGACCCGTCGAGGGGTAGGTCTGCGGACCCGTGACGGTGATGCGGGGCTGGGTCGGCTGCGCGTCGCCCGGGGCGATGGCGTAGTAGTCGACCTGCACGAAGGCCGCGACCACCACGGCGACCACCAGCCCGACGCCGAGGACCGTGAACGGGATCCACCACCGGCGACGGCGACGGGGCCGGGCCGGCTCCACCGCAGCGTCGAACGAGCCCGGCGGTGGGGGCAAGGGCGGGGGTTGACCCGGCGGCAACGGCGCGGCCGCAGCGTCGCTGGCGGGGCTCGGCAGTACTGTCGGGTCTGACGTGTCCATCACAACGCTCACCATCTGGGCGACGGTCGTCGCCCTCGCAGCGACGGCGTTGCTCATGGCCGCCGACATCCGTCAGCCTGCCAGACGCTCGGCGAGCGGGGCACGCGGCCGCCTGACCCCGGTCGCGCAGGCTCCGACCCAGCTCTACAAGCGGCCCGGGCTCATCCGTCGGCTCCTGGCGCTGATCGGGGCGAGCGCGCTGACGATCGTTGCCGGCCTCGTGCTCGGCATCGCCCTCCTCGCCGCGATCGTGCTGGCGTTCCTGCTCCTCGGCAGCGCGCTCGGATGACCGACGCCGAGGCGCGGCGGACCGTTGCACTGGCCGGTCACCTGGGCGACGAAGCCACCGCCCGGGCCGGTCTCGGCCACGACGACCCCCAGGTGCAGGCCGCCGCGCTCGGCGCCCTCGATCGGCTCGGTCGCCTCGCCGACGCCGAGGTGACCGACGCCCTGAACGCCCCGTCGGCGATCGTGCGGTCCCGGGCCGTCGAGCTCGCCGCCCGCCGCCCGGCCGTGTCGCTGTGGGGGCCACTGCACGACCAGGACGACGCCATCGTCGAGGTCGCCTGCTTCGCCGTCGGTGAGCACGAGCGGGCCGACCCCGCCACCGTGGTTCGCCTGATCGAGCTGTCGTGCGGTCATCGAGACGCGCTCGTACGGGAGGCTGCTGTGGCCGCGCTCGGCGCTCTCGGTGACCCAGCAGGACTGGCGGCGATCCTGACGGCCACCGCCGACAAGCCCGCCGTCCGCCGTCGGGCCGTGCTGGCTCTGGCCCCGTTCGAGGGACCCGAGGTCGATGCCGCGCTGCATCGGGCGCTTGACGATCGTGACTGGCAGGTCCGCCAAGCCGCCGAAGACCTCCTCGGGCGCTGAGCGACCTCGCACCCCGGCTCAGGCGTCGATGGGCTCGGTCACGAAGTCGATGAGCTGCTCGACAGCGCCGACGAGCGCCGGTTCGAGATCGGCGTAGGTGCGAACTGCGGCGCGGATGCGGCGCCAGAGCTGAGTGAGGTCGGGCTCGCCCAACGCGGCGCCGATGCCGGTCTTCCAATCCGTCCCCTTCGGCACGACCGGCCACGACGAGAGCCCCAGCACGTGCGGGCGCACCGCCTGCCACACGTCCACGTAGGGCGTTCCGGTGACGAGCACGTCTGGATGGCGGACCGACTCGGCCAGCCGCGCCTCCTTCGATCCGGGCACGAGGTGGTCGACGAGCACGCCGAGCCGCCGGCGGGGACCGGGGCGGAAGTCGTCGATCCACGCCGCGAGATGATCGATGCCGTCGAGGCGCTCGACCACCACCCCCTCGTGGCGCAGGTCGTCGCCCCACACCCGCTCAACCAGCTCGGCGTCGTGGATGCCCTCGACCAGGATTCGTGCGCCAACCGCGACCTTGGCCTCGTGACGCACGGCCACCGAGCCCGACGCCGTGACGGCAGCGGCGGCTGGCCCCGAGGCGGAGCGGCGCTTCGCCGCCACCAACGTGACCAGTCGCTCGTCGTGCACGAACGCCCCGTCAGCCATGCGGAAAAGGCGGACCGTGCCGTCGGCGGCCCGCAGCTCGACGGCCCCGCTGCCAACGCGCAGCACTGCGCCCCGAAAGCCGCTGGCACGATGGGTGACCACCAACCCCGGCGTCGCCTCGAGCGCGGGCGGCGGCTGGCGGGCGGCAGCGCGCTCATCGGCCCACTGCTCGAGCACGTCTCGCTCGTAGCGGCCCACCGGTTGATCAGCCATCAGCGCACCGTACCCAGGGGCTAGGGCATCTGGTCAGGACCGCTCCTGTGGACTACGGGAGGAGGTAGGTCGGCCGCATCAGCCAGATCACGGAGACGCCCCGTCGCGAGCGTGTTGGTGCGCAGGTCATCCACCGAGATGAACGGAACTCGGAGACCTCCGACTTCGATCGTGACCCGATGGTCGTACGCCTCATCAACGACGAGACCGGTGGCGAAGGTGAGGATTCGGCCGCGTCGATCCGTTCGCCACCAGGTCGCGTGAGCCAGCATCGCCAGGACTCGTCGGGTTCACCGCGCGGCCTTCTGGTCACGACGCGCTCGACCGAGGCCACGATCAACGCCTACTGGTACGACTCGGCGGCGATCACTCGTGGGTGAACCGGTACACGTTCGTCTCGCGAACGACGAACCCGAGGCGCTGGTAGAGGCGGTTGGCCGCTTCGCGCGACGGGCGCGACGTGAGCTCGACCGTTCGGGCACCACGGGCCGCCGCCTCGTCGAGGGCGGCGCGGTTGAGCCGCTCGCCTACGCCGGAACCACGCGCCGATGCGTCGACCACGACATCTTCGATCCATGCCCGCAGCCCACTCGGTAACCGGAACAGCGCCAGCGTCAGCGAGCCGACGATCACGCCGTCGATGCGGGCCACGAACAGCAGCGTGGCCGGGGACGCGACGATCTCGGCCAGCTCGGCCTTGGTCGGCACCGGCGCAGTGGTCGACAGTTGCGGCATCAGATGAGCCATCGCGTCGATGACCTCAGTCGTTGCAACTGCAACTACTTCGACGGAGAGGACAGGTGTGGGGTCTTCCGATTCGGACACGATCACTCCAGCGGGGTGGGGGAGACGCGACGCCAGGGCCGAGGTAGCGGCCGAGCAGACGATGGCACCGTAGGCGCGTTCAGGGAGGTGTCATCGACCCGTGACCGAGCCGTCGTTCCTCGTTCGCCGTTGGGACACGAGCGGGGCGCACGATGCACACATGGCCGAACTGCTCACCCGACTGATGCGGTGGGGCAACGACGGTGCCGCCCGCAACGCCGGCCGCGTCCTCGCCGCCACCGCCCGAGACCACGCCGCGGTCGACGCGACCATCGAGCACGTCACCCGCCGGGAGCGCCCCGCAGCCTGACCGGGGCCGAGCGCCTAACGTCGTCTGACGATGCTCGATGACCACCTGCGCCAGACCGCTCGCCCCCTGCGTGACCTTCTCGAGCTGATCGCAGCCAGCGTCTACTTCGCCCCCGAGGCGCACGCCCGCTACGACTCGCTCGGCCTGACCTACTCACCCGCGTACTTCGCCAGCCGGGGCGGCTCGCTCGGCCAGGTGCGGGGCGAGGTCGTGGCGGCCGCCTTCGGCGTGTTCAAGCCCAGCGTGGTCAAGGCCGCCATCGACGAAGCGTGGGCCAAGGTCGACGTCGTCACGATCCTCGATGCCCGTCTCGAGGGCCAGCGCGCCTTCCTCGGCCGGGCGTTCGCCGGCAGCGGCATCACCGATGGGCACGTGGGCGCCGCACTCGATGCGCTGGCGCGCCTGGTCCCGTTCGCTTCCTACGAAGGTCGGGCACTGTGCTCGGGTCTGCATGGGCTCGGCTACCCCGGTGATCCCGTCGGCGACCTGTGGCGGGCAGCCGACATCCTGCGCGAGCACCGGGGTGACAGCCACATCATCGCCTGGACATCGCACGGGCTCGGGCCGGTCGACGCGACCCTGCTCACCGAACTCTGGTGGCGGATCCCGCTCGGGTCCTACGTCAAGACGAGGGGCTACGACGATGACGACGTCGCCGCCGCGATCGAAGGGCTCCGCGGCCGTGGCCTCATCGACGGCGATGCCTTCACCCCCGCCGGCGAGGCGCTGCGCGCCGAGGTCGAGGTGTGCACCGACCTGATGGAGCGTCCGATCGTCGAGGCCATCGACGACCCCGAGGCCCTGTTCGCAACCCTGACCCCACTGGCCGAAGCCGTGCTGGCCGCCAAGGGGTACCCCGTCGATCCTCGTTCGATGACGCGACCCTGACCACGCCGCGCACCCGTACCCATCGCCGCCGATTCGAACGAGGACCCCATGCCCGTTGTGCCCACCGACCAGCGCTCGAGCACCGCACGGCGGCTCGCCGGGCTCGTCGAGCCCCTTGCCGGCCAGGTGTACTTCTCGCCCGAGTGCCATCGCGGCTACGCCGCCCTCGGGTTCGCGCCGAGCCGGATGAAGGCCGGCGCCGTCGAGCTCCCCGACGGGCCGGCCTACTTCACGAGCCGGGGCTCAGTGATGGGCCAAGTCCACGGCGAGGTCGTGGCGGCCGCGTTCGCCGTGTTCAACCCGGCCGTGGTCGTGCCCGCGGTCGCCTACGGCTGGTCGCTCACCGATGCGGCCACCATCTGCGCGGCCCGTGACGCCGGCGCCACCGCGCAGCTGGTGCGGCTCCTCGGGCCCGAGCCGGCAGGCATCGATCGGGCGCTGACGCTGGTGCGCCGCATGACCGAGCCCCTTCGCCCGGAGGGCAAGCCGCTGTACGCCGGCCTGCGAGCCCTGGGGTTCCCGGGCACGCCGATGGGCGACCTGTGGCGAGGCCTCGACCTGCTGCGCGAGTTCCGAGGCGACGCACACACGGCCGCGTGGACTGCGGTCGGCGTGGACGCCGTCGAGATCGGGCTGCTGACCGAGCTCTTCATCGGCCTGCCCCTGCGTAGCTACATCCGGACGCGAGCCTGGAGCAACGACGACCTCGACGCCGCCACCGAGCGGCTGGTCGGCCGGGGCTGGTTGAACGAGGAGCACACCGGGTTCAGCGCCGCCGGCCGCGCCGCCCGAGCTGCCATCGAGGACGCCACCGACGCCCAGATGGCGCCCGCCGTCGACGCCCTCGACGGCGATGTCGACGAGCTCTTCGGGCTGCTGGCGTCGTGGGGGGCTGCGGTGCGCGATGGTGGCGGATACCTGGCCGGCGGCGCCGACGACCTGGCCCGTCCGGCCAGTCCCGCCTGAAGAGAGGACTGGTCATGGCCTCGGCAGTCCTGTTGCTCACCTGTCCCGACGGACCTGGCATCATCGCCGCCGTCGCCGACTTCGTCGCCTCCCGTGGCGGCAACATCGTGCGCTCCGAGCAGCACTCCGACGAGATGAGCGGCACGTTCTTCCAGCGCGTCGAGATCGACCTCGACGGCCTGGCCATCGCCCCCGACGCCATCCTCGACGAGCTGCGCCCCATCAGCGAGCGCTTCGACATGGACGCGCGACTACGGCTCCGTGACCACCGGCCCAAGGTGGCGATCATGGTGTCGAAGCAGGCCCACTGCCTCTACGACCTGCTCGTGCGGTGGCGCACGGGTGAGCTGCCGATCGACATCGTCGCCGTGGTCGCCAACCACCCCGATCATGCCGATGCCGCAACGGCGTTCGGTGTGCCGTTCCACCTCGTGCCCGTGACCGCAGCCACCAAGGCCGACGACGAGGCCCGTGCCATGGCCATCATCGACGACGCCGGCGCCGAGCTCGTGGTGCTGGCCCGCTACATGCAGATCCTCAGCCCCGTCTTCGTCGCTCACCACCCCGAGCGGATCATCAACATCCATCACTCGTTCCTGCCCGCCTTCGCCGGAGCCTCGCCCTACCGGCAGGCGTTCGAGCGCGGGGTGAAGGTGATCGGCGCCACCGCCCACTACGTGACGGCCGACCTCGACGAAGGGCCGATCATCGATCAGGACGTCATCCACGTGACGCACCGCGACGACCCCATCGACCTGGCCCGCCGTGGCCGCGACCTGGAGGCGATCGTGCTCGCTCGCGCCGTGCGGGCCCACGTCGAAGCCCGCGTGCTGGTGCACGGCCGCCGCACCGTGGTGTTCGCCTGACCCCACCGGGAGCGCGGCAACGCGTCGACAGTGGTGACCTTGGTCCCGGGGCAGCCGACGACGGCGGTGCCACGCTGTGAACGTGACGAGAGGCCGGGGCGATCCCGACCTGTTGTCGGCACGAGGAGGTTCACATGGGCTGGAACGATGACATGCACGGCGGGTTCAGTTCGGCGGGATGGGTGCTGATGCTGCTCGCCTTGACGGTGTTCGTCGGCGTGCTGGTGTGGGCCGTCGTCGCCCTGACCCGCCGGGGCCCCTTCGGACCCCCGGCAGCACCGCCGCCCGCGGGCCACCACGACCACCCCGTCCCCCACAGCCACGACCAGCGGCCTGACGCCGAGGCCATCCTGCGCGAACGGCTGGCTCGCGGCGAGATCGACGTCGCCGACTACCGAGCGCGGCTCGAAGCGCTCCACCACCAGCCGGCGTAAGACCGGCCCCTCAACTCTCAGTCGACGAGGTCGACGGCCAGCACCGGCGGCAGGTCAGCGGTGAGCAGCTCCCACGTCGAGCCGCCGTCCTGGCTCGCCCACGCCGACCCGGTGGTGGAGGCCATCACGAGGCGCTCACCGGTCGAGTCGACCGCGAGGCCGTGGCGGTACACGAGGTGGTAGGCGTCGCGCTGGGGCAGCCCGGCCGACATGGCGGTGAAGCTGCGGCCGCCGTCGTGGGTGATGTTGACCATGAGGCGACCGTCGACAGGAACGCGCTCGAGGTCGCTCACCCCGGGGACGAACCACGCCGTGTCGGGATCGCTCGGGTGCACAGCGACGGCGAACCCGAACGCCGACGGCGCCACCCCGGTGATCTCGGCCCAGGTCGAGCCGCCGTCGGTCGAGCGGAAGATGCCGTTGTGGTGCTGCGTCCACAGAACGTCGGGAGCGGCCGGGCACCGCACGATGTGGTGCGGGTCCTGACTGGCCGGTTCGGAGGCCACACCCGGGGGGAGGAACTCGGCCCACATGCCCGTGGTCAGCTCCCACGAGCCACCCCCGTCGCGGGTCCGCCACGCCCCGCCGCACGAGATGCCGATGACGATGTCGTCGGGGTCGTTCTGGTTGACGCACACCGAGTGCAGGCCGGGCAGGTCGTAGCCACCGCCGAACGCCTGGGCCCGCTCAGGACGGTCCCAGAGCGAGCGCACGAGCTCCCAGGAACCACCTCGATCGTCGCTGCGAAAGAGCCCCCCGGGGATGGTGCCGCACCACAGCCGACCGGGCTGCGCCGGGCCGCCGGAGGCCAGCGCCCACACCAGTTCGGTGGACCACGCACGGTCGATCTGGCGCATGGGGTCGAGGTCGACGTGGCCAACAGGCTTGGGCGGGTACGCGGGGGCGGCCACCTCGACGAACGACCGGCCCTCGTCGTCGCTGCGATGGAGGTGCACCCCGAAGTGCCCGTGACCGAGCGCGGCGTAGATGGCCCCGTCGCGCGCGTCGCGATGCGAGAGGCTCACCGCGACGCCCGGGAAGTGCCGCTCACGGATCTGCAGCGCACCGCCAGAGTCGTCGAGGCAGAAGAGCCCCTTGCGCGTTGACAGCCACACCTGCATGGTCAACCTCCCGAGAGGGCTTGGAACACATGGAGCTCGTCGTGGGGACCCACGACATCGGACAGCCCGGTGCGGTCGGCGATCTGCTGATCGTTCACGAACACCGTGACGTGCTTGCGCACGGCGCCCTGGTCATCGAGCACGTAGGTCCGCACGCCGGCGTGGCGCTCGAAGTAGGCCGCCAGCGCTTCGCCGACGGTGGCCCCGGGCACGTCCTCGGGCGGACCGTCGATGTGGCGCCGAAACGCCTTGGCCAGCTCGACCCTGGGCACAGGCCGCAGGGTAGTTGGGCTCAGCCGAGCTGCGGCTCGATGACGTAGTGGTCGCCCCCACCGAGAGCGATCACGTCGTCGAGCCAGTTGCTGTCGTAGACGTCGTTGGGGCCTTGCATCAGGTCGGACTCGGTGGCGCCCTCGGGCGTCGTGACGAACGTCCAGGCCTGGCGCTTGTAGGTCCAGTTCTCGCGGTGGAGGCGGTGCGCCTCCTGCCACCATGGCACCGCGGCCTCGTTGCCCTCGACCTTCCAGAGGTGCTGGCCGAGCTCGAAGCAGGCGGCGGCGCGAGCGTGGTCGAGCGACCGGGGCTGGCTCAGGGCGACGACGGCGTCGGGGGCCAACGCGTAGCGGCTGGCCGCGCCGTGCTCGACCCAGTCGACGATGGCAGCGCGGTAGTCCTCCGCGTTGTCCTTCATCTTCTTGACCTCGACGAACATCTGGTGCATCCGGTCGGGCAGGCCCTCGGGGATCTCCATGTCCCGCAGCGGGCTGCGTTCGATGGAGGCGCCTTCGGCCGGCCGCACGAGGTTGCCCTCCTCGTTGATCCACACCGCCATCGGCACGTTGACGAAGCCGAGCAGCTCATCGGTGATGTGGGCGGTGTCGATCAGGCTCGGGTGGGTCGGCGCGGCAGCATCGATCCACGGGTAGGCCTTGGCGGGATCGACATCGAGGGCAACCGTGACGACCGAGAGGCCACGGGGCTCGAGCTCAGCGTGGAGTGCCTGCCACCCGGGCAAGCTGAGGCGGCAGCCTCACCAACTGGCCCAGGCCACCAACAGGACCTTGCGGCCGTGGAAAGCCGAGAGCCTGAACGGGTTGCCGTCGCGGTCGGGCAGCTCGAGATCGGGGACCACGACGGTGTCGAGGGCCTTGCCGCCGACCGTGGCGGGCCCGAGCGCCCACAGCTGGTGGGCCTCGTCGTGCACCAGCGGCATGCGCAGCCGATCCGAAAGGATCTGGACGTCGAGGCGACCGTCGTTGCGGGTGACGCCCGGGGCCGGCACGCACAGGTCACCCTTGCAGAGGCCTTCGGGCTTGGCCTCCCAACCGGTGCGGGCGGCGAGGTCTGCGGGCGCAACGGCCAACTCGGTCAGCAGCATCCGCGCACTGTAGGGCGACACCGGATCCACCCCTGACTTGACATGAGTTCGTAATATCCGACAAGGTCTTTCGACCAGGGGTGGCGGCCCCGTCCGGGCGCACAGCCATGCTCGACCGTGAGGACGAACCAAGCCGATGCCGATCCGAAGCCGATACCGCCTCATCTCCCTCGCCGTTGCCGCCGTCGTGCTCGTCGGAACGATCGCCGCTCCGGCGTCGGCCGACTCGATCAACGACAAGAAGGCCGAGGCCAAGCGGGTGGCGGCCAAGATCGAGCAGCTCCACAACGCCGCCGAGGCCCTCGCCGAGCAGTACAACGGCGCCACCGACGAGCTCGGCACGGTCACCAAGGACGTGGCCGCCGCCACCGCCCAGCTCGCCGCCCAGGACCAGCGGATCGCTGGCCTGAAGAGCAAGCTGTCCACGTTCGCCGTTCGCACCTACGTCATGGGCGACAGCGTCGGCAGCGCGCTCACCCCGCTGTCTGACGGCACCGCCGGCGGTGCCGCCCAGCGCCAGACCTACGCCTCGCTCTTCCTTGGCACCAACGTCGACGCCGCCGACCAGTTGGCCGCCTCCCGCGAGGACATCGCGCGGCTGCGGGCCACCCTCGCCGCCAAGCAGAAGCGCCAAGCCGATCTCACCAAGCAGGTGGCCGATCGCTCCGCAGCCATGCTCAAGGCCGTCGATGCGGCCGTCGCCTACGAGGGGCGGGTCCAGGGCGAGCTGGCCACGCTCGTGCAGCAGGAGCGCGTTCGCCAGCAGCAGGAAGAAGCCCGCCAGGCGGCCGCCACGCTCGCCGCGGCCCAGCGAGCGGCGGCGGCCCGCGCCACGGCCGCTCGCGCCCCCGCGGGCGGCGCATCAGCCCCCCGGTCGGACCCGTCCTCGCCCCCAAGCTTCCGGGGGCCGCCCGCAGGCACCAACGTTCCTCCCCCTTCGCCCGGCGCAGCCGGCGCCGTTGCCGCCGCCCGCAGCCAGCTCGGCGTCCCCTACCGCTTCGCCGCCGCCACCCCTGGCGTGGCCTTCGACTGCTCGGGGCTCACCATGTGGGCTTGGGGTCGGGCCGGGGTGTCACTGCCCCACTTCGCGGCGTCGCAGTACCACATGCTCCCGCACGTGCCGATCGACCAGGCTCAGCCCGGCGACCTCGTGTTCTTCTACCCCGACCTCCACCACGTCGCCATCTACATCGGCGGTGGTCTGATGATCACCGCCCCGCAGACCGGTGACGTGGTCAAGATCGCCCCGGCGTTTCGGAGCAATCTGGTCGGCATCGGTCGGCCAGGCTGAGCGATAGGGTCCGCTGATGGACCATGTCGTGTGGTCGGACCGGCCCGTCCTGCGCAACCCGATCGTCATCGCGGCCTTCACCGGCTGGAACGACGCCGGTGACGCGGCATCGTTGGCGGTCGCCCACCTCGCCGAGCAGTGGGGTGCGCAACGGTTCGCAGCGATCGACCCCGAGGAGTTCTTCGACTTCCAACAGGTGCGTCCCCAGGTCCGCATGGTCGACGGCTTCACCCGAGAGATCATCTGGCCCCCCAACGAGCTGTGGGGAGCCCATGCGCCGGGCCACGACGTGATCCTGGTGCGCGGCACCGAACCCCAGCTCAGGTGGCGAACGTTCTGCCGCCAGGTCATCGACGTGGCGCAGTCCTTCGGCGCACCGATGGCTGTCACGCTCGGGGCGCTGCTGGCCGACGTGCCCCACAACCGGGCGGTGTCGATCATCGGCACGGCGTCCGACGCCGAGGTGGTCGAGCGCTTCGGCCTGCAGCGCAGCCGCTACGAAGGCCCGACGGGCATCGTCGGCGTGCTCCACGACCTGTGCCACGAGGCCGGCCTGTCGTCGGCCTCGTTGTGGGCGGCCGTGCCCGCCTACGCCCCCGGTGCCCCGTCGCCCAAGGCGGCGTTGGCCCTCCTCGAGCGGGCCATGACGATCACCGGCACCTCGGTCGACGTGAGCACGCTGGCCGCCGCCGGTGCTGAGTACGAGCGCGACCTCGACGCGATGGTGGCCCACGACGAGGACCTCCAGGCCTACGTGAGCAGGCTCGAGGACGCCTCCGGCGACGACGAAGATGACGACGAAGACGAGATCGATGACGACACGGTGTCGCTTCGCGCCGCCATCGAGGAACCGGCCTCGGCCGATCGACTGGTCGAGGAGCTCGAGCGGTTCCTGCGTGAGCAGGGATCATCCTGAGCGCCACGAGGGGACCACGACATGGGTGAGCGGGTGGCGTCGTGCGTGTGGCGCACGACCGCCGAGCTGGTGCTGGCCGCTGACGAGCGCTTCGGCGAGCCTGTCGACAGCTACGTGAACGGCTCGCAGGTGTGGCTGCGCGACGACGGACCGGGCGGCATCGCCCTCGAGTGGCGCCTCCACCCCGTCGCCGGGTTCCAACGGCCGTCAGGAGTGGGCACCGCCGACGTCTTCGCCGCCATCGTGTTTGCGCTCCGCAACGCCCTCGAGCTGCCGTTGCCGGTCGATCAGCTGTGGGATGGTCTCGAAGCGTTCCCGTGCTACGGAGACGAGGTGGAGCCCGTGCCCCTGGCCGCATCCTGCACCGCCGCGCTCGGCATCGCCCCCGAAGCGTTCGGGATCGTCGACCACACTGCCATCGCAGACAGCTGGGAGCGCACCCAGGGCACCGTCTCGATCGTCGACGCACTGTTCGTCCAGCTGACTCCTTGACAGCTCGCCCTGATCGGCGAGGTACGTGAGGTGGGCTGAGGTCGCCGCCTCTGCGTCGCGACGTTGTCGTAGAGCAGCAACGTCGCGACGCAAAGCGTCCCGATGGCCCGCACCAGGCGGCCGGGGCCGCTAGCTAGGGAACTGGCCCGCCGCCAGGCGAACGCTCCCAACGACGCATCTGCGCCGCGTGGTTCCCAGAAATGAGCACGAGGCGGCGCAGAAGCGGGGGCCGTCTGACCGTGCGTCAGGCCGTGTGCTCGTCGCCCTTCCAGATGGGCGAGCGGGGGCGGTCCCAGGTGACCTCGACGGGCTCGCCGCGGATGGCGGCGAAGGCCTGCGGACCCCACCAGTTGAACCCGGCAACGGGCCACGGGAGGTCGTCCTCGGCGAACCAACCGACCCCCGACGTCTCGAGCGGGTGCGCCTGCAACGAACCGCCGACCGCCCGGCAGTGGAACAGCAGCATGTACATGCCGAACCTCGTGAACCCCATCCGCAGCCCGTCGATCACGCCGAGGAGCTGCACCGGCTCACACAGGACACCGGTCTCCTCCTCGACCTCCTTGAGCGCCACCTCAGCAGGCGAGTAGCCGATGTCGGCCCAACCCGTCGGGTAGAGCCAGATGCCCGAGTCGGCCCGCTGCACCAACAGGATGCGGCCCTCGTCATCGCCCACGACGGCCCCCACGGCGACCTTGGGCGTGACGTAGCCGGGCACGCCCTCGCCGATCGACTCCATCCACTCCTGCACGAAGTGGTCCTGCTCGCGGCGGACCTCGATGGCCTCCTGTGCGGCGTGCTTGATGTCAGCCGCGACCTTGAGGACCTCCTCGTAGCGCTCCCGCTCGTAGAGCGACTGCGTGAAGCCCATCCCGGTGCGGGCGATGCCGGCCAGGCTCTCGCTCCAGCGCAGCAGATCCCTGGTGAACTCGCCAGGCGTCACGGCATCGGACATGGCCCGACCCTAGGCGCCGCCGTGACCCCTGGCCGCCCTACGCGAGGACGGCGTGCTGGAGGGCCCGGTCGACCTCGGCCAGGTAGACGGGATCGGTCACCTTCGAGCGGACGGCGTCGTACACGTAGAACGTGTCGACGACCTCGCTGCCGAGCGTCTGGACGCGAGCGTGGCGGATGTCGAGCTGCATCTCGGCCAGGGCGTGGGTGATGCGGTACAGCACACCGATGCGATCGGGGGCCCTCACCTCGACCACCGTGGCGTTGGACGACAACGAGTTGTCGATGCGGACGTAGGGCGACGCCGGCTCGGCCGACAGCAGGCGCTTGCGGCGCTGGCCGTAGGTGCTGACGCGAGCAGCCAGGCGGGCCTCGATGGCGAGCTGCCCGCCGAGGGCGCGCTGGAGATCGGGCTCGACCCGGCTCCAGGGCACCTCGTGGGCCTCGTCGACCAACAGCCGGAACTCGGAGGCGGCCATGCCCTGCTCGTCGCTGTGGGCCTGGGCGCCGAGCACGTCGAGCCCGTGGATGGCCAGCACGGCCGCCACGCGGCTGAACAGGCCTGGCCGGTCGGGGGCGACGACGGTGACCCGGTCGGCCTCTGGGTGCACCACCGTGCGGCCGGCGCCCATCCACTCGAGCACCTCCTCGGACGGGAAGAGCTGCCAGGCCAGCCCGGCCGCGGCACCGCCCATGAAGCGGCGGGTGCGGTCGACGAGCTCGGCCACGAGCTCCTGCTTCCACGTCCCCCACGCCGCCGGCCCGGTGGCGAGCGAGTCGGCCTCGGTCAGCGCCGCCAACAGGTCGAGCACCAGCGGCGAACCGACCGCCTCGGCCACCAGGCTGATGGTCGTCTCGTCAGACAGGTCGCGCCGGGTGGCGACGTCGGGCAGCAGCAGGTGGTGGCGCACCATCTGGCACAGCACCTCGGTGTCGATGGCGTCGAAGCCCATGCGGGGTCCGATCCGCTCGACGAGCGCAATGCCGGCCTCGGTGTGGTCGCCGGGGTAACCCTTGCCGAGGTCGTGCAGCAGCGCCCCGAGGACGAGCAGGTCGGGACGGGCCACCCGATCGGCGAGGGCGGCCGCGTTGGCCGCCGTCTCCCACAGGTGCCGGTCGACGGTGAAGCGGTGGTAGGCGTTGCGCTGCGGTCGGCTCCGCACCGGCGCCCACTCGGGCAGCACGAGCGTGAGCAGGCCACGCTGGTCGAGCGTCTCGAGCACCGCGATGGCGTCATGGCCTTCGAGCAGCAGCGCGACCAGGTCGACGCTGGCCCCGGCCGGCCACGGATCGGGCCACACCGGCGCCGACGCGGCCAACAGGTCGAGCGTCGGGCGGTCGATGCGGGTGCGATGGCGGGCGGCCGCGGTCGCGACGCGAAGCATGAGCGTCGGGTCGGACTCGGGGCGAGCGGTGGCGTCGAGATGCACCTCGTCGTCGCGCAGCACGACGCCGGAAGCCACTGGGTGGTCGCGGCCCTGCGCCCGCGACGAGGGCCCGGTGAGCGACGCCCGGACCCGCTGCCAGGCCTCGTCACTGGTCCAGCTGATCGTGCGGGCGGCCGACGACACGAACGCCATCAACGCATCGGCTGAACCAAGGTGCAGCGCCTCGGCTACGGCATCCTGCTCTTGCAGGGCCAGGACATCGCCAGGGCGCCCGGTACGGCGGTGGAGCTCGACGCGGGCCCCGAGCAGCACGTCGTAGGCGGCTTGCAACGACTCGTCGTCACCGGGCAGGAGCACCATGTCGGCTGCCTCGGCCCAGCGCAACGCGTGCACGTCGCGCAAACCGCCCCGCCCCTCTTTGAGGTTGGGCTCGAGCAAGAACGCGACCTCACCGTTGGCCGCGTAGCGGGTGGCGACGGCGTCCACCAGCTCGGTGAGCCACCGGCGGGATCGCTTGCCCCACTGCGCGATCGCCCGCTGCTGCAAGGTGATGGTGAGGTTGGCATCGCCAGCGAGGTGGCGGATGCTGAGGTAGCTGGTGGCGGTGTCAAGGTCCTCGTCGGCCAGCGACAGCGCCTCCTTCACGGTCCGCACGGCGTGACCGAGCTTGAGCTTCGTGTCCCAGATCGGGTACCAGAGGCGACTGGCCACGTCGGGCACACCCCGCTTGACGTCGTGGAGCAGGACCACGTCGAGGTCGCTCCAAGGAGCGAGCTCGCCCCGCCCGTAGCCGCCCACTGCGACGAGGGCGACGGGCCCCGAGGCGCCCGCAGTGGCTTCGGCGAACAAGCGGCGCAGCCACTCGTCGGTGGCATCACTGGCGGCACGACACCACGCGGCGCCGGTGATCGAACGATCGACGAGGAGCGCCTCGCGGGCCGGGAAGGACATCGGTCGAACGATAGGGGACGCTCAGAGCAGCTTGAGCGCCTCGCGTGACGCCACCTGCACGGGGTCCCAGACTCCGGAGAACGGAGGGGCGTAGGAGAGGTCGGCCTGGACCAGGTCCTCGGCTGTCATCTGGTGGGTGACCGCCAGCGCGCAGGTGTCGATGCGCTTCCCCGAGCCCGGTCCGCCGACGATCTGGGCGCCGAGGATGCGGCCGCGGCCCCGCTCGACGATCAGTCGCACGGTGATCGGGGCCGCGCCCGGGTAGTAGCCGGCCGCCGTGGTCGCCTCGATGGTGCTGGCCACGGCCTCGAACCCGGCTGCCGCAGCCTCCCGTGAGGACAGACCGGTGCGGGCAATCTCGGTGTCGCACAGCTTGGTGATCGCGGTCCCGACCACACCGGGGAAGGTGGCGTACCCGCCGCCGATGTTGATGCCCGCCACCCGAGACTGCTTGTTGGCCACCGTGCCGAGGGGCAGATGCATCTTCTCACCGGTCACCAGGTGGAAGCTCTCGCAGCAGTCGCCCGCCGCCCAGATGCCATCGGCCGAGGTCTGCTGGCGGCGATTCACACTGATCGAGCCCTTGGGGCCGAGCCGGAGCCCCGCGGCCCGCGCCAGGTCCGAGCGGGGGGCCACGCCGAGGCCGAGCACGACGAGGTCGGCGGCGTGGGATCCGTCATCGGTCAGCACGGCGCGCTCGTCGAAGCCGAGCACCTCGACCCCGAGGTGGCAGTCGATCCCATGAAGTCGCATCGCGGCTGTGACCAACGCGCCGAGCTCAGGATCCAAGCCCCCGAGCGGTGTCGGGAAGCGATCGACCACCACGACTCGCGAGCCCCGGTTCGTGAAGGCCTCGGCCATCTCGAGGCCGATGTAGCCGCCGCCGACGATGACCACGTCCTTGCACTCAGAGTGCTCGGCGTGGGCGAGGAGGTGGGCGGCATCGTCAAGGGTCTGCACGCCGTGGACCAACGGCAGTTCGATGCCGGGCAGCGGTGGCCGCACGGGCTGTCCGCCCGTGCCGAGCAGGAGGTCGTCAAAGCCGAGGCGGTAGGTGCGCCCGGCCCGGGCATGGTCGTGCACCTCGATCTCACGCCGATCGAGGTCGATGCCGACCGCTTCATGGCCCATGCGCACGTCGACACCGTGGTCGGCCCGGAACTGCTGGGGCGTGCGGGCCACCAGCGCCTCCAGCGTCGCGACCTCACCCCCGACGACGTAAGGGATGCCGCAGGCCGAGTAGCTCGTGTGCCGCCCCCGTTCGAGCACGACGACGTCGTGCGAACGGGGCCCTTTGCGGACCTGGCTGATCGCGGCCATTCCACCGGCGTCGCCTCCGATCACGACAAGACGATTGGCCACGGGTGCGAGGATAGGCACATGGCCGTGCGCGACGACTGCCGCCACTACAGCACGCGAACCATCGCCACTGGCGGAAAGGTCGAGCGGTGCCGGCTGTCGGTCAACACCGACATGCCGTTCGCGTGCCCCGACGGTTGCGTGTTCTTCGAACCGCGGGCGGGGATGAGTGCGGGCTGGACGGTCGACGAGAGCTGAGCCGGCCAACAAGCTGAGCCGTCCGAGTGGACTGGCTCGACGGCACTCAGGCGATGGGACCCACGACCGTCGCCGTGTTGTTGCCGGGGGCCGGGTCAGCAGTGCCGAGGTTGGGCAGCACGATCCCGCTGATCTGGAGGCTCGAGCCGGACACGGCTGCCGGCACGCCGAACGTGAGGATCGGCTGGCTGGACTGGCCCGCCCCGAGCGATGAGGAATCCGTGCAGCTCACGAGGGTGCTGGCCCCGGTGGGGCTGGTCCGACACGACCACCCGCCCCCCTGGATGCCCCGGAAGGGCACGCCGGGCGGCAGGTTCACGAGCAACGAGATCGAGGTCGGGCTGCCCGGTCCACCGTTCACGATCGTTGTGAACAACGAGCCGTTGGCACCACCGACGAGCGGGCCGAGGGCGAGGCCCAGCGAGAGATCAGCCGACGTGGCCGGTGCCGTGGTCGGGGGCGTCGTCGGGGGAGCCGTTGTCGGGGGACCCGAGCTCGTGGGGGTGGTGGGCAGCACGCCGGGCAGCGTTGTGACGGTGAGGGCCGTGGTCGTCGGCCCGGGGTCAACCGTCGTCGATGGCGAGGGATCGATCGAGGTCGAGGTCGGCTCGCCCGGAACGGTGGTCGTCGGTGACCCAGGCAGTGTGATCACGATCGAGGTCGATGGGCCGGTGGGCACCGTCGTGGTGACCTCGACCGCAACGTTGTTCGAGTTGTCGGGGCCCGAGACCGCGGTGACGACGACAGCCGCGCCGCCGGCCACGACGGCGAGGCTCACGGCGGCCACGGCCACGTTGCCGGCCACGGACAGCCCGGTGACCGTGGCCACGACGCTGCCGATGATGCCCGTGGCGGCCACACCCGCGCCGGCCACCACCGCGCCCGCTCCGACCGCGGCTGAAGCGGCCGCGGCGGCACTGGCACCGGTGGCCCCGGCGAAGGCGCCCACCCCTGCCAGTCCGGCACCGGCCGCACTGGTTCCCGCCGCCGCCGCGGCGGCGCTGGCGCCAACAGTCCCGGCTGCACCAGCGGCACCAGCCGCACCAGCACCAGCACCAGCAGCACCAGCACCAGCACCAGCACCAGCACCAGCGCCAGCAGCACCAGCACCAGTGGCACCAGCGCCAGCGCCAGCAGCGCCACTCGCCGCGGCACCGGCCCCTGCTGCACCGGCGACCGCCGCACCGCCGATGGCGGCGCTCGTGCCCAGCCAACCCAGGTAGGCGGCCGGGGTCACGCCCACGATGAACGGGATGAGGACGCGACGCATGCCTTGGTCGACGTCCTGGAGCTCCATCACGACGGCGCGACACGACGCACAGTCCTTCAGGTGCTCGTCAACCTTGCGGCGATCTCGGGCCGAGGCACCGTCGCGCACGTACATGCCGAGCTTGTCGACGACCTCCTTGCACGCGTCAGGTGGTTCGAGCTGTAGGTGGGCCTGCAGGTAGGCCTGCCGGAGACCCTCCCGGGCCCTGTAGGCCAAGGCGGCCACGGCATTGGGGGCCAGCCCCAGCAGCGGGGCCACCTCGGCCGGCGAGCGACCTTCGACCTCGGTGTGCCAGAGCACGAGCTGCCAGCGCTCGGGCAGCGTCGCAAATGCGGTGGCGATGAGCTCCTTGTCCTCTGACGACGCCGCCGCACCACCAAGGTTCAGGAACGGCTGCTCGGGGACCTCATCGGTGACCTCGACGCGCTTGTCCCTGCGGGTCTTGTCGTAGAACGAGTTGCGCACCGAAGTGAGCAGGTAGGGACGGAAGGCGACGTCGGGTCCACCGCCGCGGCGAAGTGCCGACAGCACCTTGGTGAAGGCCTCGGCGACGAGGTCGTCGGCCTCGGTGGTGTTGCGGGCGATGGCCCGCGCCGCAGCCCGGGCCGCAGGGACGTGACGCTCGTACAACGAGGCGAAGGCATCGTCACGACCGGCGCGCACCGCAGTGATCAGCTCGGCGTCGCTCGGGGCACGGGGCTCGATGGAGATGTCCGTCATCACAGACCCGACCGCGATGGGGGGCGATCGTGACGCGAAACGGCGTCACGACGCGCCGAGTAGGTCGTCTGAACCCCCGAACGCGCCGTTGTCCCCGGCTCCGCAACAACGAGGTGGCTCATGAGCGTCCTGCCGCTCCACGAACCGAATGCGATTGCCACCGCCTGGCGGCGCCAGGTCGCCGCGGGCTGGGGTCCGACGGGCCAGGCGCTGGACGCCGCTGACGCTCGGGTGCTGGTCGACGCCGTGCTCGACGCCGACGACGACCTCGCTCCCCTGCTGCAGGGCCTGGGCAAGCGATGCGCCCGCGAAGGAACGCCGCTGGAAGAGGTCGCCTCCTGGGTGACCGACCTCCTTGCCGTGCTGCCGAGCAGCGCCCGTCGCCACCTCGACCGGCTCGACGTCGCCCTGGCGCTCGCCGAGGGTTGGGCTGAGGGAACGATGGAACGGCGGCTGCCGCCCCGCAACGGCATGACCTCGATGCCGGTGCTGCACGAACGTCTCCGCCAGCTGTACGACGAGTGCGAGGCGATGCACCTCGACCCGTCAAGCCTGTACGGGGTTGCCGTGTTCGATGCCGAACTGGCCCACCTCGGACCGCACGCGGCCCACGCAGCACGCACCGTGATGGCCGAGGCCGTGCTGCGCACGTTCCATTCCGGCGAGACGGTGGCCGCCGGTGATGGCGGACGCGTGCTGGTGCTGACGGGGCGCTCGATGGCCCTGGCCGAGCAGGTCGTGACAGCCGTCCAGCGTTGCGAGCAGTCGCCGGTCCTGGTCGGCACCTGGGTGACCGGTTGGGTCGAGCCCGTGGCCCGCGATCGTCGCCACGCGCCCGCCCACCTCGAAGATCTGGCCCGGCGCGGTCGCTGACCTGTCGGGGGGCGCAGCGCTGCACGCCGCGTGTGAGACAGGACGTACGACACGATCACAAAAGCGTACCGAGCGCTGCTCACCGCCCGACGAGCAGCACCGGCAATCGGGTGAAGAAACGACTGCGCGGCATGGCCTCGACGCACCCCGCGACCCGCGCCGATGCAAGGAGGTCGTCGTCGACGTGAGGGGCGAAGCCGATGATGCGGGCCCCGGGGGCAGCCACCAGGACCGAGGCGACGGCCTCGAGCACGTCGGCTCGACCCAGATCGACGACGACCAGCTCAGCGTCGTTCAACGTGGCGGCCGCGGCCACGAGGGCTTCGGGCGAGCGCACGAAGCGGGTCTCGATGCCGACCGCGGCGGCCGCCGCGCTGACCTTCGAGCGATCCATCAGGTCGGGCACGAAGGCGATCACGTCGTCACCTCGCCGCCCGCCCGGGGGCGATGACGGGCCAGGTGCTGCTGGGCCTTCCACGCGCCCCAGACGAGTCCCGGCTCGTGCAGCTCGGGCGCCACGTCGGCCCAGGTCGCGGGGCTGAGCCCGTAGACGTCGGCCGGAAACGCACGCTCGGCGAACTCGTCGCGGCGCACCGGGGGCACACCGGCGGCCGCCAGCACGGCCGTGGGGAACCGCACGGCCGCCCGAAGGACGGCCAGGGGCGTGGTGCGCTGGGCGTCGAGGTCGGCGTGCAGCAGGATCGTGAGCTCGCCCACCACCTCGACCCTCGCCTGCGCGCCGGCGGCCCGGGCCTCGGTGGCCAGCGGCTCGGGCACTGCGCCGAAGCGGGCGGCGGCGATCAGCGCCACGCTGCGCTCAACCCAGCCGGGCACGGCGATGGCGACGGCTTCGACCAGCGCCCGCGAGTACGGGTCGAGATCGCTCACGGTTCGAGCACGACGACATCGCCGGCTCGCACGACACCCGATTCGAGCACCGTGGCGTACATCCGGCTCACGCCCCGCTCGCGCTCGTGGTGCATCCGCTCGAAGTCGCCGCCCACGAACCACGGCGCGTTCTGCGCGCACGGCAAGGCATACAGGGACGCTTCGGCCAGGACCGGCCCGATGCGGAGCTGCACCCCGGGCACCACGTCACGCCAGTCGATGCCTGCGATCGTCAGGTTCTCGCCCGCGAAGCCGGGCTCGATCGGGTGCCCCTCGGCCCGCAAGCCGTCGATGACCTCGGCGCTCCACAGGCACAGGCGCTGCCACGGCCGGCCGTGGTGGCGCCGGGTGGCCTGACGATCGCCGCTCAGCCGCTCGGGCGAGACGGCGAGCTCGTCGACGGCCCGCTTGGGGACGCCACCATCGGAGCTGTTGACCTGCACCACGCGCCCGCGCTGCGACGCTGGTCCGATCCCCGCATCGTGCAGCACTCGCCCAGCCTCGTGCAGCAGTGCCATCGAGCCCGCAATCAGCTGGCTCGCACCGGCGATGGTGGCGTCGTCCCAGGCGACACGGGTCAGCCGCCGGTGCTCCACCACAGCAGCGGCCCTCACCGCGCCGACGTCGGTACCCGCCGCTCCGAGCAGCATCGCCTGACGCGCGACGAGGGGCGCGGCTGCCGCCTCCGCTGCGCTGGGGTCGCCGCGACCCGCGACCAGCAGCTCCCACCACACGCCGAGCCAGCGCACGGTGTTGAGGGCGTCGGGCTTGGTGTAGCGATGGCCACCGGCGACGAGCTGCATGGGCGCCAGCTTTCCTCAGATCGACCGGCCGACGCCCTCCCAGTAGCGATCGCGCAGCAGGCGCTTGTAGAGCTTGCCGGTGGGGTGGCGCGGCAGCGTCGCTTCGACGTCGATCGAGCGCGGCACCTTGTAGCCGGCCAGCTTCGTGCGACAGAACGCCGAGATGTCGGCCAGCAGCTCGTCGCTCGCCTCGTACCCGGGGGCGAGCTCGACGGCGGCTTTGACCTCCTCGCCGAACTCCTCGTTGGGGATGCCGAACACCGCCGCGTCGGCCACGGCCGGGTGGGCCACCAGCACGCCTTCGATCTCGGCGGGGTAGATGTTCACGCCGCCGGAGATGATCATGTCGATCTTGCGATCGCTCATGAAGAGCCAACCGTCCTCGTCGAGGTAGCCGACGTCGCCGAGGGTGAAGACCCCGGGCTCGAGGTGGGCCTTCGCCGTCTTCTCGGGGTCACCGTGGTACTCGAAGTCGGTGCCCATCTTGTTGCGGAGGTAGAGCGTGCCCGGCTGGTTCGCCCCGAGCCGCTGACCGTCGTCGTCGACGACGATCACCTCCATGCTGTCGAGCACCGGGCCGAGCGTGCCCGGCTTGGCCAGCCACTGCTCGCTCGTGGCCAGGCTGGCCACGCCCCCTTCGGTGCCGCCGTAGTACTCGGTGATCTTCGGACCCCACCACTCGATCATCCGGCGCTTGACGTCCTGTGGGCAGGGGGCGGCGCCGTGCCACACGCCGATGAGCGACGAGCCGTCGAAGGCGTCCTTCACCTCGTCGGGCAGCTTCAGCAGGCGGATGAACTGGGTGGGCACGAGGTGGACGTTGGTCACGCCGTGCTCGTCGATGGCCCGGAGGGTCTCGGCCGGGTCGAACTTGCGGCGCATCACCACCGTCGATCCGCCGAGCAGGGGCAGCATGGACCACGCCCACTGGGCCGAGTGGTACACGGGCCCGTCGAGCAAGGTGATGCCGTCGGTCGGCGTGCCCATGCTGGCGGCGAAGCCGGCCCCCATGAGCGCCAGCACCTGGGGGGGCGCGCCGCTGGCCAGCATCGCGCTGCGCACGCCCTTGGGTCGCCCAGTCGTGCCCGACGTGTAGAACATCGGCCCGCCCATGGCCTGGTCGGCGGGCTCGTCGGGGTCCGACCCGGCAAGCAGCGTCTCGTAGTCGGCGAAGCCCTCGAGGGGCTCGCCGGACCGGGGGCCGAACATCACCTTCGGCTCGGCGAAGCCGCTCTGCTCGACGGCCGCCCCGGCCAGGTCGGCGTACGTCGACTCGACGATGAATGCCTTGGCCCCCGAGTTGGTGAGCACGTACGCGATCTCGTCGGCAACCCAGTGCCAGTTGACGGGGACCACGAGCATCCCCGCGTGGGCGGCGGCGAGGAAGCACTCGAAGTACTCGCGGCTGTTGCCCGACAGCACGGCAAAGACGTCGCCCTTGCGCAAGCCGGCGGTGCGGAGCGCATGGATCAGGCGGTTCACCCGCTCGTCGAGCTCGGCCCAGGTGGTGGTGCCGCGCTCGTCGATGAGCGCGGCGCGGTCCGGGTGGCGGGTGGAGAGCTCGGCAAGGACGATGGCCATGGCCGGGCAAGGTAGGCGCTGGCGTGACGATCACGACAAGCCGGGGCGGTCGCCCCGTGGCTCACCAGGGCCAGGTGACGAACGACTGCAGGAGCAGCGTGAGACCGACACCGCCGGCGAGCCACGCCCTGACGTGCTCAGGTCGACGACGGACCAGTCCGACGACGACGAGGGTGATCCACGGCACGAACGGCAGCCAGATGCGCTCGACCTCGGCCTTGGACAACCCCGACAGATCGGCGACGGCCACCGCCACGAGGGTGGGCACGACGAGCACGGCGACGTCGCGGGGGATGCCGCGGCTCAGGGCGGCGACGACGCCCGGTCCAAGGATGATGGCGAAGGCGACGAGGTTGGCCACGAGGAAGTAGAGGTAGGGCCGCTCGGAGGCCGACGACACCGCATACCAGTGACGGGTGGCGTCGAGGCCGTCGAGCCACCAGAAGCCGGCGACCACCCAGGGCACCGTGGCCGTGGCCCCACCGAGGGCAACGGGAACGACCAACCACCAGCGCCGGCGCACGACGATGACCGTTCCCATCAAGGCGGCCAGCAACGGCACGAGGCCGTACGTGCCGTGCAACGCGAGCGAGCCGAACGCGCCACCGAGCAACGCCAGCACCACGGCACCCGCGCCTGGTCGGCGAGTGGCGGCCAGCACCACCGCAGTGATGGCCCACGCCGCGACCGCGGCGTACACGCCGTCTGCCACCGTCGCCACGAACAGCACCCACGGCCCGGCGACGAGGAAGGGAGCGGCCTGGCGGGCCGCGGTCTCTCCGCACAGCGCCCTTGCGGCGAGCAAGACGGCCACCGGGGCACTAGCGCCGATGACGATGATGACCGCGGCCGCCCACCCCGGCCCGCCGAGGCCGATCACTTCGAGGGCGCGCAGCAGCACGACCATCCCCGGCGGATGGCCCTGGACGTGGATCGGGTAGGCGCCGAGGCGCTCGGTGTAGGTGGCCAGGAACTCGTGCAGGCCCACGCGGTGCACGTCGGGGAGCACCTGGTAGTAGTCGTATCGGCTCTGCAGCGGCCCGCTCAGGTCGAGCCAGCTCTGCATGCCCGCCACCGATGCCGACCACGCGATCGTGGCCGGCCAGGTGAGCAGCGCGAGGCGCCCGAACGGCAGGCGCGCGGCAAGGCCCGGACCGGCCGTGACCAACAGCGCGCCGACGGCGATGGCCACCGGGGTGAAGATCCCGATGCCAAAGCCGGGGCCACCGTGGAACGGGATCACCCCGAGGTGCAGCGGCGTGACGAGGTACAGCAGGAGGCCGACGACGAGCACAACGATCCAGGCGGCAAGCACGGCGAGCAGCGCCCACGCCTCCCGCGGCCACGGTCGCGGCGGAACAGTCAGGGGGGGCAACGCCCAGGCGCGCCGCTCAGCCCGCCCTCGGCCCGGCTCCCCGGCGCGGCCCCGGCCCGGATCCCCGGCGCGTTCGATCACCTCCACCCGGCCTCGGTCACTCCCGGATCCTGGCGCGTTACAGCCCCCACGACACCGCGCTGGGTCGAACTGCAGCGCTGGGTGGCGCCGATCGAGCACGCGCTCGGCGACGGGGCGAGCACAACTGCGCGTCGGCGGGAGGACCGCGCGACAGTGCGGCGATGAGGCCCGACCGGATCGAACCGGGACCAGGGCAGGAGAGCGTCTGGGACTACCCCCGGCCGCCGCGGATCG
>JBBRTJ010000012.1:0-47284 GCA_038244535.1 Acidimicrobiales bacterium | reverse complement strand
TGGGTGTCGGTTCCCTCGGCTACCCCACCGAGTACGCGGCCGCCGATCCGCGCACGATCGCCGACCTCGGCATCTCGAAGGTCATCACGCTGTCGAGCACCTACGACCACCGCATCATCCAGGGCGCCGAATCGGGCATGTTCCTGAAGCGCATCCACGAGCTGCTGCTCGGCAACCACGGCTTCTACAACGACGTGTTCCGCAGCCTCGGCGTGCCCTACGAGGCCGTCGAGTGGCGGCCCGACCACAACGCCATCGACCGTGAGCAGAACCTGCTGCACAAGCAGATGCAGGTGGCCACGCTCATCCGCGTGCACCGGGCCCGTGGGCACCTCATCGCCGACCTCGATCCACTGGCGTGGAAAGAGCCCAAGATGCACGACGAGCTCGATCCCGCCACCTACGGGCTCACCATCTGGGACCTCGATCGTGAGTTCCTCACCGGCGGCCTGGCCGGCAAGGACCGGATGCGTCTCGGCGACATCCTCCACGTGCTGCGCGACGCCTACTGCCGCACCATGGGCGTCGAGTACCTCCACATCCAAGACACCGACGAGCAACGCTGGGTGCAGTCGGCGGTCGAAGGGGCCACGTCTGAGCTGTCGGCGGACGACCTTCGCAACGTCCTGCAGCGTTTGAACGCGGCCGAGGCGTTCGAGAAGTTCCTCGCCACCAAGTACGTCGGCACCAAGCGCTTCGGGTTGGAGGGTGCCGAGTCGGTCATCCCCGTGCTCGACACCATCCTTGGCGGCGCGGCCGACGACGGCCTCGATGGGTCGGTCATCGGCATGGCCCACCGCGGGCGCCTCAACGTGCTCGCCAACATCGTCGGCAAGAGCTACAGCCAGATCTTCGGCGAGTTCGAGGGCTACGTCGATCCGTCCTCGGTGCAGGGCTCGGGCGACGTCAAGTACCACCTGGGCGCCACCGGCAAGTACGTGTCGCGCGCCGGGCGGCCGATCCCCGTCGAGCTGGCCGCCAACCCCAGCCACCTCGAGACCGTCGACCCCATCGTGCTCGGCATGGCCCGCGCCCAACAGGATCGCATCGACCGCCCCGGCAGCTACAGCGTGCTGCCGATCCTGCTGCACGGCGATGCCGCGTTCGCCGGCCAGGGGGTCGTGGCCGAGTGCCTCAACATGAGCGACATCACCGGCTACCGCGTCGGCGGCTGCATCCACGTCATCATCAACAACCAGCTCGGCTTCACCACGGCACCCGAGTACGCCCGCTCCAGCCAGTACTGCACCGACGTGGCCAAGATGGTCCAGTCGCCGATCTTCCACGTGAACGGCGACGACCCCGAGGCCTGTGTGCGCGCCGCCCGCCTCGCCTACGAGTACCGCCAGACGTTCCACAAAGACGTCGTGATCGATGTCGTCTGCTACCGCCGGCACGGCCACAACGAAGGTGACGACCCCAGCTACACCCAGCCCCTCATGTACAAGGCGATCGACCAGCGGCGCAGCGTGCGCAAGCTGTTCACCGAGGCGCTCGTGCGCCGCGGCACCATCGGCATGGCCGAGGCCGAGGCCGTGCTGGACGACTTCCAGCAGCGGTTGCAGATCGCGCTCGACGAGACCCGCCAGCACGCGCCCGGACCGGTCAAGGTGGCCCGCCCGCCCCGCCCGCTCGGCGTGCTCCCTCACATCACGACCGGGGTCGAGCGTCGCGAGCTCGACCGCGTGTTTGACAGCCTGACGGCCTATCCCGAGGGCTTCATGCCCCACCCGAAGCTGGCCCGCCAGTTCGAGCAGCGAGGCAAGCTGTACCACGACCAGGGTGAGGTCGACTGGGCCACGGGTGAGGCCCTGGCCTTCGGCACGCTCGTGGCCGAGGGCAATGACGTGCGCCTGGCCGGCGAGGACAGCCGGCGGGGCACGTTCAGCCAGCGTCACGCCGTGCTCGTCGACTACGACAACGGCTCCACCTTCACCCCGCTCGCCACGTTGGGCGGGAACGGCCGGTTCCGCGTCTACGACTCGCTGCTGTCCGAGTACGCCGCCCTCGGCTTCGAGTACGGGTACTCCGTGGCCGACAAGGACTCCCTCGTGCTGTGGGAGGCGCAGTTCGGCGACTTCGTCAACGGCGCCCAGATCATCATCGACCAGTACCTGGTGGCCGCCGAGGACAAGTGGGGCCAGACCAGCGGCCTGGTCATGCTGCTGCCCCACGGCTACGAAGGCCAGGGGCCCGAGCACTCGTCGGCCCGCATCGAGCGGTTCTTGCAGCTGTGCGCCGACGACAACATCCAGGTCGCCTACCCGACCACGTCGGCGCAGTACTTCCACCTGCTGCGTCGTCAGATGCACCGTGACGTGCGCAAGCCGCTGATCGTGTTCACCCCCAAGCAGCCGCTGCGCATGAAGGAGAGCCGTTCACCGATCTCGGCCTTCACCGAGGGCTCGTTCCAGGAGGTCGTCGACGATCCCCGCGTCACCGACCCTGACGCCGTGCGCCGGCTGGTGTTCTGCAGCGGCAAGGTGGCTTGGGACGCCCTGCGCGAGCGCGACCGATTGGGCTCACCGGTGGCCGTGGTGCGCGTCGAGCAGCTGTTCCCGTTCCCGACCGAAGCGCTGCTCGCCGTCCTCGACCGCTACCCCAACGCCCGAGACCTGGTGTGGCTCCAGGAGGAACCCGAGAACATGGGTCCGTGGCGGTTCATGTTCGACCGCACGCACCCCGTGGCCGAGCGGGGCTACACGCTGCGCGTCGTGAGCCGTGTCGAGTCAGGCAGCCCAGCGACCGGCTCGAAGGCCATCCACGACCAGGAGCTGGCCGAGCTCCTCGACCTCGCCATCGGCAGCCTCCCCGCCTGAGATCCAGGAGCTCGTCCGGCCAACGAGCACCAGGGTCTCTTTCGCCGCACAAGGTGGGTGTCGCCAGGCGCCATCGCCCGAGCTTGTGCGGCCAAAGCGCACCGGGGCCTCTTTCGCCGAACGAGTCGGGGCTTGCCGCCGCATTCAGCGCACGGGGTGGCCGAGCACGTCCTCGAGGTCGGCGAGGGCTTGGGGCGCTGACTCGACCTTGATCGTGGTCATGCCCATGGCGCGGGCCGGCTTCAGGTTGATGCCGAGGTCGTCGAGGAACACGCACTCGTCGGCGGGCACGTCGACGGTGGCCAGCGCGTGCTCGAAGAACTCGGGCTCGGGCTTGCGCACACCGACCTTGCTCGACTCGACGACGTGGTGGAACAGGCCCATCACCTCGTCGAGCGCGGCCTGCCGCTCGGGCGGGGCGGGACGGGCCGCGGCGAAGTTGTTCGTCAGGCAGGCGATCACGTAGCGCTCGCGCAGCGTGCGCAGCGCTCCGACCATCTCGGGTCGGATCTCACCGGACAGCATCGTGACCACGCGCTGGCCGTCGAGGGAGCCGCCCGCGGCTTCGGCTTCGGCTTCGAACAGCTCGGCGAAGCCGGCGATCGACACCTCGCCGCGCTCGAGACGGCTCCACGCGTTGGTGTCGGGATTGGTCGCGTTGAGCCGGCGGATGAACCCTTCGGGCAGCTTCAGCTCGCTCTCGTAGCTGGCGAACGCGTCGAAGGGGCTCGACAAGATCACGCCCCCGAAGTCCCACAGCACCGCTCGTATCACGGCTGCGCACTCTAGGGTGGCCCCCGTGGTGCGGCGGTCGTCCCGCTCGTGAGCCTGGTCGTGCTTCGTTCGACCGGCTACGGCAGGCGCACGGTGCATCACCTGGAACCGCATCCGCTGGATGCTTGACTGAAAGCCATCATGTCGAGACATGTCGTCGTTGACGGGTCGAACATCGCTACCGAGGGTCGCCCGCTCCCCAGTTTGAGACAACTCAATGAAGCGGTGCTCGCCTACATGGAGGAGCACCCTGACGACGTCATCACCGTCGTCGTCGATGCCACCTTCGGGCACCGCATCGATTCATCAGAGGTCGCCGAGTTCGACGAGGCCATCGCCAACAACGAGCTCGTGTCGCCGCCCGCCGGCGCCATCGGCCGCGGTGACGCATTTGTGCTGAGCATCGCGAACAAGGCCAAGGCCATCATCTTGTCGAACGACTCCTTCCAGGAGTTCCACGGCGAGTACCCGTGGCTGTTCGACGATGACCGCCTCATCGGCGGCAAGCCCGTGCCCAACGTGGGCTGGGTCTTCGTCGGGCGCGTACCGGTGCGCGGTCCGCTCAGCCGCAAGGTCGTGCGAGACAAGAAGCTCGGCAAGAAGGTCGATCTCCGCACGCCGAACCGGCCGAGCAAGCTCGCCTTCGAGCCGATGCCCGTGCCCAAGACACCTCCGCCCATGGCCCGCAAGGCCGCGGTCGTCGAGGCCGCGACTGAGGCCGGCGAGGGTGGTGGGCGTCGTCGTCGCGGCGGTCGAGGCCGCGGCGTCGCCAGCGGCACGGCTGCGGTGGCGGCCGCGTCCGCAGTGGCGCCGGTCAAGGGCGCGAACGCGCCCGATCCCGCACCCAGGCACGAGCCCATCAACGACCTGCTGCCCTTCCTCGAGTTCGTCGAGCGCCATCCCGTGGGATCCAGGGTCGTGGTCACCGTCGAGTCGTTCTCGTCGCACGGCGCATACGCCACTGCCGGCGGGCTGCGCCTCTACATCCCGCTGCGCTACATGGCCGATCCGGCTCCCCGCAGCGCCCGTGACATCGTTCGCGTCGGCGACGAGCACGAGGTGATCGTGGTGTCCTACCACGCCTCCCGGCGCGGGATCGATGTCGCGCTACCCGGCATGGAGCCGGCTGACGTCGTGGCCCAGGCCACGGTCACCCCCGCGGCCCCGGCCGCCGAGCCCAAGGCCAAGCGGGGTCGACGCACCGCGGCGAAGTCCGAGGCGACCGCCGCGGTCGAGCCGGTGCCGGCCACCGCCGAGCCCGTCGCCGCGGCCCCGGCCAAGCGGTCGCGAAAGCCCGCCGCGGCGGCCGCTGCCGAGGCGCACGGTGTGCCCCCAGTCGAGGCTGCGGCCGCCCCCCACAAGGCGGCTCCGGCCAAGAAGGCCGTTGCCCGCACCCAGCAGGCTGAACCGAAGGCAGGCAAGCCTGAACCGCGGGCCCCGAAAGCTCCGGTCCCGGCCAAGAAGGCCGCCCCGGTCAAGAAGGCCGCCTCGGCGCCTGAGGTCGTGGCGGTCAAGAAGGCCGCGGCCCCGGTGAAGAAGGCTGCTGCTCCGGTGAGAAAGGCCCCCCCGGCCCCTCAGGCGGTGACGGCAACGAAGGCTGGCGGGCCAGCCAAGAAGGCCGCAGTATCGACCACGAAGGCCGTTGCGCAGGCAAAGAAGGCTGCGGCACCAGCCAACACAGCTGTGGCGCCGGCATCCGGAGCCGGGGCTCTGGCCAAGAAGGCGGCCCCGGTCGCCGCCCCCACCAGGGCGGCCCAGGTCCCGGTTGTCGCTCCGGCCCACAGGGCTGCCGCGTCGGGCAAGAAGGCCGAGGCGCCGGTCAAGAAAGCGGCTCCGTCCGCGGGCGCGCCGGTCAAGAAGGCCGGCGCCCACCCAAGGAACGCGCCGGCGGCGAAGGCCGCTCCGGCGCCCGCGAGGAAGGCACCTGGCAGTGCGGCGGCACCCGCCGCGGCGGCCAAGCGGTCCGGTCGCGCCAAGGGAAAGCCCGTCAACCCGACCTGAGCATCGACCGCCGGTAGGGTCACCGGGGTGCGGCTCGCCACGTGGAACGTCAACTCGTTGAAGGTCCGCCAACCCCGAGTCGACGAGTGGCTGGCCGAGGTCCGCCCTGACGTCGTGTGCCTCCAGGAGACCAAGCTCACCGACGGAGCGTTCCCCAGCCTCGGCTTCGCCGCGATGGGCTACGAGTCCGTCCACGTGGGCCAGGGTCAGTGGAACGGGGTGGCGATCCTGTCGCGCGTGGGCATCGACGACGTGGTGACGGCGTTCGCCGACGGCAACGCTCCCGACGCAGAAGCCCGACTCGTCACCGCCACCTGCGGCGGCGTTCGCGTGACGAGCGTGTACGTGCCCAACGGCCGGTCGCTCGATCACGAGCACTACCAGTACAAGCTGTCGTGGCTCGACCGGCTGGTGACCCACCTGAAGGTGACGACACCGGCCGGAGGGGCCGCCGCGGTGTGCGGCGACTTCAACGTCGCTCCTGACGACCGCGACGTCTGGAGTCCGGCCGCGTTCGACGGGGCCACGCACGTGAGCGCTCCCGAGCGGGCCGCACTGGCCCGGATCGAGGCGTTGGGCTTCACCGACACGTTTCGCGCCGTGCACGACAGCGCCGGTTTGTACTCGTGGTGGGACTACCGCGCCGGCGACTTCCACCAGGGTCGCGGCATGCGCATCGATCTGATCCTCGCCACGGCACCCGTCGCTGACGCGGTCACCTGGGCCGTGATCGACCGCAACGCCCGCAAGGGAACCGCTCCCTCAGATCACGCTCCTGTGGTGATCGACTGGTGAGCCCGCCGGTCGACGAGCTGCCTGCCGACCACCCGTTCCGGCCGAGCGGCCCGAGCAAGCTGCAGGCGGCCTTCGAGGCCCGCGCTGGGAGCCCCTCTGAGGACACGCGCCCGGTGGCCGCTCTGGCCGACCTGACGAGGCGACTCATCGACGAGTTGGTGTCGACCACGGCGCCGACCTCTGCCGTCATCGAGGCCGGTGAGCTGGTGGCGCGAGCCACTGCGCTGCTCGCCGGCCAGCCTCACGGCCGGCCGTACGAGGGCTTCGCCGAATCGTCGATGGCGGGCGACGCCCGCAGCTTCCTCGATCACAGCCCGATGGCCGGCCCGCTCAACCCGCTGGCGCCGCCGCTGCTGGTCGAGGTGCAGGGCGACCACGTCCAGGCAAGGGCGACCTTTGCTGCCGCCTACGAGGGCCCACCCGGCTGCGTGCACGGGGGCTTCATCGCCGCTTCCTTCGACGAGGTCCTCGGGTTCGTCCAGTCCCTCACGGGGCGTCCCGGCATGACCGGGCGCCTGGTCGTGCAGTACCGCTCACCGACGCCGCTGTTCGTGCCCGTTCACTTCGACGGGTGGGTCGAGTCGGTCGTGGGTCGCAAGATCCTGACGCGGGCGACGCTTCACCACGGTGACGTCCTGACGGCGGAGGCCGAGGGTCTGTTCATCTCGATCGACCCGTCGGTCTTCGTTCGCCTGATGGAGGAGCGGCGCCGTCCCTGAGCGCGGCTCGCACCGATGCAATTTCCCGCCAGCGAATCGCCCGTCCGGGCCACACTGTTCGCGTGTCGCACCGAACCGCTGACGAGCTCGACGCTGCCCTCCCTCATCTCCTTGCCGCGCCGCACGGTGCTGGGCCTGTCGAGCTGATCGTTCGCCGTCCCGCCGTTGACGAGCGCGAGCTGCTCGTCGAGGCGATCCTCGATCCGCAGGTGGGTCTCGTCGGTGACACGTGGACCGAACGCTCGAGCCGCCGCACCGTCGATGGGTCGCCGCACCCGGACATGCAACTGACGCTGATGCGCAGTCGCGTCGCTCAGCTCCTCGCGGGTTCGCCCGATCGCTGGCCGTTGGCCGGCGATCAGCTCTACGTCGACCTCGATCTCGGCGAGGAGGCCCTCCCGGCCGGCACCCGTCTTGCCCTCGGTTCCGCGCTGGTCGAGATCACCGACCAACCTCACACGGGGTGTTCGAAGTTCGCCGAGCGGTTCGGCCCCGATGCGCTCCGGTGGGTCAACACCCCGGCCGGTCGGGCCCAGCGGCTGCGCGGCGCCAACGCTCGCATCGTGCGGCGGGGAACGGTCCGGCTCGGCGACGTAGCGAGCGTCCTGCTCGATTGACGACTCGGCGAGCCTTGCGGGCCCGATGGGGGACAGACGGCGCGCCGAAGCAGGGGACAGCCGACAGCGGGACGAGTGGGCCGACGCTGGGCCGGCCCTCGGTCAGATCGTGATCGTCTTGGAGCTGTTGCCGACAGCGATGAGCGTCAGCGGGTTGGCCGGGTTCGGAGCGAGCTCCTGGCACGAGACCGTGTCGCCCGTGGTGAGCACCACGTTCTTGAACACCTGGGTGGTCGAGGTGGCGCTGTTGGCCTTGAGGTAGGTCGGGCTCGGTGCCCCGTTGATGACGAGCTGGCTGGACAGGTGGGTGAGCGTCGCGCTGACCGGGTCGTACACGTTGCCGACCTTGCCGCACTTGACCGTGTAGGTGCCGGCGATGCCGAGCACAGCGTTGATGGTCGCCTTGGGGACGAGCAGCGCGCCACCCAGTTCGGCCGGGTTGCCCTGGTCTTGCACGGCGATCCCACAGTTGCCACCAGCAGCGAGGGTCGCGGCCGTCACGGGGCAGAGCGAGGCGGGATCGGTGCCGAGCTGACCGCCGACCAGCGTGACGGTGGTTGCCGCGACGGACCCGTCGGCAGCGACGACTGCCGTCTTGTACGTGCTCAGCGCACAGCCGGCGAGCGGCCCGCCAGGCCCGGCGGCGACGACGACGTTGCACTCGCCCATGCGCACCGTGGCTCCAGGCGTCCAGGAACCGGCAGGGGAGGAGACCTTGACCTTCACGCCGGTCTTGACGCCGACGGCGAGCAACTGGGGCTTGCCGTTCAGCAGGACGGTGTGGCTGTTGACGATGGCGGGCGTCGGTTGCGGGCTACCGGCGGATGCGGCGCCGGCGACCGACACCCCGGCGAGCAAGGCGCTGGCGGCGAGCACGACGAGCCGACGAACAGTGAGCGTCACGGTTGTTCTCCTCTTGGCTGAGATCGGTCATCCTGCGGGCGCCGAACGAAGGCTGTCAAGGACCCCTGCTGCCGGGCACGTTCCAAGGATGCGCGTCCACGATGACGACGAGTTGGTCTCCCCATCGCCTGGCCAGGATCGGCCCGACCTCGGCCAGTGCGGCAACGTCGGCCACTGATCGCGGGCGGGCGCGCGCCACCGCGGCGAGCGCGTCGTCGCGCAGCACGGCCGGCTCGCTCACGCAGGCGGCGCTGGCAGCCGTGCGGCGCCACGCCTGCAATGCGGCGAGAAGGTCGTCGGCGCCACCGGCGCGGGGGCGGAGGGCCACGGTGGGTGGCACCGGCGGAGGGGCCGGCTCGGCGGCTCTGTGATCGACGATGAGCCCCTCGTCGAGCAGGGGCTGCAGCAGTGGCGACAGCGAGACCGTGCGGTTGCGCCCCTTCGCCGACGACGGGCCTTCGGGTGCGCTTCGGCACCAGATGAGGTGGAGCTCGTTGACGGCTCGGGTCACAGCGACGTGGAGCAGCCGCACCTCCTCGGCTTTCGGCTCGGCCGCAACGGCTCCGCGGCTCGGCACCGTGGCGTCATCGACCCCGACGATCACCACCGTGCGCCACTCGAGGCCCTTGGCCGCGTGGAACGTCATGACGTCGACAGCGTCGGTGCCACCCCGGGTCGCGCCACCCAGCCAGGCTGTGAAGCCGTCGACCGACGGCTCGGCCTCGTCGGCCAAGTAGGAGCGCGCCGCCTCGCCCAGCTCGTCGTCGTCATCGACGTCGCGCAGCATCGCCCGCAGGCCGCCGGGCGGGGGATCGGTGCGGGCCCGCTTGAGCCACGTCCGCACGGAGGCGCGATCGGCAAGTGAGCCGCCGGCCCGAACCCGGGTCGGGATGCCATGACGCTCGAGCTCATCGGCCATCCGGGTGGCCAGCGCATTGGTGCGAGCCAGCACGGCCGTGCCCGACCAGTGGCCGTGGCGGAAGCGCACGTCGTCGAGGAGGGCCACCACGCGAGCGATCTCGTCGGTCGCGGTGTCGGTGGTGTGGACCACGGGTCGCGGCCCGGGCGTCGGTCGCCCGATCACCTCGGGAGCGGGGAGGCCGCCCGCTCGGAGCACCGCTCGGGCGGCGTCGACGATCTCGCTCGACGACCGGTAGCTGCGGTCGAGGCGGATGGTGGTGATGCCAGGCACGGTCGCCGCGGCGTCGCGAAGGAAGCGGGGGTCGGCGCCGTTCCAGCCGTAGATGGCCTGGCTCGGATCGCCGACGAGGGTGAGGTCGGGCCGGCCGCCACGCCAGGCGTCGAGCAGCCTGAGCTGGAGCGGGTTCAGGTCTTGGGCCTCATCGACGAAGAGGTGGCGGTGGCGCCACCGCTGCACCTCGCACCACTCACGGTCCCACTCGATCGACTCGGCACAGCGCAGCAGGAGGTCGTCGAAGTCCATGAGCCGCCGGGCTTTCTTGGCCGCCTCGTAGCCCCGGTACAGGTCCGCGACCTGAGCCACGGGCACGCGCAGGCGCCGGCCGGCCTTCGTGGCCTCGACCTCGTAGTCGTCGGGGCGGACCAGTCGCGCCGCCGCCCAGTCGATCTCCTGGCCGACGATGGCGAGACCGCGCGGGCCAAGGGCGGCCGGCGCCCCCCGGCGTCCCTCTTTGGCCAGCCCGGTGAGGAGGCTGCGGCGATCGGTGAGCAGCGTCGGCGGTACGCGGCCCTGGTCGCGCCACCGGTTGCGCAGCGTCGCCTGGGCCACGGCGTGGAACGTGCCTACCGTCAGTCGATCGCGCACCCCGAGGCCATGGAGGCGGCCCACCAGCTCGGAGGCCGCCCGCCGCGTGAACGTCAGCGCGAGCACGTGGTCGCCGTCGGCCGCTCCGGTGGCGATCCGGTACGCGATGCGACTGGTGAGCACCCGCGTCTTGCCTGACCCGGCCGGAGCGAGGATTGCCAGCGGCTGGGCCTCGGAGGTGACGGCCTCACGCTGGGCCGGATCGAGCCCCTCGAGCAGCATCGCCTCGTCCACGTGGTCACCCTACGAGGCGCCCGTAGCCTGTCGACCCGTGGTCGAGGTGTCGCGTGAGCGGTTCGAGGAGCTGGTGGGCGAGGCGCTCGACTCGTTGCCCCCCGCCCTGGGCCGGCGGATGGAGAACGTCGCCGTCACCGTGGCCGACGACGGTCCACCGGGCCTGCTCGGCCTCTACCAGGGCATTCCGCTCACCAGCCGCGACAACTACGGCTCGATGGTGCTGCCCGATCGCATCACGATCTTTCGGTTCGCGATCTGCCGGCACTGCCGCGACGAGGCCGAGGTCGTCGAGCAGGTCCGCGTCACCGTGGTGCACGAGGTCGGTCACCACTTCGGGATCTCCGACGCCCGGCTTCACGAGCTGGGCTGGGGGTGAGGTCGGTCGGCCCACAGCGGCCCGCGTAGATTTCGGCCATGCCCTACCCCCGAGACCAGCTCAACCCGGGTGAGGAAGTCATCCTCGACCTCCACCCGCACTGGATCTACTTCGCCGAGCCGTCGATCACGATCGTCGTGCTCCTCATCGTCACGCTGCTCGTCGCGTCCCGGTTCGACATCACGATCCTCAACGAGCTGTTCGCTGTGGGCATCCTGGCTGCCGCAGTGTGGACCTTGGTTCGCTACTTCAAGTGGGTGCGGATCCACTTCGTGGTCACGACGGACCGTGTCATCTACCGCCAGGGGGTCATCAGCCGCCGCGGCGTCGAGATCCCCCTCGAGCGGATCATGAACGTCAACTTCAGCCAGCGGATGATCGAACGAGCGGTCGGGGCCGGCGACCTCGTCATCGAATCCGGGGGTCGTGACGGCCAGAGCCGCTTCACCGATGTCCGCAAGCCCGAAGTCGTGCAGAACATCATCCACCGCGCCGCCGACGACAACCGCGAGCACGGCAGCGGAAACTCCCGCGCCGAGCGCGCTGAGAACGCCAAGGCTCAGTTCCCACCGCCGGACCCACCGGCCCCGCCGGCGTCCCCGACTGACGACGTGGCGACCCAGCTCGAACGGCTGGCCGAGCTCAAGGACAAGGGCGTGCTGACCCAGGCCGAGTTCGACGAGCAGAAGCGCAAGCTGCTCGGCCGGCTCTGAGCGCGGCACAGGCTGCTGGGTCCAGGCGCGTCGTCAGCCTGGTTCCATCGGTCACCGAGACCCTGATGGCCTGGGGCGTGACCCCGGTCGCCGTCACCCGGTTCTGCGAGCAGCCGACGTTGCCGGCGGTCGGAGGCACGAAAGACCCTGATCTGGCCGCCATCATCGAGCTCGCCCCCGATCTCGTCGTGGTCGACGACGAGGAGAACCGCCGCGAGGATGCCGAGGCGCTCACCAGGGCCGGCCTCGCGGTCCACGTCACCCACGTCCGCACCTTGAGCGACGTCGGCCCGGTGCTCGACGTGCTCGCCAGGGCGGTGGGCGTGAGCTTCGACAGCGCGAGCTTCGCCGCCTCCATCGCCGCCTCCATCGACGGCGCTCGCGTCGACGCGGGTAGAGCGCCGCGCCGCGCCTTTGTCCCCATCTGGCGCCGCCCGTGGATGTCGATGAGCGACGACACGTACGGCGCGGCGCTGCTGGCCGCCTGTGGCGTCGACAACGTGATGGCCGGCGCCGAGTCGCGCTACCCCGAGGTCACGCTCGCTGACGTGGCGAGCCGCCGGCCCGACCTGGTGCTGCTGCCGAGCGAGCCCTATCCGTTCGGTGAGCGCCACCGCGCCGAACTGGGGGAGGCGCTGGGCGCGGCGGTCGTTCTGGTCGACGGCCAGGACCTGTTCTGGTGGGGTGCTCGCACGCCGGCCGCACTGGCCCGCTTGCGCACGCAGCTGCGAAGGTGAGAGGCGGTCAGGGCCGGCCGGCGTGGGGCGTGTTCACCGTTGCCACCTCGATGCGGCCGTGCGTGGCCAGCTTGGCGTGGGCGGCGACCGAGGACTCGGCCGTGCAGATGAACAGCGTGCGCCCGTCGGCCCCGCCGAGCATGCAGGCAAAGGGCGTGAGCTCGGTCTCGACGGTGGCGACCACCTCGCCCTCCTCGGCGTAGCAGACGACCTCGTGGCCGATGGCGTTGGCCACCCACACGAAGCCCTCGGCGTTCAGGCAGATGCCGTCAGGGGCGACCGCGCCGAGGTCGCCGTAGAGCCGGCGGTTCGACAAGGTGGCGTCCGGCTCGATGTCGAAGGCCGTGAGCCGCAGCCCGAGCGTCTCGGCAATGATCAGCGTCTTGCCATCGGGCGTGATGACGGCGCCGTTGGGGAACTTCATGTGCTCGGCAGCAACCTCGACCGAGCCGTCCGGGCGCACGAGCGCCAGCACGGCCTGGGGCGGTCCCGGGTCGGCGAGGACGCCTTCGATGCCGTGCTCGTGGAGGAAGGTGTCGAGGTCGAAGCCGAAGTTGCCGACGTAGGCGTTGCCCTGGTCGTCGACGACCATGTCGTTGGTGTGGAACGTCGCCAACGCGGACAGGTCGGCGTGGGTGACGAGCGTGCCGTCGTGCTCGCGGCGCAGCACCCGACGGTCGAGCATGGACACGATCAGCATCCGTCCGTCAGGCAGCCAGCCCAGCCCGCTCGGCTGGCCGTCGCCGGGCAGGCGCAGGTGCTCGGTCTTGGTCCCGTCCTCGGTGATCTCCCACACGGTGTGGGCGTAGAAGTCCGACACGTAGAGCCGGCCGTCGTGCCAGCGCGGGCCCTCCCCGAAGTACAGGCCGTCGAGCAGGGTGGTGGTGTCAGCCATGTCGTCTCCCTCAGCGTCCTTCCGGCGCAACGTAGCGGGCGCGGTACCGTCCCGGCCCATGGACCACCGCACCCTCGGACGCACCGGCATGTCTGTCAGCCCGCTCTGCCTCGGCAACATGATGTTCGGCAAGATCGGCAACCGCGACCACGACGACTGCGTGCGCATCATCCACCGGGCGCTCGATGCCGGCATCAACTTCATCGACACCGCCGACGTGTACTCCGGAGGCGAGAGCGAGGAGATCACGGCCAAGGCCCTCGTCGGGCGCCGCGACGACATCATCCTGGCCACGAAGTGCCACTTCAACGTCACGCAGGGCCCGTTTGGTCCGCCGCCGCCGCCCAACACCTCGGGCAACTCCCGTCGCCACATCATGCGGGCCTGCGAGGACAGCCTCCGCCGCCTCAACACCGACTGGATCGACCTCTACCAGATCCACCGACCCGACCCGAACACCGACCTCGACGAGACCCTCGGCGCCCTGACCGACCTCGTCCACCAGGGCAAGATCCGCTCGTTCGGCTCGTCGACGTTCCCTGCCGAGCTCATCGTCGAGGCGCAGTGGGTGGCCGAGCGTCGCGGTCGGGAGCGCTTCGTGTGCGAGCAGCCGCCGTACTCGATCCTGGCCCGTGGCATCGAGCGCGATCTGCTGCCAACCGCTCAGCGCTACGGCATGGGCGTGATCGTGTGGAGCCCGCTCAACGGTGGCTGGTTGAGCGGCAAGTACCGCAAGGGCCAGGACATCGACATGACGTCGGGTCGCGCCGCCCGCACCCCGGGCCGGTTCGATCCCGAGCGCGACGCCAACCAGCGCAAGCTCGACGTCGTCGAGGAGCTCGTGCCGCTCGCGGCCGAGCTCGGCGTGCCGCTCGCGCACCTCGCGATCGCCTGGACCCTCGAACACCCGGGCGTCACCTCGGCCATCATCGGTCCCCGCACGATGGACCAGCTGGAAGGCCTGCTCGGCGCCAACGAGCACCGGCTGCCGGTCGAGGTGCTCGACCGCATCGACGAGCTGGTGACGCCGGGAACCAACGTCAACGCCGAGGACGGCGGCTACGTCTCGCCGTCGCTGTCCCGCAAGGCCCGCCGCCGCCCTCGCTGAGCACGCCGGCTCAACCTTCGAGCACGACCGAGGCGGGTCCCACGGGGCGCACGCGCCAACCATCGACGGTCGCCCCTGGCTCGCACAGAGCGATCACACAACCGCCGAAGCCCCCGCCGGTCATGCGAGCGCCGATCACACCCGGCGTCGCTTGCAGCTCGGCGACCGCCGAGTCCATCACGGGCGTGGTGATCTCGAACAGGTCGCGCATGCTCACGTGCGAGGCGGCCATCGCCGCTCCGAGCACGGCCCGATCGTCGGAGCGGAGGGCGGACGCGAAGGCGCGCACGCGCTCGTTCTCGCTCACGACGTGCTGGGCCCGACGTCTGACCACCACGTCGGCGATGCTCGCGGCCTCGGCCGACGTGGCGAGGCGCAACGGCCCGATCGCCACCTCGGCCGCCGCGCACTGAGCCACTCGATCGGCGTAGGCGGAGCCGACCAACGTGCGGTGCTGTACGAAGCGAACGACCACCTCGATGCCATCGGGCAGCAGAACGGGCTCAACCGTGAGGTCGTGGCAGTCGATGAGGAGGGCATGGCCCTCGACCCCGCTGGTCGAGGCGAGCTGGTCCATCACACCGCACGGCACGCCAGAGGCGAGCCGCTCGGCCCGTTGGCAGAGCTGGGCCAGCTCGACCGCGGAACGTCCCTCGCCGAGGCCGAGCGCCAGGGCCACGGCGACCTCGAGCGCGGCGCTCGACGACAGGCCCCCACCCACGGGCACGGTCGTGCTCACCGACCCCTGGAAGCCGTGTACCGCCGCCCCGCCCTCGGCCGCAACACCACCCACGTAGCGACCCCATGCCGGTTCGATCGTTGCTGGTGCAACTACCGGCAGAACGAGGTGCAGCGGCTCAGGCTCCTCAGCCGAACGCAGATCGATGGTGGGCACATCGACTCGTTGACCGCGGACCTCGGTCCACCGGTCGATGGCGATCGGCATGACCAGGCCGCCCGTGTAGTCGGTGTGCTCGCCGATGAGGTTGACCCGACCCGGTGCGCGGGCCACGACGGTGGCGGTCATCGAGCGGCCCTCAGTGGAGCGACAGCGCGGCGGCGAACTGCTCGACCGAAGCGAGGTCGAACGGGGCCCGAAGGGCGAGGTTCACCTGGTCGGCACCGGCCTCGACGTACTGGCCGATGCGATCGACGACCTCGGCCGGACTGCCCCCGAGCACCCCTGGGCGCACGGCCGGAGCGAGGTTGCCGAACTGGGCCACGAGGCTCTCCTCGGTCCAGGCCAGCCCCACGTTGACGGCGATGCGGATCTCGGCTGGATCGCGCCCGACGCGGGCACAGTGCTCGTGCAGGATGTCGCGCTTGCGGGTGAAGGTGGCCGGGTCGACGAAGGGCACGTTCCAGCCGTCGGCGTACTTGGCCGCGATCGACAACGTCCGTTTCTCGCCACCGCCGCCCACCCAGATCGGGAGCTTGGCCTGGACCGGGCGCGGTTCGCAGCGGGCCTCATGGAGCTGGAACCACTGGCCCTCGAACGTGGTGGTTTCGTTGTGCAGCAGGCCCCGCACGCACTGGATGGCCTCTTCGAGCTGGTCCATGCGGGTGCCGAGCGCAGGGAACGGGATGCCATATGCGTCGTACTCGACCTGCGCCCAACCGGCCCCGAGGCCCAGGTCGGCGCGACCGCCGGACAGGTGGTCGATGGCGCAGATCGCCTTGGCCAGCACCGCGGGGTGGCGGTAGCCGACCGAGTACACGAGCGACCCGCAGCGCACCGTCGAGGTGTCGCAGGCCAAGGCGGCGTGCGTCGCCACGGCCTCGTGGCACATGGCGTCGTCGGCCTTGAAGGTGGCGGCGTAGAAGTGGTCCCAGATCGAGATCCATCCGAAGCCGAGGTCCTCGACCTTGCGCCACACGCCGCGGAGCTCGTCCATCGAGCAGTGCTGCAACCCGGCATGGACTCCGAACACGGTCATCGGCGCACCCTAAGCCGCACCACTAGGTTCGGTCGCATGGTGATGATCATGGCGGCGCTCCGCGACTTGCAGTGGCGGCGCCGTCGAGTGATCGTCGCCGTGCTGGCGACCGCGCTGGTGTTCGCCATTAGCCTGTTGCTGTCCGGCCTCTCCGACAGCTTCGGCAACGAGGCGTCGGCCACGCTCACCTCGATGCGGGCCGATGCTTGGGTCACGACCACCGACGCTCTGGGGCCCTTCAACGGACCTGAGCTCTTGTCGAGCAGCGTGATCGAGCAGGTGCGCTCCAGCCCCGGCGTCACGGCGGCCGGTGGGATGCTGTTCACCCGCTCCGACTTCCGCACCGCCCGTGGCGCCAGGGCAGAGATCAACCTCTTCGGGGCCGAGGCGGGCAAGCCGGGAGCGCCAAAGGTGAGCAAGGGCCGCTCGCTCAAGGGCACTGGCGAGGCAGTGGTCAGCGACCAGGCAGGTGTCCCGATTGGCAGCACGATCGTCATCAGCGGTCAAGAGCTCACCGTCGTCGGCACGATCTCGGGCGGCACGCTGTTCGCGGGCACGCCGAACGTGTTCGTCATGCTCACCGATGCCCAGAACATGGTCTTCTACGGCGAGCCGGCCGTCACCACCATCGCCGTGACCGGATCGCCGACCGGGCTCCCGGAGGGCGTGCGCGCCAACGACGTGTCCCAGACGAAGGCCGACCTGATGCGCCCGATCGTCGGGGCCAAGCAGGCGATCAGCTTCGTGACGGTCCTGCTGTGGATCGTCGCCGCCTGCATCGTGGCGTCCGTCATCTACCTGTCGGCCCTCGAGCGCCAACGCGACTTCGCCGTGTTCAAGGCGACGGGATCCTCCAACGCCAGCATCGGGGCCGGGCTCGCGGTGCAGTCGATCATCATCGCCCTCGCCGCCTCGCTGCTGGCGTTGATCATCGCCGCGCTCCTGGCCCCGCTGTTCCCGCTACCGGTCACCATCCCGCGGCGCTCGGCCCTGCTCATGCCGGTGCTCGCCGTGGTGATCGGACTGGTCGCGAGCCTGGGTGGACTCCGGCGCAGCGCCAAGGTCGATCCCGCCCTCGCCTTCGGAGGCCCCTGATGCACCAACTGGTGATCGACGACCTCACCATCGAGTACCAGCGGGCGGGCTACACGGTGCGCCCCATCGACGGCCTGAACCTGCGCGCCGAGCCCGGGTCGCTCGTGCTGCTGCTCGGACCGTCGGGGTGCGGCAAGACCACGCTCTTGAGCTGCCTCGCCGGACTGCTCACCCCGGCCAAGGGCCGCATCACGTTCGGCCCGACCGAGATCACCGCTCTGAAGGGCAGCGCGCTCACGGCGTACCGTCGCTCCGGGGTCGGTGTGGTCTTCCAGGCCTTCAACCTGGTGCCCAGCCTCGACGCGATGGCCAACGTGGCCGTGCCCGTTCGCACCGCGGGGGCCAGCGCCCACGCCGCCAAGATCAGGGCGGCCGAGCTGCTGGAACGGGTCGGCATGTCCGACCGGGCCCATCATCGGCCGGGCAACCTCAGCGGTGGGCAGCAGCAGCGCGTGGCCATCGCCCGGGCGCTCGCCAACGATCCTCCGCTGGTGGTGGCCGACGAGCCCACGGCCCACCTCGACTACGTGCAGGTCGAGTCGGTGCTGCGGATCCTGGCCGGGCTGACCGACGGCGGGCGCGTCGTCGTCGTCGCCACCCACGACGACCGGCTCCTCCCGCTGGCATCGCAGGTGGTCGAGCTCATGCCGCACGGCGCTCCGCCTACGGCCGCAGCCCCCGTCTCGGTCACGCTGGTTGCGGGCGAGACGCTGTTCCGGGAAGGGGATCGGGGCGACCTCATCTACGTCGTCGACTCGGGCACGCTCGACATCGTCCGCCACGGGTCAGGTGGCGTCGAGACCCACCTCGTCTCCAAGGTCGCGGGCGAGTACTTCGGCGAGATGGGCCCGCTGTTTCGCCTCCCGCGCTCGGCCACCGCGCGTGCTCGAACCGAGTCCACGGTCACGGGGTACTCGGTCGGCGCGTTCCGTGCCTTGCTGGGCGACCGGCCCCTGTCCGAGCTGCTCTCGCCCGCCGCAGGGGCCGACACGTTCGTACCGGGGTGGGCGCCCCCGGTAGCCGACACCTCAGGTTGACGCCGCGGCGCCCGCCGTCAACACTCCTCCCATGCCGCGCGCCGACAACAACGGGATCGAGCTCGAGTACGACACCTTCGGTGATCCCTCCGACCCTGCCCTGCTCCTGGTGATGGGCATCACCGCCCAGATGACGAGCTGGGACGACGCGTTCTGCCGGCTCCTCGCCGACCGGGGTCGCTTCGTCATCCGCTTCGACAACCGCGACTGCGGCCTGTCCACGAAGCTCGACGGCGTCCTGGTCGACGTCGGAGCAGTGATGGGCGCGGCGATGACCGGCCAGCCGATCCCTCCGGTGCCGTACACGCTGTCCGACATGGGCGGCGACGCCATGGCCGTCCTCGACGAACTCGGGATCGACAAGGCCCACATCGTCGGCGCGTCGATGGGCGGGATGATCGTGCAGACCATGGCGATCGACCACCCCGATCGGGTGCTCACCCTCACCTCGATCATGTCGACGGTTGGTGACCCCGCCTACGGGTCGGCGACACCAGAGGCGATGGTGGCGCTGCTGGCGCCACCGCCCGACGAGCGGGACCTCTACATCAACCAGTCCGTGGACACGGGCAAGATCTTCTCGAGTCCCCGCTACTACGACGAGGTGCAAGCCCGTGCGCGGGCCACGGCCAGCTTCGATCGGTCGTTCTACCCCGAGGGGGCGTCCCGCCAGCTCGGAGCCATCGTCGCCTCAGGCGACCGCAGTGCTGCGCTCGCCTCCCTGAGCGTCCCGACGCTCGTGATCCACGGCCGGGCCGACGCGCTCATCACCAAGTCCGGGGGCGAGCGCACCGCCGAGCTCATCGCTGGTGCCAACCTGGTGATGCTCAACGACATGGGCCACGACCTCCCCGAACCGCTGTGGCCGTTCATCGTCGACGTGCTGATCAGCCACACCAAGCACGCCATCGGCTGACGCCGGACCACCCTTGGCCCTGGCGGGCGGACCCTCGGTACGCTCAGCCGCTCACGTCGATCGAACGACCCCAGGGGGATCCACCATGCCCGGACCGCTGCACGGACTGCGGATCATCGAAGTGGCCGGCATCGGGCCCGGCCCCTTCTGCGCCATGATGCTCGCCGACATGGGGGCCGATGTCGTGCGCGTCGACCGCGCCCAGTCCGTGCGCGACGCCATGCCGGACACCCCGAGCCGTGACGTCTCGTCGCGAGGCCGGCGCTCGCTGGGTCTCGACCTCAAGCACCCCGAGGGCGCCGAGGCGCTGCTGGCCCTCGTCGAGCACGCCGACGGCCTCATCGAGGGCTTCCGCCCCGGGGTCATGGAGCGCCTCGGCGTCGGACCCGACGTGTGCCTGGCCCGCAACCCCAAGCTGGTGTTCGGTCGGATGACGGGGTGGGGGCAAGACGGGCCGTACGCGCCGTGGAGCGGTCACGACATCAACTACATCGCGCTGTCGGGCACGCTGGCTCACATCGGTCGCCACGGCGAGGCGCCGGTGCCCCCGCTCAACCTCGTGGGCGACTTCGGCGGCGGCGGCATGCTCCTCGCGTTCGGCATGGTCTGCGGTCTGCTCGAGGCCCGCACCAGTGGCCAGGGCCAGGTCGTCGATGCGGCCATGGTCGACGGCGCCGCGATCCTCATGACGATGTTCCACTCGATGAAGGCCAACGGCTTCTTCGACGAGGACCACCGCGGCGCCAACCTGCTCGACACCGGCGCGCACTTCTACGACGTGTACCGCTGCGCCGACGGCAAGTACATCTCGCTCGGCTCGATCGAGCCGCAGTTCTACGCCGAGCTGCTGCGCATCACCGGACTCTCCGACGACCCCGAGTTCGCGCACCAGATGGATCGCAACCTCTGGCCGGTCCTCAAGGGCCGCCTCGAGCGCGTGTTCCACACCAAGACCCGCGACGAGTGGTCCGCGCTGATGGAGCACACCGACGTCTGCTTCGCCCCGGTCCTCACCATGAGCGAGTCGGCCGCCCACCCTCACAACGTCGCCCGCAAGACCTTCATCGAGCTCGACGGCATCGTGCAGCCCGCTCCCGCCCCCCGCTTCAGCCGCACCGAGCCTTCGGTGCAACGGCCCCCTGCCCACCCTGGCCAGCACAGCCGCGAGGTGCTCGTCGACTGGGGTGTCGATCCCGCCGTGGTTGATGGCTTCGTGGCCGCCGGAGCCGTGAAGTAGCTGTCATGGCCACCGTCGTGTTCCTCCACGCCCATCCCGACGACGAGTCGATCACCACCGGCGGCACGATCGCCAAGCTCGCCGCGGCCGGGCATCGAACCGTGCTCGTCGTGGCCACCGATGGTCGCCACGGAGAGGTGCCCGCCGATCTGGCTGAGGGCGAGTCGCTCGCCGATCGGCGCCGCCGCGAGACCGAGCAGAGTGCGGCTCTGTTGGGCGTGGACCGCCTCGCGTGGCTCGGCTACCACGACTCGGGCATGACCGGGTGGGAGCAGAACGGTGTCGACGATTCGTTCCACCAGGCCGATCTCGACGACGCAGCCGCACACCTGGCCGATCTGCTGCGCGCCGAGGCGGCCGACGTGCTGGTCACCTACGACTGGCACGGGGGCTACGGCCATCCCGACCACATCAAGGTCCACCACGTCGGTCATCGCGCCGCGAAGCTCGCGGCCACGCCCGAGCTCTACGAGGCGACGATGAACAGTGATGCCGTCGCCCGGTTCATGGCGGCGGCCCGCGCCTCTGGTGCCGAGATCGAGTTCGATCCGAACGACACCGACGACGGGATCCCGTTCGGAACGCCCGAAGCACTGCTGACGACCGCCGTGGACGTCCGTGGCTTCATCGACGTCAAGCGGGCATCGATGGCCAGCCACCGCAGCCAGATCACCGACACGAGCTTCTTTCTGACCATGCCCGACGAGGTCTTCGCCGAGTCCTTCGGCACTGAGTGGTTCGTGCACGTCGGCGCGCCCGCCGGCATCCACGAGTCATCGCTGGCGGGCCTGTCGTGACCCGTCTCGTGCTCGTGCGCCACGGGCGCGCCACTGGTGGTTGGGACGATGACCCCGATCCCGGGCTCGACGATCGAGGGCAGTTGCAGGCGCAACAGCTTGCGGAGCTGGTGGGACCGGCCGGGCCGATGCCGATCGTGTCCAGCCCGCTACGCCGCACCCGCGAGACCGCGGTCCCGCTGGCGCAGCGTTGGGGGGTCGAGCCCCGCATCGAGCTCGCCGTCGCCGAGATCCCGTCGCCCGATGGCGTGCCGATGGGCGCGCGGGTGGCCTGGCTCCGCGGGGCCATGCAGGGGTGCTGGGCCGACCTGCCCACGCGCTACGGCGAGTGGCGCGATCAGGTGGCGGCCACCTTGGCCGCACTGCCGGTTGACACGGTGGTGGTGAGCCACTTCATCGCCATCAACGCCGCCATCGGGGTGGCCACCGGCGACGATCGGGTCGTGATCCGCAGCCTCGACAACTGCAGCCGCACGACGATCGACGTGGTCGAGGGTCGTCTCGTGCTCGTCGAGGGCGGCCACGAGGCCGACACCCTCATCCGCTGAGGGGCAGACTCGCTGTGATGACCGGTTCGTGGCGCCACACCTCGCTCGCTCAGCTCACGATGTTCGGCGAGGGTGGGGTCGAGCGCCTGGCTGAGGTCGTGAAGGATTGCGGCTGCCGCCGGGTCGTGCTCGTCACCAGTGCCGGCCGCCTGGCGTCGACCGACGGCCAGCGCATCGAGCGCCTGCTCGGTCGGGTCCGCGTGCTGACGCTGGCCGAGGTCCGCCCCCACCTGCCGACCTCGGTCGTGCAATCGGCGCTGGCGGCAGTGCGACGCGAAGGGATCGACGGGATCGTGTCGTTCGGTGGGGGCTCGTGCATCGACCTCGGCAAGGCCATCGGCTGGTTCGGCGAGCAGGAGGCGGGCACGCCGGGCGTGTCCTTTCGTGATCGTCCGACGCTGCCCCACGTCGCTGTGCCGACCACCTACTCGGGGGCCGAGCAGACGGCCTTCTTCGGCATGACCGACGAGCGCACCCGGACCAAGGCTGCCGCTGGTGGGCCGACGTCGGCCCCACTCGCCGTCGTCTATGACCCGATCCTCACCCTCGCCACCCCGGCCCTGGTCTCGGCCGAGACCGGCATGAACGCCCTGGCCCACTGCGTCGAGGCGGCGTACTCGCCGCGGCGCACGCCAGAAGCCGAAGCGATCGCCCTGGCAGGGCTGGCTCGCATCGCCGGGGTGCTCCCGCTCGTGGTCGACGAACCTGACTCGCTTCCCGCTCGCATCGCGATGCTCGAGGGTGCCGCGCTGGCCGGGCGGTGCCTGATGAACGCAGGCGCCGGTGTCCACCACGGGCTGGCGCAGCTGCTCGGGGGCCGCACCGGCATCTCGCACGGTCTCGCCAACGCGTTGCTGCTGCCCCACGCCATGCGCTTCAACGCCGTCGCCGTGCCGAACGAACTGGCCCGCATCGGTGCTGCCCTCGGCGATCCGGACGATCCGGCCGGTGCCGTCGAACGCCTGGTGGCCCGCCTCGGCCTGCCCGAGCGCCTCTCCGATGCCGGCGTCGAGGAAGCCGATCTCGACGCCGTCGCCCGACTCTCCCAGAGCAGCGCCGTCGTGCGGGCCAACCCCCGCCCGGTCACCGAGGACGACGCCCGGATGATCCTCGAAGCAGCCTTCTAGACCGCTACCGCGGCGGCCGAGGGGTGGTCGCGACCATCCCCGATCGGGTCGTCGCCCTCGGGCATCATGACGCCGTCGGACGCGCTCGTCCGCCATGTGCACCGCCGCTCGGGCGATGCCAGCTCTGGGGAGGCTCGATGATCAAGGCAATCATTGGCGCGCTGTTGTTCTTCTTGATTGCGACGTTCCCGGCCACGTGGTTGCTGATGCTGTTCCTCGGCAACCTCGGGACCGGTCTGTCGTACTGGGGCACGCTGCCGCTCGGCGTCATCGTGTCGATGCTGGTGGCGTCGGCCGGCGGCACCACCTACGTGATGGGCTCCTCGCGCCAGTAGCGCCTGGTCGCAATGCTCCCGTGGGGCCTGGCCGCCGGTCGCGCTCGCTAGGTTCGCGGCCGACCCCCGGGAGTGACCATGACCATCATCAAGATCAACGCCATCACCGTCCCCGTCGGCAGCGGTGACGAGCTCGGCCACCGCTTCGCCGCCCGTGCCGGTGCCGTCGATGGCCAAGACGGCTTCGAGGGCTTCGAGCTGTTGAAGCCCACCGACGCCGACCGCACGACGTGGCTCGTGGTCACCCGTTGGCGTGACGAGGTCGCGTTCGATGCGTGGGTCTCCTCGCCGGCCTTCGGCCATGGCCACCAGGGCCCTGCCGCTGCTGCCGGTGGCTCGGCTCCTGCCCATCTCGCCATGACCAGCGAGCTGTGGAGCTACGAACCAGTCGACCTCTCCCGCCCCCGCTAACCTGCCGCCCGGCACCCAGGCCGTCTCCAAGGAGGCCCACCCGATGAAGCGCATCCTTCCGGTCGAGGAACTGGCTCGTGACGAGCGCTTCCAGCGCGTTCGCATCGAAGACACGGTCTTCGACCCGCGCAACGCCAGCCCGCGGTCGCGCGTCAACGGCCTCGCCCCCGACTACCCGGACTCACCCGACAACGCTCGTGGCCTGATGCACGGCATCTTCGTCGGCGAGATCCAGGCCCTCGAGGGTGCGGGCCGGACCTGCTGGGACTTCACCACCGGTGACGGGCGAGACGAGGCCCCCTTTGCGCTCAAGCTCGACATGGCCCGCCAGTGCTGGGACGAGGCCCGCCACGTCGAGATCAGCTGCAAGCTGTCCGATCACATGGGTTCTGAGATCGGCGAGTTCGCCGAGGGGACGCTGCTCTACGAGGCGGCGTGCAACGCCGACCCGGTCCTGCGCCTCACCGGTGTCAACCGGGCGCTCGAAGGGTTGGCGATCGACGTGTTCACCACCATGCGCGACTTCGGGGTCGTGCTCAGCGATCCCGTGCTTGCGTTCTGCGAAGATTGGATGCTGGCCGACGAGGTGACCCACGTGAAGATGGGTTCCGACTGGCTGCGGCGCCTCACGGTCAACGACAAGCAGCGCCTGACCGATGCCCTCAACTTCCAAAAGGCCGTCGACAAGCTGTTCAGCTTTGGTGGCTTCCGCGGCGAAGAGGCCGAGAACCCGGTGCACCTCGCCCGGACCTTCCGCTCGCTCGCGGGCTTCTCCGACGACGAGATCTCGGAGCTGGTCGACATCGCGGCCGAGGCGTATGCCGAGGCGCAGCAGCGCTCCAGCGAGGCCGCCGGCCTCGTGCCCGCCTGAACAGGGGCGTGCCCCTGTTCGCGCTGCTCACGCTCGACCTGCACACGAGCTGGTCGTGGTTCGTCATCATCGGCAACGGTCTGGCTGGCCTGTGGGCCCTGGGGGCCATCAAGGTGCCTGCGCTGCGAACGAGGGCCCTCTGGTGGTTCACCGGCGTTGCGCAGGCGGCGGTGTTCGTGCAGGTCATCCTCGGTGTGTGGCTCGTGGCGCGCGAGAAGCTGGTCGCCCCGCAGTTCCACATGTTCTACGGGTTCGTGGCCATCATCTCGGTGGCGATCCTGTACTCGTATCGCCAGCAGCTCAAGCACCGCCTCTACCTGCTCTACGGGCTGGGCGGGCTGTTCGTGATGGGGCTCGGCATCCGAGCGATGATCGTCGGCAATCGCTGATCCCTGGCGCGGAGTTGCTCGCCGACAGGGGGCTTTGTGTCGCGTCGTTGCTGCTCTACGACAACGACGCGACGCAGATGGTGAGTGTCGGGGCCGCCGGGGCGGGGGTCAGATGTTGACCACGGGGCAGGTGAGGGTCCGGGTGATGCCGTCGATCATCTGGACCTTGCTGACGACCATGCGGCCGAGCTCGTCGACCGTGGGGGCCTCGGCCCGGGCGATGACGTCGTAGGGGCCGGTCACGTCGTCGGCGGCCGCCACGCCCTCGACCTCACGTACCTGGTGCGCCACGGTGGCGGCCTTGCCCACCTCGGTCTGGATGAGGATGTACGCGCTCACGGCCACGACGGGCTCCCTTCGACAGCTGCTCGGCTCACAACGTAGTGGTGCCGGTCGGGGCGATGCGTCGGCCTTCGACCGTCTCGGGGTCCTAGGAACCGTTGGCGAGGTGCTGCTCGAGATCGGCCAGCTGCTGGGCGAGCTGCGCAGGCAGGTGGTCGCCGTAGGCCGCGAGGTGGGCCGCGATCGCCGGCACCTCGGAGCGCCAGCCCTCGGTGTCGACGGTCAGCAGCGCCGCAAGGTCGTCGTCGCTCAGCCCGAGGCCCGATACGTCGAGAGCCCATGGCGCCGGCAGGTAGCCGATCGGGGTCTGGGTGGCATCGCCTCGCCCGCTGACGCGGTCAAAGATCCAGGCCAGCACGCGGCTGTTGTCGCCGAAGCCGGGCCACAGGAAGCGGCCGTCGGCGTCGCGTCGGAACCAGTTGACGTAGAAGATGCCGGGTAGCTTCGAGGCGTCGGTGTGCTTGCCGATGTTGAGCCAGTGCGCCCAGTAGTCGGCCATGTTGTAGCCGCAGAACGGCAGCATGGCCATGGGGTCGAAGCGCAGCACGCCACTGGCTCCGGCGGCAGCAGCAGTCGTCTCAGAGGTCATGGTGGCGCCCAGGAACACCCCGTGCTCCCACGAGTGGGCCTCGTTGACGAGCGGCACGGTGCCGGCCCGCCGGCCACCGAACAAGATGGCCGAGATCGGCACGCCGGCCGGGTCTTCCCACTCGTCGGCGATGACCGGGCACTGCGAGGCAGGAGCGGTGAAGCGGGCGTTCGGGTGCGCCGCCGGGGTGCCGGTGGCCGGCGTCCAGTCGTTGCCCTTCCAATCGATCAGGTGGGCCGGCGGCTGCTTGGTGAGCCCCTCCCACCACACGTCGCCGTCGTCGGTGAGGGCGGTGTTGGTGAAGATCGAGTTCTCGGTCATCGACGCCATCGCATTGGGGTTGGTGACGTCGTTGGTGCCGGGGGCCACGCCGAAGAACCCGGCCTCGGGGTTGATGCCGTACAGGCGGCCGTCCGGGCCGAACTTCATCCAGCAGATGTCGTCGCCGACGGTCTCGACGGTCCAGCCCGGCAGGGTCGGCACGAGCATCGCGAGGTTGGTCTTGCCGCACGCCGACGGGAAGGCCCCCGTCACGTAGCGCACCTCGCCCTCGGGGTTGGTGAGCTTGAGGATGAGCATGTGCTCGGCCAGCCACATGTCGTCGCGGGCCATGACCGAGGCGATGCGCAGTGCGAAGCACTTCTTGCCGAGCAGCGCGTTGCCGCCGTACCCGGAGCCGTAGCTCCAGATCTCACGGGTCTCGGGGAAGTGGACGATGTACTTGGTGGGGTTGCACGGCCACGGCACGTCACCCTCACCGGCCGCCAGCGGAGCGCCGACCGAGTGGATGGCGGGCACGAAGGTGCCGTCGGCGCCGAGCACGTCGAGGGCGCCCTGGCCCATCCGGGTCATGATCTTCATGCTGACCGCGACGTAGGCCGAGTCGGTCAGCTCGACGCCGATGTGGGCGATGGGGGAGCTGAGGGGACCCATCGAGAAGGGCACGACGTAGAGCGTGCGGCCCTTCATGGCCCCGGTGTAGAGGGCCGTCAGCTCGGAGCGCATCTCGGCGGGGTCCCGCCAGTTGTTGTTGGGCCCGGCGTCCTCGGGGCGCTCGGCGCAGATGAACGTGCGCTCCTCGACTCGGGCGACGTCAGAGGGATCGGAGTGCGCCCAAAACGAGTTGGGTCGCTTGGCCGGGTTGAGCTTGACGAAGGTCCCGCTGTCGACGAGGAGCTCGCACAGGCGCTGGTACTCGTCGTCGGAGCCATCGCACCAGTGCACCGAGTCGGGCTGGAGAATGGCGGCCCAGCGGTCGACCCAGTCCGTGAGGTTGCCGTTGGTGGTCGAAGCGCTCATGGCAGCTCCTCTGGGGCACGCCACCGGTGGGGGAGCCGGGGCACTGGACAAAGTTGGTCAGAGACGGGAGGGACGAGCCTCAGCTCGCCCCGCGGCCACCATAGCCAGGGGTACCCATGTCGACCTCACTGCCGAGGTGGAGATGGGTCGCTCGGCCTTCGCCATCGACGGTGAAGACCACACGTTGCCCTTGGCGGAGCATGCTGAACAGCGAGCCGTCGAGCGCTCCGGCGGCCAGCTCGTACTCGGCGAGGTTGGTGTCGCACAGGAGCGAGCCCTCTCCCGACGAGGGGTCGTAGGACTTGACCACACCTTGCACGACGGTGACCTAGCGTCCGGCCTTGACGACCTTGCCGGCCTTGATGCACGACGTGCACACGTAGAGGCGGCGGGGCGTGCCGTTCACCAGTGCGCGAACCCGTTGGATGTTCGGGTTCCAGCGACGCTTGGTGCGGATGTGGGAGTGGCTGATCGAACGACCCCACGACGGGTGCTTGCCACAGAGCTCACAGACAGCTGCCACGAGAGGGCCTTTCAAGACGACCGGTTTGGTGCGAGGAGCAAACCTACCAGTGCGGGGGCGCTCACCGACAAGCAGCCCGGCGCGACGCCCGTGGTCCTGCCCCGGCGAGCGGCCCGGTGGTGATGGGTACCATCTCGCCCGATGCCGCCCCTTCCACGGCTGGGAGCGACCCAGCCCCGCACCAGCCACGAGGCTGACGACGGTGACGGCCCTCCCGAGCGTCACCTGGCGTCGGTGCCGAGTGCACCGCTGCTGCTCGGCCATCCGTCGATGTCTGATGACTGGGGCGGCGGTGGTCCCCCGGAGGTTCCTGACGGCCCCCGTTTCGAGGTGCTGTACCTGGTCGACCTCGGGGACGAGGCGGTCGAGGTCCTGAAGCGAGCGCTGGCCGAGGTCGGCGACGCGGTTGCCGTCGTCGGGGGCGACGGAGCCCACGAGTGGAGCTGCCACGTGCACACCGACGAGATCGGAGCGGCGATCGAGGCCGCGCTCGACCTCGGGGGTCGCCCGCGCCGGATCCGGGTCACGGATCTGTTCGGCGAGGCGGCGGCTGATCACCGGACGCGGGAGGCTGCCGCGCTCGGTGCCGCCGCTCCCAGCCGCCTCAGCACGCCCGGGGCCTGGTGGGTGGCCGATCCGAGGCCGGCCGTGACCGCGGTGGTGGCCGTCGCCCCGGGCGAGTCGTTACGTGACCTCCTCGCCGGCTGGGGGGTGTGCCCGGTGGTGAGCACCGGCGCAGCGATGGCCCCGTCTGCCACCGATCTCGTTGCTGCCATCGAGTCCGTCGCCGTCGGCGAGGTCGTGCTCCTGCCCAACCACCCTGATGTCATCGCCGCGGCTGAGGCCATCGCCGCGCTGGCGACCAAGGTGGTCAAGGTGGTGCCGACGCGCTCGGTGCCTGAAGGGCTTGCCGCTCTCGGCGCCTTCCGGCCGAGCATCGGGGCCGAGGACAATGCCATCGCCATGTCCGCCGCCGCCGCGCTCGTCATCACCGGCGAGGTGACGGTCGCGTTGAGCGACGCCATCTCGCCGGCGGGGCGGGTGCGCAAGGGTGACGTGATCGGCCTGTCCAACGAAGGCATCGTCGCCATCGGCGTCGATGCCGCCGAGGCGTGCCGCACCCTGCTGACCAGGCTCCTCGTTCCGTCGTCGGACACGGTCACGGTGGTGGTGGGCGAGGACGCCGACCGCGACACGACCGAAGGCTTGCTCGAGTGGTTGACCGAGCAGGTCCCACACCTCCACGTCGAGGTGGTGCCCGGGGGGCAGCCGTCGGGCGCGTACCTGTTCGGCATCACGTGACCGTGACCTTGGTCGAGCTCGCCGACGTCGGGGTCCATCGGTTGGCCGGGATCGGTGACAAGCGGCTGGCGGCACTGCAGGCAGTGGGCATCGAGACGGTGGCCGATCTGATCACGACCTATCCCCGGCGCTGGGTTGATCGCACGAACGAGGCGCGCCTCGGCGACCTGGTGGCCGGTCGTGAGGCGCTCGTGCTCGTGACCGTCCGATCTGTCACGAGGCGCACGACGCGGACGCGCAAGGTGATGGTGGTGGCCGAGGTCGGCGACGGCACGGGACGGCTGTCGGCGACGTTCTTCAACCAGGCGTGGCGGGAGCGCCAGTTGAAGCCGGGCACGACCGTCGCGCTGTTCGGCAAGGCCGAGCCCTACCGCGGCTCGTGGCAGATGGTGAACCCGATCGTCGACGTGGTCGGCGATCGCACCGGGCGGATCGTGCCGATCTACCCGCAGAGCGAGAAGGCCGGGCTCAGCACGTGGGAGCTCGCCGGCTGGATCGAGCAAGCGCTGCGCCGTTGCACCGAGCGCGGGGGCATCGCCGACCCCTTGCCCGACGAGGTGCGACGGCGCTTCGAGCTCATCGGTCGCGACGAGGCCTTTACGTCCATCCACCTGCCCGAGTCGATGGCCGAGAAGGAGCGGGCCCGCAAGCGCCTCGCCTTCGACGAGCTCTTGCGCGTGCAGCTCGTGCTCGTGCTTCGCAAGCGCGCGCTCGAACGTGACGCGCAGGCCTTCCGCCACGAGGTCGGCGGCGAGTTGGTGCGGCGGTTCCTCGATGGGCTCCCGTTTCCGCTCACCGGTGCCCAGGAGCGGGTCATCGCCGAGATCGACCGAGACCTCTCCGGCCCCCACCCCATGCACCGACTCCTCCAAGGCGACGTCGGGGCCGGCAAGACCGTGGTGGCAGTGGCCGCCCTACTGGCTGCCGTGCAGGGCGGGCACCAGGGGGCGCTCATGGCGCCGACCGAGGTCCTGGCCGAGCAGCACGCGGTGGGAGTGCAGCAGATGCTCTCGGGGCTGACGGTGCCCGACGACAGCACCATGTTCGGCGAACGGCCGTTGCGCGTCGCGCTGCTCACGAGCCGGAGCACCGCCGGCGAGCGCCGCCCGATCATGGCCGGACTGGCCGACGGCAGCGTCGACCTCGTCATCGGCACCCACGCGTTGATCCAGGACACGGTGGCCTTCAAGTCGTTAGGGGTGGCGGTGATCGACGAGCAGCACCGCTTCGGCGTCGAGCAGCGCGCTGCGCTGCGGGCCAAAGCGGGCAGCGACGGCGATGGCCTCGTCCCCGACGTGCTCGTGATGACGGCGACGCCGATCCCGCGCACCGCGGCGATGACCGTCTACGGCGACCTCGACGTGAGCGTGCTCGACGAGCTCCCGCCGGGTCGCACGCCGATCCGCACGCACTGGGCCAATGGCCCCCTCGCCGAGGCGGGGGTGTGGGCTCACATCCGCGACGAGGTGGCCGCCGGGCACCAGGCCTACGTGGTGTGCCCGCTGATCGAGGAGAGCGAGAAGCTCGAGGTGGCGTCGGCCGAGGAGACCTACGAGCGGTTGCGGCTCGACGAGCTGGCGGGTCTGCGGGTGGGGCTCCTGCACGGTCGCATCCCACCCGCCGACAAGGACGCCGTGATGGAGCGGTTCCGATCGGGTGCACTCGACGTGCTCGTGGCCACGACGGTGATCGAGGTCGGCGTCGATGTGCCGAACGCGACCGTGATGGTCGTCATCGATGCCGATCGCTTCGGCATCGCCCAGCTCCACCAGCTGCGCGGCCGCGTGGGCCGCGGTGCAGCGGCCTCGACGTGCTGGTTGATCACGGCCCCGAGCGAGGGGCCGTCGCCGCGGGTCGAGGCGCTGGTCGCGTCCACTGATGGCTTCGAGCTGGCCGAGGTCGACCTCGACCTGCGGGGCGAGGGCACGCTGATGGGGGAGCGGCAGAAGGGCCGATCGGATCTGAAGCTGGCGTCGTTGCGGCGAGATCGAGAGCTGGTCGCACGCGCCCGCGAAGCGGCCTTTACCATCGTCGACGGTGATCCGTTCCTGCAGGGCCACCCTGGCCTCTACGAGGAGCTGGCCCGCACGTTCACCGCCGAGGACGAGCAGTTCCTCTTCAAGAGCTGATTGGGGCTGAATCGGACGACATCACCCAGCATCGCGACCGTCGCCGACTCGTTTGACCTCGCGCTGGCCGAGACCACCGGGGTTGGAATCCAATGACCCGAGCCGCCATCAGACCCAGGGTGGTTCATGCCGTTGTCGCGGTGCCGGCGATGAGCATCCCACCAACCGGCTTGTTCAACAGAACAGCGGTCGCGGGGTCGACCCGACACGGCGGTTGGAAACCCATGCCTTCAGCGTCTCACCGTTGAAGGAGGAGCAGCCGACCGTCGCGGTCGACGTGGTCGCCGGCGGGATGGCCGAGCCCGATGATCCGCAATCGGTGAGCCCGAGGGTGGTGGCGAGGACGGCGACGATGGCGACGAGGAGCTTCACGATGGATCTCCAGTGACGACGTGGATCAGCGTGGCTGGCGGGATCAGCAGCGCCTGCGCCGACTCGGTGGGTTGGTGGCGTAGTGGCGAGCGAGATCACTCGCTCGGGGCTCACACGACCGTATGGCGGGGCCCGACGAGGCAACAGGGCCAAACGTCACGACCTGCCCTTCGTGGGTCCAGCCTCGGCCCGGCGCCGGCGGGCATCGGCGAGGTCGGGGACCTTTGCCTCTGGCGGATCGGGCGATCTGGCAGGACGATCACCTTGACCAGCGTTCAACTCGGCGACAGTCCCGAAGGGGCGATCACGATGCGTCTGCTGTCCGGACAGGTAGAAAGTCGGCGGGATCATTCAGTGCAAGTGGTGCCGTTGATCGCGGTCGTGATGACGTTGGCATTCGCGTTGGCGGCGTGCGTGAGTGGAGCCCCTGCCACCAAGACCGCCGACTCGGCGTTGACGACCGTTCTGACGACGAGCACCACAGCGCGCGCCTCGACCACCACGGCCGCGACCTCCACGACCCTGGCGCCGACGTCGACGACCACCACCTTCCCAGCGACCACGACTGCTCCGCGCCCGAGCACCACCCGCGTTCCGACCACGAGCGCTCCCGTTCCCCCGACCACGATCCTCAGCCCGGCGCCGATTGGTGCCACCGCACTCCACCTGCCGGTCAGCGTCGCCGGCTACAGCACCGATGGGGTCGTGCACCGCGAGACCGTCCGAGTGTTTGACGACGGCCTCATGCGACTGCCCTCGACGTTCAACTCATCCGGTGACCAGTGCAACCAGGCGATCTGGACGTTGCGGTGGTCGTCGCGCAACCCCGACGTCGCAGTGCTCGCCACGTACGGCGACCCCTTCTTGGCGGACCAAGCGCCTCTCGAAGGCTACGAGATCGTTGCCACCCCTCCCGAGTCGACGGCCGGCTACATCAGCGGGGGCATCTGCTTCGCACCGGTGTTCGTCTTCGCCAGCGCCCTCAACGGCAACGGGTCGAACCTCGTCGACGTTGATCTGGAGTGGCAGTACTGGGATGCAACGTCCATCGAGGCGGTCGCGGATCGATCGGGCCTAACAACGGGCTGATTGCGTCGTGGGCTCATCGTCGAGACGGAGGAACCGAGTGAGCTCGGCGAGCGCCTCGGCTGGTGTGAGGAGCCCGGTGTCGATCTCGAAGGCATACGGGAGGCCTCGATGGATCACGTCGTGCTGCGCCTCGACCGCTGGCCAAGCCGAGGTCGAGCCACTGCGCCGGCAGCTTGGACAGCACGTCGTCGATGCCGACCAGCAACCAGAACTCGCCCGCCTCGGCCCTGGCGTCACGGAAGGCAGATGCCAGCGTCGTTTTGCCTGCGCTCGACACCCCGTTCAGCACGACGAGCGTCACCGTGGGCGTCCGCTGTCGCCGAGCTCGCCGATGGCGGCAAGCACATGGTCGCCTGGATGGCACCGCCAGACGGCCCGGTCCCCATCGACTGAAGGGTCAAGGCCGATGCCGTGCTGTGCGCAGGTCGACCACCAATGGTCGTCGAAGCAGTCGACGGTCACCCCGTGAGGCGTCCTCGAGGTGGCGGGCACGTCGGCCACCTCCGCTGACACCGGCCCGCTCGACTCGTGGAGCAACCGGGCCCACGCCCCCCATCGACCGAACGCCTCCTGGCCGAGATCAGGTCGCAGCTCTCCTGCCAGCACGCGCTGGGACCAGTCGTCGAACTCGCCGTCCCCGGAGCTGCCCACGAACCCACATTGACCGACCACATCGCATCCGTCGACCCAGTTCGGCGCGCCAACAGCGTCATAGGGTGCGGCCATGCCGAGCGATCTGGTCCTCAAGTCGATGAACCTCGTCCACCGCACCGTGCTGACGCTGAGCTTCGGCAAGCTGGGCTGGGACGTCGGCATGCCCGTGCTCGAGCTGACCACCATCGGCCGCAAGAGCGGTGAGGCGCGCTCGGTGATGCTGACCTCGCCGCTGCAGGAGGGCGACACCCTTGTCATCGTCGCTTCGCGGGGCGGCGATCCGCATCACCCGGCCTGGTTCTTGAACCTCGAGGCGAACCCCGAGGTGCAGGTGGTGTGGAAGGGCAAGCCGAAGGTGACGATGCACGCCCGTGTTGCTGACAGCGACGAGCGCGCCCGCATGTGGCCGATCATTGCGACGAAGCACAGGAACTACGCCGGCTACCAGAAGAAGACCGACCGCGAGATCCCGCTCGTCCTCCTCAACCCGTAAGCGGTCGCGCGATGCAGGTGGGTGGCGCGAGCTGGTCAGGGTCTGGGCTTGAGCACCGCGTAGGCGGCGTCGGCGAGTGACTGGCCCCGCTCGTTGAGCAGCAGTCCAGGACCCATGCGGTTCATCGAGTAGCCGAACGACAACGTGTGGGCCGGATCGGCGAAGCCGATGCTGCCGCCCGCGCCGACGTGACCGAACGCGTGCTCGCCGAGCAACACGGAGTCCTTCTCGACCTTGGCCCGGTTGTCCATGCTGACCATGAAGCCCAGCCCGAAGCGGGTGGCGATGCGCAAGGTGGCGTCGTCGTTGGTGGCCACCGACACCGTGCGCATGCGCCGCAGCGTCTCGGCGTCGACGAGGCCTCCGCCCCCAGCGGCAAGCGGTCGGTACATCCCCGCCAGTCCCCGGGCATTGGTGATGCCGCCACCCCCGCCGATCTCGGCGGCGTGCGCAGACCGGCTGTTCATGCCCATCGACATGAGGTTGGCCAGCGCCAGCGCGGGGACCGAGCCCGGCTCGCTCACGACGTCAAGGACGAACCGCGACAACGGCTCGCCCTTCGAGCGTACGTAGGGGATCATCGGGGCGACGCGCGGCTCGATCTCCTCGGGCAGTCCGATCCAGAAGTCGATGCCAAGTGGCGTGGCGATCTCGTCTCGGAAGAACGCGCCGAGGGAGCGGCCCGAGACGCGGCGAACGATCTCGCCCACCGTCCAGCCGAAGTTGATCATGTGGTACCCGTTGCGCGTCCCCGGCTCCCAGAACGGCGCCTCGGCTTCGAGACGCCCGATCATGCGATCCCAGTCGTAGAGCTCGCCGGGCTTGACCTGATCTCGGAGCACGGGGACACCGACCGAGTGGTCGAGCATCATGCGCACGGTCGCTCGTTCCTTGCCGTTGCGGGCGAACTCGGGCCAGTAGTCGGCGACCGGCGCCTCGACGTCGACGAGCCCGCGCGCCGCCAGCACGTGCAGGCACAGGGCGGTCGCTCCCTTGGTGCAGCTGTGCACGACCGACACCGTGTCGACCTCCCATGGCCGACCACCATCGACGTCAGCGGCACCGCCCCACACGTCGATGACGGTGGTGCCGTCGTGAACCACGCAGAGCGATGCACCAACCTCGCTGCGCTCGACGAAGTTACGGACGAAGGTGTCGACGACTCCGGTCCACGGTGCCTCATAGATGCCCCGCAGCTCACCCGTCGGCACCGCGCAAGCGAGCTCCTCCATCGCGCCACTGTGCCATGTGTCGGGGCGTCAACGGGCAGGGGCCGAGGTGGACCGGCCGCTCGGAGGGCCCGGGCGTAGGGTCGGCGACATGACCGACCCACGTGGCAATCAGGGCCAGGCCGAGTTCTGGGAAGCGCGGTCGTCGTCGTGGATCAAGCAGGAGGACTGGACCGCGTTGGTGACCGGTTCGTTCGGACGTCGAGCAATGCAGCAGCTCACGCTGACGGCGGGTTCGCGCGTGCTCGACGTGGGCTGTGGCACCGGGCCGACCACGAGGGAGCTGGCCCGACGGGTGGCCCCCGGTGGAGAGGTCGTGGGTCTCGACATCGCACAGTCGATGTTGGCCGTCGCGCGGCTCCGAGCCCAGCAGGAAGGAATCCGCAACGTCGAGTTCACCGCTGGGGATGCCGAGACCGCTGTCCTCGGCGAAGGAGCGTTCGATGCGGTGTTCTCGCAGTTCGGCGTGATGTTCTTCGCTGATCCTGAGGCTGCGTTCACGAACCTGAGACGCGCCTTGCGCGGCGGTGGGCGGATCGCCTTCGCCTGCTGGCAAGACGTGTTCGTCAACGACTGGGCGCTCGTGCCCGGCGGGGCCGTCGTCGCGGTGACCGGTCAGTTCCCGCCGATGCCAGGGCAGGGCGAGCCGGGACCCTTCTCGCTCGCTGATCCGTCGCACGTCGAGCAGTTGCTCCGGGCAGCCGGCTTCGATGCGATCGACGTGGTCCCCGTCGCTGAGCCCATCGTGCTGTCTGCCGATCGCGTCCAGATGGTCGTCGATGCGGCCACCCAGTTCGGTGTCGTACGCGAAGCACTCGAGGGCAACGACGATCCTGCGTTTTCCGACCGGGTGCGGTCGGCCGTGCGCGACGCGCTGTCTGAGCGCGTGCACGACGGTGAGCTGCGGCTCAACGCGGCGGCTCTCGTGGTGACGGCTGAAGTCGCCGCTCGCTGAGGGCGCGCGCACTACGGGGGTTCGCGGTTCCTGACGAGCTCCCACCTGGGCCTTGAACCCATGTGTCCCGCGTGATCTGAGATCAGGGCACCTCGGGGGAACCGGCGTCGATCCGCCGCCGTTCTGAGTCCAACGACCCGAGCCCGAACCGGCGACCCTAGGAAACGGAACCCACCAGATGATCGACCCGAACCTTCCCGCGGCCCGCCTCGAGGCGGCATTGTTCCAGGTGAAGCGAGTGATCGTCGGCCAGGACCGCATGGTCGAGCGGGCGCTCGTCTGCCTCCTCGCCGGTGGTCACTGCCTGCTCGAAGGCGTTCCCGGGATCGCGAAGACGCTCACCGTGTCGACGTTGGCCAAGGTGACCGGCGGTTCGTTCGCCCGCCTTCAGTTCACGCCCGACCTGGTGCCAGCCGACATCGTCGGCACCCGCATCTGGCGCCCGTCGTCCGAGCGCTTCGACATCGAGTGGGGTCCCATCTTCGCCAACATCGTGCTGGCCGACGAGGTCAACCGGGCGCCCGCCAAGGTTCAGTCCGCACTGCTCGAGGCCATGGCGGAGCGCCACGTCTCGATCGGCGGGGTGACCCGTCCGCTCCCGTCGCCGTTCCTCGTGCTCGCCACCCAGAACCCCATCGAGTCCGAGGGCGTGTACCCGTTGCCTGAGGCCCAGCGCGACCGCTTCCTGATGCAGATCGTGGTGCACCAGCCCTCCTATGGCGAGGAGATCGAGATCGTGCGGCGAATGGGCGTGCGCCCGCCCGAGGCCGAGCAGGTGCTGGACATCGAGGAGCTGCTGGTCTTGCAGGACGCCGCCCGCAACGTCTTCGTGCACCACGCCGTGGCCGACTACGCAGTGCGCCTGGTCATGGCGACCCGCGACCCGCGGACGTACGGCTTGGCCGATCTCGACGGCAAGCTGGCGCTCGGAGCCAGCCCGCGCGCTTCGCTCGGCCTCGTGGCCGCCGCCCGGGCGCTGGCGCTGCTGCGCGGCCGCACGTACGCACTACCGGACGACGTGCGCGACGTCGCCCCTGAGGTCATGCGCCACCGCCTGCTGCTCAGCTACGAGGCGCTCGCCCAGGGCGTCACCGTCGACGAGGTGCTCAACGCCGTGCTGTTGACCGTGGCGCCGCCCAAGGTCGCACCGCAACAGGACACCGGCTCGGCCGTGGCGCCGCCCCCGCCGCCCGCCGTGGCGGTCGACCACCGGGCTACGGCGTGAGCTCGACGCCCGAGCCTCCGCCTCCCCCGGAGCGCCGGTCGCGTCAGCGCCAGCGGCGCCTCGCGGTCGTGCCGCCGAGCGACAGCGTCGGCTCCATCGCTACAAAGGCCGCGTTGCTGCGCCGCCTCGAGGTGCAGGTCACCAAGCGGCTCGATGGTGTGCTGACCGGTGAGCACCGGGGCGTGCGGCTCGGCGCCGGTTCGGAGCCCGAGGGGGCGCGCCCCTTCGGGCCTGGTGACGACGCCCGGCGCATCGACTGGAACCTCACCGCTCGCTCGCTCGAGGCCCACGTGCGCACCACCGAGCCTGACCGCGAGCTCGAGACGTGGGTGGTCGCCGATCGCTCGGCCAGCCTCGACTTCGGCACTGCCGATCGAGAGAAGCGTGACGTCGTGCTGGCGGCCGTCGCGGCCGTGAGCCTGCTGACCGCTCGTGGCGGCAATCGCGTCGGGGTGGTGGTGGCCGGCGGTGACGAGCTCGAGCGCTACCCGGCCGCGACGAGCCGAACGGCCGTGCTGGCCTCGCTCTCGCGCCTTCACGACACGCCTCGCCGCCCGCAGGGTCCGGCCCAGGGGGCCGATCTCACCGCCGCGCTCACCACGCTCGAGCACTGGCATCGTCGCCGCGGCCAAGTGGTCGTGGCGTCCGACTTCCTCGACGCCGGCCCGTGGGACGCGGTGCTACGTCGACTCGCCCTGCGCCACGAGGTCCTTGCCGTTCAGGTCGTCGACCCCCGCGAACTATCGCTGCCCGATGTCGGGATGATGGCCCTGGTCGATGCCGAGACCGGGCGCACGATGCACGTTCAGACGGGTTCCGCCGCGCTGCGCGAGCGCTACGCCGCGGCCGCTGCGGCGCGCCATGCCGACATCGCTGATCGAGTGCACCACGCCGGCGCCAGTCACGTCGTGCTCACCACCGATCGTGACTGGGTCCTCGACCTCGTCTCGTTCCTCGGGCGCCCCGCCCACGCCCTGCGGACGCGGCGCGTCACCTCTGATCGCCCCCTCGTAACGACTGCTGGAGCTGTCCGATGAACTTCCTCTCACCTTGGCGCCTCGTGCTGCTGGTGGCGCCCGTCGCGCTGCTCGTCGCCTACGTCGTCATCCAACGCGGGCGTCAGCGCTATGCCGTGCGCTTCACGAGCGTCGACCTTCTCGCTTCAGTCGCCCCCCGCCGTCCGGGCTGGCAGCGCCACCTCGCCGCCGGCGGACTCGTGGCTGCCCTCGTGCTGCTCGTGGTCGGGTTTGCCCGGCCCACGGCGACCCAGCGGGTCGCCAAGGACAAGGGCACCGTGGTCTTGGTGCTCGACGTGTCGAACTCGATGGGAGCCAGCGATGTGGCGCCCACTCGCCTGGCTGCTGCACAGGACGCTGCCAGCGCGTTCGTGAACAAGCTGCCCGCCGGTCTCCAGGTTGGTCTGCTGTCGTTTGATCGCACCGCCCGCGTGGCAGTGTCGCCCACCAGCGACCGTGCCGCCATCAAGGCGGCCATCGCGGCGCTGAAGCTCGGTCCCGGCACCGCAACCGGTGATGCCATCTACCTCGCGCTCGACACCGCGGCCGCAGTGCCGGCCGCCGCCGACGGCTCGAAGGTGCCTGCCGCCATCGTGCTGATGTCCGACGGGACACCGACGATCGGTCGTGGCGACGAGACGCCTGAGCAGACTGTCGAGGCGGCGTCGGCGGCTGCGAAGGAGGCCAAGATCCCGGTCGACACCATCGCCTACGGCACCTCGGACGGCACCGTCGCCATCAACGGCAGGACCTACGCAGTGCCGACCGATCCCGACACGCTCAAGCAGATCGCAGCCGCCACCGGGGGCAAGGCCTTCACGGCCGAGAGCGCCGGACAGCTCGGTTCCGTCTATGACCAGATCCAGAAGGTCGTGGGCTACGACACCGAGCGGACCGAGATCACGGCATGGTTCACCGGCGCCGCGCTCCTCGCGGCGACGCTGGCCGCCGTGGCCGCCCTCGTCTGGAGCCAGCGGCTGATCTGATTCAGCGTCCGGTCGCGGTCGCGTGAGTCACGACCGGGTTCCCGTGGACACGAGAGGCGCCGACCGCGTCACGAGGGCCGTGCGCGGTGGCGATCAGGCCAAGGGCCATGGCCAGGACGATCAGCGGCGCGAGCCAAGGTGTCTTCATGAGGCCGACGGTATGGCAGGCCCCGCTGCGTCACAGCGCGACTGGCTGACGTTTTGCCACGTGCCCCGGGGATTTTGCCGAGCGCTCACCGATCAATCGGGATCGGAGAGGAGCACGACGTCGAAGCGGGGGTGAGGGCCGGTCCGGGCGCACACGAACCGCCCCCCCTCGGCCTCGACCAGGCTGCGGGCCAGCGAGAGCCCGATGCCGTGGCCACCGCCCGCACCACCGCCGGCCCGTCGGACGAAGAGCGTCGACGGATCGGCGATGCCTGGTCCCTCGTCACTCACGCTGAGGGTGGTCGAGGTCGGTCCGGCGGTGACGGCGAGCGTCACCAGTCCCGCACCATGACGCAGAGCGTTGTCGAAGCAGACGTCGAGCACGTGGTTGATGGCGCTGGCCGACACGTGGACCGCCATCGGTCCCGTCGGTTCATCGAGCCGGACGCTTCGCCCCTTGGCGGCGAGGGGAACCCGCCAGCGCTCGACTGCTCCGCGGGCGAGGGCGTCCACATCGACCTCGGCCCGATCGGGGGCGGTGTCTCGCGCCAGGGTGAGCAGCGAGTCGATCGTGTGCTCCAACCGGTCGACCTCGTGGAGCGCCTCACCGATCAGCTCGTCACGTTCGGCACGGGGTGCCGCTCGTTCGGTCTCGAGCGCGAGCCGCAGGCTGGTGAGCGGCGTTCGCAGCTGGTGCGATGCGTCCGCTGAGAACGCCCGCTCGCGGGCCAGGAGATCGTGCACTCGACGGGCCGTCGTGGCGAGTGCTTCGGTCGCCTCGTCGATCTCGGCGATGCCTGAGCGCCTGCGCCCCACCGTGAAGTCGCCCTCCCCCAGCCGTACGGCGTCGTCGCGGAGGCGGTTCACGGGGCGGCTGAGACGCCGGGCCGCCAAGGCTCCCACGGCCGCCGCCAGCCCGAGCGCCAAGGTGGCGATGGCGCTCAAGGCCAGCCAAGCCCGATGGGTTCGGTCGTCGATGAGCGAGATCGGCTTGGCTGCCCGCACGACGCCGATCACCTGCTCGTTGGTCGTCACCGGTACCGCGGCGACGAGCTCGTTGCCCACGTCGCGATGACGTACCGATGCCGTGGCGAGCGCCTCGTTCGTCGGTAGGTCGGCCGTGGCCGGTCCCTCACCTGCCAGCCGTGTGCCGGTCTGGTCGTAGTAGCCGATGGTGATGGCCGAACCCTGGGCGCCCTCGAACCCGTCCGGTGGTTCGCCGGAGGTCGGGATCTCGAAGCGGGCCACGGTCGCGGCCTGCACCAGCTCGAGCACCGCATCCTCGTGGTACCGCCGGCCGATCAGCACGGCCAACGGCAGCCCGATGGCGATGATGGCGACGAAGGCGGCCGCCATCGTCGCCGCGAGCACCCGGATCCTCACCCGGCTCCGCCCTCGCCGTCGAACCGGTAGCCGACCCCGCGCAACGTGGTGATCCGGCTCAGCTTCCCGGGCTGGTCGATCTTGCGGCGCAGGGCGGCGATGTGAACGTCGAGCGTCTTGGTCGAGCCGTACCAGTGCTCGTCCCACACCTCGCTCATCAAGTTGTCACGGGTGAGCGCCGTGCCGGCCGACCCCATCAGCGCAGCGAGGAGGTCGAACTCCTTGGCCCGCAGTACGAGCTCGTGGCCGTCGAGTGAGACGCGTCGGGCCACCGGGTCCAGTTCGATGCCGTCGACCACCAACGTCGTGGGCTCATGGGCGGCGACCCGTAGGTGGGCTCGCACCCGGGCCAGCAGCTCGGCCAGGCGAAACGGCTTGGCGATGAAGTCGACCGCCCCGGCGTCGAGCCCGATCACGACGTCGATCTCATCGGCGCGCGCCGTGAGGATGATGACCGGGAGCTGGGGGAGCGTGGCGGTGATGTGACGGCAGAGGTCGATGCCGTCGCCATCGGGCAATCCGAGGTCGAGGAGCACGAGATCGACCAGCCCGGTGGTGACCGCGGCAGTGGCGCCGGCGATGTCGTGGGCGACCTCGACCTCGTAGCCCTCGGTGCCGAGGGCCCTGCGCAGGTTGGACGCGATGCCAAGGTCGTCTTCGACCACCAGCACGCACGCGGATCCAGCCATGACCATCGAGGGTAGGGCAGCACCCTTGGCGCAAGGATCGCCTGCCGGCGATTTTGCCGTCCCCTCACCTTTGCGACCCCGTCCCCTCATCAAGGGCTCCGTACGGTGGATGGCCGTGCGGGAAACATCGATCACTTTGGAGCAACTCGCGTGAGCACTGCTCACCCAGCGATTCGTCGGCCCCGTCCCGCTCACCTTGCCCTGCGCTGGACGGCAGCAGCGTCGGTGCCGCTGATCCTCGTCGTCGGCTGGTCCTTCGTGCGGGCCTTGACGGTCACCGGCAACCTCAGCGCGAGCGAGCGGGTCGTCGAGTGGATGCGAGACCACCACTTCGGCAGCGAGGTGTCGTGGATCGAGCACTGGTACTACGCGCAGCACCAACCGGGCGTCGGCGCCGCGCTGGTGGGTGGCATCCCGACCGGTGTGCCGGCGGCAGCCGGTGGCGGCCGCGCGGTGGCGGGCAGTGGTGCGGCCGGCAGCGGTGCGGCCTTGGCGGCACCTCCCTCGCTCGGCGTCATCACGCCGTTCGTCGCCGATCCGCTCCCCGGTGAGGGCGTGTGGCGGGCGGCCGGGGACCTGGTTGCGGGCCAGCCGGCGATGGCCGTCGCGTACCTGCGCCCCGATGGCTCACACACCGGCGTGCTGGCGGGCGTGGTTCGCCTCGATCCTCATCTCGTGAGCCTTCGGTTGGTGCCGGGCCGCCGCGAGCCTGGCGGTGGCCCCTGGACGGGCGGCAACCAGGTGCCCAGCGCGCTCGTTCCCCAGATGCTGGCGGCCTTCAACTCGGGCTTCCGCCTGCAGGACTCGCACGGCGGCTTTTTCTCGGCCGGGCGGACCGTGGGGACCTTGCGCCCGGGTGCCGCTTCGCTGGTCGTGCGAGCCGACGGCACGGCCGCCATCGGAGAGTGGGGCAACGAGGTGTCCATGACGAGCTCGGTCGTTGCCGTGCGCCAGAACCTGTCGCTCATCGTGGACGGCGGTCAGCTCGTCGCCGGCATCGACAACAACGCCGGCAACCGGTGGGGAGTGACGGTCGGCAACACGCTGCTCGTGTGGCGTTCCGGCGTCGGCATCGACGGCGAGGGCAACCTGCTCTACGCGGCGTCAGAGGGCCTGAGCGTGCGCTCGCTGGCCGAGGTGCTGCAGCGCGCCGGTGCGGTTCGGGCCATGGAGCTCGACATCAACCACCCGTGGGTGAGCTTCAACCTGTTCACCCATGCCGGCTCGGCTCCCTCGGCCGAGAAGCTCCTGCCGGGCATGGACAAGCCGGCGACGCGCTACCTGGGTCCCGACGACCGTGACTTCGTGGCCGTGCTCGCCCGTCCCGTGCCGCTGCCATGACCGTGCGAACGGTGGCCGTCATCGCCGCGGAAGTGGTCGTCGTGATCCTCGGGCTCCTCAGTGCAAAGGCGCTCGACCTGGTCGTTCCCGCGCTTGTCTGCCTCATCGGCGCTCTCGTCGTCTGGCGTGTGGTCCACCAACAACGAACGAAGGGTGTTCAGTGATCTCCGTGCTTGCGGCCGATGGGCCCATCACCTACTTCCAAGCGATCGTCATCGGCTTGCTGCAAGGAGCAACAGAGCTGTTCCCGATCTCGAGCCTGGGCCACTCGGTGCTCGTGCCCGCGCTGCTCGGCTGGGACAGCCTGGTGAGCGGGCAGTCGGCCGACGAGTCGTTCTACCTTGCATTCCTCGTCGGCCTCCACGTCGCCACCGCGTTCGTGCTCCTGGTGTTCTTCCGGAAGGAGTGGGTGCGGGTTGCGCGTGGGCTGTGGACGCTCGTCACCAAGCGGCGCACGAATGGCGAACCCGATGCGACGCTGGCCCTCCTGCTGGTGCTCGGCACGATCCCGGTGGGCGTCTTCGGACTGGCGTTCGAGCACACGCTGCGCACGGTCTTCGCAAAGCCCGCTGCAGCAGCCGCGTTCCTCATGCTGAACGGGGTGGTCCTCGGTGCCGGTGAGCTCGTGCGTCGGCGCTCGCTCGTGCCGACGGCCGTTGGCCAGCCGCACGAGCACCACGGGCTCACCTCGGCCGAGGGCGAGCCGGCTCGCCCCATCGCCATGCTCGGCTGGAAGGACGCGCTCGTCATCGGATCGGCCCAGGTCGCAGCCCTCTTCGCAGGCATCAGCCGATCGGGCGTGACGATGGTGGCGGGGCTGTTCCGTGGGCTCGACCACGAAGATGCGGCGAAGTTCTCGTTCCTCCTCGCCACGCCGGTCATCTTCCTGGCGGGCATGTACAAGCTGCCGGACCTCATGGGTCACAACGGCGATGGCGTCCGCGGCCAGGTGCTGGTCGGCAGCGTTGCGGCGGCGTTCGCGGCATTCGTCTCGCTCCGCTTCCTGCTGCGCTACTTCACCTCGCGCAACCTCATGCCGTTCGCGATCTACAGCCTCGTCTTCGGGGCGTTCTGCCTCGTTCGCTTCATCTGAGGCGGAAGCAAGTGGTCGGTGTCAGTCGGGGTCGTCAGGAAGCACGAGGTCCCAGCGGTCGAGGCAGTCTTCGCAGCGGTAGGCGACGATCTCGCCTGGCTCCCACCTGCCGTCCTCCGGTGGGTGGGACAACAGGTGAGCGCGGCCGCCGCAGTCGATGCAGACGATGACCTCTTCGGGCTCGAGCATCGCCGTCAGCTCCGGGGCCGTTGCGTGAAGCGGGCCACCCCGTCGAGGAAACCGGGGGAGGCGATGACCTCACGGCCGTGCCGGTCCTCGTTGGCCAACCCGGCATCGAGCCCGAGCCCCAGGCCCTCGTAGGCCGACGCGCGATCGTGCACGACGCAGTTCCACGGGAAGGCGGCGATCTGCTCGCCGACCAGCACCGCTTGATCGAGGGCGGCGCCATCAGGCACGAGCCGGTTGACGAACCCCATCGCCTCGGCTTCGTGGGCGCCGATCTCGCGCCCTGTGAGGATCAGGTCGAGGGCACGACCGAGCCCCACGATGCGGGGCAGCCGGTAGGTGCCGCCATCCATCAATGGCACGCCCCACCGCCGCTCGAGGCAGCCGAATCGAGCGCTCGTCCCTGCCACTCGCAGGTCGCACCAAGCCGCCAGCTCGAAGCCCCCGGCGACGCACCATCCTTCGATTGCCGCGATGACCGGCTTGGACAGTTGCAGCCGCGTCGGCCCGAGGGGACCGCTCGGTCGGAGCCGGGGGAGGTCGGTGAGGTTGGCGCCGGCGCAAAAAGCCGTCTCGTCGCCGGTCAGCACCGCCACCTTCGCGTCATCATCACCTTCGAAGGCCAGAAGCTCGTCGACGAGGCGTTCGGCAGTGGCGGTATTGATGGCGTTGCGCACCGATGGCTGGGCGATGCGCACGATGCGGACAGCGGACACGCCACGACGCTACGCCCGCGTCCGGCCCGTCGGTACGATCTGGGCCGTGCTCGAAGCCCGCGCCACCGCCAGCAGACCTCTCTGAGATGCGGGTGGTGGCCGGTTCGGCGCGGGGGCTGGCGTTGGTCGCTCCTCCAGGTCGAGACACCCGTCCATCCCTGGATCGGGTGCGCCAGGCGACGCTCAACGCACTCGAGAGCCTCGATGTTGTTGCAGATGCAACGATCCTCGACCTCTTCGCTGGCTCGGGCGCCGTCGGCATCGAGGCGCTCAGCCGCGGAGCCGCACACGTGACGTTCGTCGATCAGGCACCGGCGGCCGTCGCGGCGATCCGAGCGAACCTCGCCTCGACGCGACTCGCCGATCGCGCCACGGTGGTGCACACCGACGCCCGCCGCTTCCTGGCCGACGCGATCGCCGTGGGGCGGCACTACGACATCGCCAACCTCGATCCGCCCCACGTGTTCGACGACTGGGCTGAGCTCCTCCAGATCATCCCGGCCGAGGTCGTCGTCATCGAATCGAACCGGGAGATCACGCTCCCCGAAGGCTGGCTGGCACTTCGATCGCGTCGCTACGGCAGTACGGTGGTCACCTTCGGGCGGAGGCCCCCCGTCCATCCCACCGTGGAGTGACCTTGGCCAGAGTCCTGTACCCCGGGTCGTTCGACCCGCTTCACAACGGCCACGTGGAGATCATCGAGACGGCTGCCTCGTTGTTCGACGAGGTGGTCGTGGCCGCCATGGTGAACCCTCAGAAGAGCGCGTCGCTCTTCGAGCTCGAGGATCGACTCGCCATGATCGACGAGTCATTGGCGCACCTGCCCAACGTGTCGAGCGCCTCGTTCGGGGGGCTCGTGGTCGATCTCGTTCGCTCGATAGGCGCCGACTTCATCGTCAAGGGCCTCCGCGCTGTGAGCGACTTCGAAGGTGAGATGCAGATGGCGCAGATGAACCACGCCGTCTCGGGCTTTCACACCGTGTTCCTGCCCACGGCGTCCACCCACTCGTTCCTCGCCTCAAAGTTCATCCGAGACATCGCCCGGGGTGGCCGGGACGTGTCGTCCATGGTGCCGCCGCCGGTGGCCCAACGCTTGAAAGTGACCTTCCCTCGATGACCAACTACGACGACGACCCGCACGGCGAGCTCGTCTCCGACGACGGGCAACTCGATCACCTGGCCGACTCCGAGACCATCCTTCGTCGCGCCATCGACATCATCGCTACGGCTCGGACCATCCCGCTGTCGTCGTCGCCGATGATCAACCGTGACGAGATGGTCGAGCTCCTCGAAGAGGCCCTCCACCGTCTGCCCGACGAGCTCCGTCAGGCCCGTTGGCTGCTGAAGGAGCGCAAGGAGTTCCTCACCAAGACCCGACGAGAGGCCGACGACATCCTCGACGCATCTCGCAACCAGGCCGAGCGCATGGTGCAGCGCACCGAGGTCGTCCGGGCCGCCGAGCTTCGTGCCCGCAAGATCGTCGAGGCCGCTGAGGCTCGTTCGACGCAGATGAAGCTCGAGGTCGAGGACTTCTGTGATCAGCGCCTCGCCAGCTTCGAGATCGTGCTCGACAAGACGATGAAGCTCGTCGCGGCGGGCCGCGAGCGCCTCAACCCGGTGCCTCGGCTGACCGGCGAGCCTCCTCCCGCCGACCCTGAAGGCGAGTTCTTCGACCAGGACCGCGGCTGACCTTGAGCCGCCAGCCTCAGCTCGTGGTGCCGGTGGCCGAGTTGCTGCGGCGTCCCGGCGCGCACCGGCACGTGACCACCGAGGCCGTGGCCCGGGATCTGCGGGTGATCGATTCCGAGGTGCCCGAGGGTTCGCTGATCTCCGTCGACGTCGAGATCGAGGCGATGACCGACGGCCTCATGGTCACCGGGCAGATCGAGACCTCGTGGGTGGCGGTCTGCCGGCGCTGCCTCGGGCCGGTCGAAGGAAGCGTCTCGGTGACCGCGCGCGAGATGCATCGCCATGCCGTTGACGACGGTGAGGCGTTCGCGTTCGAGGGCGACCTGCTCGACCTCGAACCGATGGTGCGCGAGCTGGTGATGGCCGAGCTGCCGCTTGCGCCCGTCTGCCGGCCCGACTGCGCCGGGCTCTGCCCAGTGTGCGGGGCCGATCGCAACACCGGTCCCTGCGGTCACGAGGGCACGCCCCCCGATCCTCGCTGGGGGCCACTGGCGGCGCTGGCCGACGATCTGGCACGGCAGGGCGACGGCGCGCCACGAGCCGATCGCGACCACGGCTGAGGCGTGCCTCGACCCTGAGGCAGTCGAACCGCTAGTCTTTCCCGGCCTTACCGGAGAGGAACCGCGAGCGAGATGGCTGTACCGAAGAAGAAGAAGT
>JBBRTJ010000011.1:0-48992 GCA_038244535.1 Acidimicrobiales bacterium | reverse complement strand
GGCCCCATCACCGGCGGCGGCGACACTAGGACTGGAACATCGGCTACGCCAGCGTCTTGCGTCGAAACGATCCTGACGGCGCCGCTCAGCGCCCCTGCTCGCGTCGCTCCGCTTCGGCGGCCGCCCGGTCGGCTTCGGCCGATCGCTCGAGCTCACGCACGATGGCACTCCCTTCGGCAACGGCAGACTGCACGAGCGCAAGCGCATCGGGGTGCTGCTGCCAAGCCCGGGCAGGGATGGCGTCGATCAGGTCGGGAAGCGACGGCCGGTCAGGGGCAAGGGCCATGGCCGCAAGGTGCTGGTGCGTGGCGGCCAGCAAGTCGAGCAGGCGCCGGCCCGGGCCGGCCGGGGGATCGTCGGTGCCGAGCGCCTCGCGCACTCGGCGCGGGAACGAGCGGAAGGTGACGGCGCCGTCGGCCGGCGAGGGCTCACTCATCAGCCCACCTTGCCACGCCGAGGAGGTCAGCCGTGGTTGGCCCCGGCCGGCTTGCCGGTGGCCTTCGCCTTGTCGATGAGGTTGGGGGGCAGCACGTCGTAGTGGTCGTGGCGGGCGGTGAACCGGCCCCGGCCACCGGTCATCGAACGCAGGTCGATGGCGTAGCGCAGCATCTCGGCGGTGGGTACGTGGGCCACCACCTCCGGCACGCCGGCGGCCACGGTCTCGGTGCCCTGGACCCGGCCACGACGGCTGTTGATGTCGCCCATCACGTCGCCCTGCAAGGCGGCGGGCACGGTGATGTGCACGAGCGACACTGGTTCGAGCACGACGACGCCGGCGCGGGTGAGCGCATCCTTGAAGCCCATCGAGCCCGCCATCCTGAAGCTCATCTCAGACGAGTCGACCGGGTGGTACTTGCCGTCGAAGCACTCGGCCTGCACATCGACCACGGGGAACCCGTACAGGCCGCCGTGGGCCATCGCCTCCTCGATGCCCTTTTGCACCGCGGGGATGAACTGACGAGGGATGGCGCCACCGACGACGTGGTCGACGAACTCGAAGCCCGCCCCGCGATCGCGAGGGGCGACGCGCACCCAGGCCACCCCGAACTGGCCGTGGCCACCTGATTGCTTCTTGTACTTGCCCTCGGCTTCGGCGTTGGTGGTGATGGTCTCGCGGTAGGCCACCCGCACCTCGTCGGTGGTGACCTTGACGCCGAACTTTCGTTCCAGGCGCTCGAGCGCCACGCCGAGGTGGGTCTCGCCCGTGCCCCGCAGGATCGTCTGATGGGTCTCGTCGTTGCGTTCGACCACGAGCGCAGGGTCCTCGTCGAGCAAGCGACCGAGAGCAGATGACAGCTTGTCGTCGTCGGCCTGTGTCTTGGCGGCGATGGCGATGCCGAGCACCGCGGGCTGGGGGGTGAGCGCCGGAACGCGCATCGGTGTGCCCTTGGGCGCCAGCGTGTCGCCGGTGCGGGTGGCGGCGAGCTTGGCCACGGCCGCGAGGTCGCCGGCCGGCACCAGGGTCGTCGGCTGCTGGTCCTTGCCTCGAAGGGTGAACACGCCGTGCAGGCGCTCCTCGCCGCTGGCCGGGTTGACCAGGCGGTCATCGGGCCGAATGGAGCCCGAGAGCACCTTGAACAGCGACAGCTGGCCGACGTAGGGGTCGGCGATGGTCTTGAACACCAGGGCGAGGGGCTGCCCGGCGGCGTCGGGGGCGATCTCGATCTGCGCGCCGGCAGCTTCGACCACCACGCCGGGCCGGTCGGCGGGCGAGGGTCCGATCTCGCAGATGAAGTCGGCCAGACGGTCGATGCCGACGCCGGTGAGCGCCGAGCCCAGCACGACCGGGAACACCGAGGCGCTGGCCACACCATGGGCGAGGGTCTGCTCGAGCTCGGCCGGGCTGGGGAGGTCGCCAGACAGGTATCGCTCGAGCTGCTCGTCGTCGGCCACCACGATGCCCTCGACGAGGTTGTCATGGACCTGGTGCTCGAGCTCGGCGAGCTCGGCCGGTACTTCGATGATGGTGTGGCGACCGTCGGACGTGTAGCTGAAGGCCTGGTCGGTCAGCAGGTCGGCGACGCCGGTGAACGCTGCTTCGAGGCCGAGTGGGAGCTCGAGGGGAGCGATGCCGGCGCCGAAGGTGGAGCGCAGCTGATCGAGTGTGCGCTCGAAGTCAGCGCGCTCACGATCGAGCTTGTTGACGAACACCATGCGGGGCAGGCCGAGCTCGGCCGCGAGCTTCCAGATCTCCTCGGTCTGAACCTCGACGCCGTCGACGGCGCTCACGACGAACACCGCCAGGTCGGCCACCCGCAGCGCGGCGTCGACGTCACCGAGGAAGTCGGCGTAGCCGGGCGTGTCGATGAGGTTGACCTTGTGGCCCTCCCACTCGAAGGGCGCGACGGCAAGTGAGATCGAGATGCGTCGCTTCTGCTCCTCGGGCTCGGTGTCGCACACCGTCGTGCCGTCCTCGACCCGGCCGGCCCGGCTGATGGCGCCGGACCGGAGCAGCAGCGCCTCGGCGAGCGTCGTCTTGCCGCTGCCGCCGTGGCCGACGAGGGCGACGTTGCGGATCTTGTCCGTCGCGTAGTTCTTCACGAGGACCTCCACATGCTGGACCAGCCTCACCCGAGGCCGGTGGTGGCGGCAATCTAGCCATGCCGCTCGCGGCCCTCGACACCTCACGAGGGAACCCGCTGGCGTCTCATCGGGGGGCGGCGCAGCTAGCGTCGTCTTCCATGTTCGACGGCAAGCTCCGCGCCCCCGTGGACCGGGCGGTCAAACCCCTCGGCGATGGGCTTCGCAAGACCGGCATCACCCCCGATGTCCTCACCGCGGCCGGGCTGCTGGTCGCCGTCGCCGCCGCCATCGTCATCGCCAGCGGCGGGTTGCGGGGCGGCTTCGTGCTCGTCGTCCTGGCGGCCATCCCCGATCTGCTGGACGGCGCAGTGGCCAAGGCCAGTGGCACGTCCAGCAAGCGCGGTGCGTTCTTTGACTCGACGGCCGACCGTGTCACCGACTTCCTCTTGCTCGGCGGCGTGGCGTGGTACCTCGCGGGCACGTCGACACCGCAGCTCGCCGTGCTGCCCTTCGCCGTTGCCGGCGCCGGTGCGCTCGTGTCGTACCAGCGGGCCAAGGCCGAGTCGCTCGGCTTCGAGGCCAAGGGTGGGCTCATGGAGCGGGCCGAGCGGCTCATCCTGCTGTGCGCCGGCCTGCTGTTTGACACCTATCTCGTGCCGATCCTGTGGATCATGCTCGTGCTCACGCTCATCACTGCCGGGCAGCGCTTCGTCAAGGTGTGGCGCCAGGCGAGTGCCACCGCGCCGATCCCCGAGCGGGCGCGGGTGCGCCGTCAGCGCCGCAACGCCCGCGTGACGGCCCGGGCCGGCCGCCGGTCCGACCTCGGCCGCCGCCGGCCCCGCTAGCACCTCCTCGCTTCGTGGCCGATCGGCCGAGCCCGGTGCTGGCCGCCTATCGCGCCGCGTCCCGGATCGTGGAGCTGCTGCCCGGTCCGGTCACCGACGTCATGGCGTCGGCGGCATCGCTCGCGCTGGCTCAGGCCCAGCGCGACAAGCGCGAGATCATCGGCCGCCACCTACAGCGCGTCGCCGGCGGGAAGCTCAACGCGTTGCAGTTGCGCCGAGCAGTCGACCGCGCCTTCGACTCCTACGGCCGCTACTACGTCGACTCGTTCCGCATCCCGTCGCTGACTGCGGCCGAGATCGACGCCCACTTCTCCTACGAGGGCTTCGGGTACCTCGACAGCGCCCTCGAGCAAGGGAAGGGCGCCGTGCTCGTGCTGCCCCACCTCGGGGGCTGGGAGTGGGCAGGACGCTGGATCGCCGACCGGGGGCGGCGCATCACCGTGGTCGTCGAGGCCCTCGAGCCGCCCGAGCTGTTCGAGTGGTTCGCCACGTTTCGCGAGTCGCAGGGCATGACGGTGGTGCCCCTTGGCCCCAGCGCCGGCGCCGCCTGCCTCAAGGCCCTGCGCAACAACGAGGTGTTGTGCCTGCTGTGCGACCGCGACCTCAACCGAGATGGCCCGGTGGTCACCTTCTTCGGTGAGGAGACCACGCTGCCGGCCGGTCCGGCCACCTTGGCCCTGCGCACCGGGGCACCCGTCATCCCGACGGCGGTGTACTTCACCGCGGCCCGTGACGGTCACCGTGCCGTGCTCCTGCCGCCCATCGCCTACGAGCGCCGGGGGTCGTTTCGTGCTGACGTGCAGGCGTTCACGCAGCTGATCGCCTCTGAGCTCGAACGACTCATCCGCCAGGCCCCCGACCAGTGGCACCTCTTCCAGCCCAACTGGCCGAGCGACCCCGGATATGGCCCCTGAACTGGAGCTCTGTAGCAGGACAGGTGGCCCGCACGTTCGGATCCTCGGCCGCAGGGTGAGCTTTCGTGGAGCGCGCGAGCATGATGCTCGTAGCCGACGAATCGAGGATTGGCCGTGAACCTGCACGACGGTGACCCCTTCTGGCCGCGTCGCGACGGCCTCATTTCGGTGCATCCACCGCTGCTCGGCGACGTCCGTTGTGACGTCGTCGTTGTCGGCGGTGGAATCACGGGCAGCCTTGTCGCGCTCGAGCTCACCAAGCGCGGCGAGCACGTGGTGGTGCTCGACCGCCGCGACGTTGGTGGCGGCAGCACGTCGGCGAGCACCGCAATGCTTCAGTACGAGATCGACGAGTTGCTTGTCGATCTCGCTGACGCGATCGGCTGGGATGCCGCAGCTGCGGCGTATCGAGAGTGCGAGCGTGGCATCGAGCTCGTGGAGCGGGCGACCCAAGCGGTCGGCGACAACTGCGGCTTCCGTCGCTCGCCCAGCGTGTTCATGGCCATCAATCGACGGGACGTGGCGATGCTCCGCAAGGAGCTCGAGGCGCGCGCTGCCGCCGGGTTCGACGTCCGCTGGCTCGACGGTCCCGATCTTGCCGACCGTTGGGGGCTCGTCGGGATCGCGGCGATCGAGTCGGCGTCGGGCGGCTCGGTCGATCCGTACCGGCTGTGCCACCGTGCCCTCTCGACCGTCATTCAGCGCGGCGGTCAGGTGTATGACCGGACCGAAGTACTGGACTACCGGTTGTCGCCGCGCCGGGTCCAGGTCACGACGGACCGGGGTGCCACCGTGACGGCCAAGCATGCGGTCATCGCCACGGGATACGAGGTCGCACATCTGCTGCCTGACCTACCGGTCCGTCTCCACAGCTCGTTTGCGCTCGTGAGCGAGCCGATCCCCGATGCCGATCGCCGGTATCCGGACGGCCTGCTGTTCTGGGACTTGGACGACCCCTACATCTATGGACGGTTCACCGAGGACGAGCGGCTGCTCATCGGCGGAAAGGACGAGGCCTACCGGGATCCACTCCGGCGGCGTCGCGCTCTCCCGGCCAAGACTCGTGCGCTTGCCGCCGTCGTGCCGAAGCGCTTCCCAGGAATCGGACCCATCGAGGTGGCGTTCAGCTGGTGCGGAACGTTCGCCGAGACCCCGGACGGCCTCGCCTACATCGGGCGTCACGCCAGCGCTCCCCGATGTCATTTCGCGTTGGGGTTCGGTGGGAACGGCATCACCTACAGCGCGCTCGCAGCCCAGTACCTGGCGAGTGGCGTCGTCGATGGCTCGTATCCGGACGAGGCCCGGCTCTTCGATCTCTCACGACCCGAGATCAAGCCCTCGCCCTGACGATCGAGGTCGTCGCCAAGCTCGGACCAGGCGGCCGCCGACCTTCGTCCTCAGCGACGGAGGATCCCAGGCCTGTCGTCACGTACTGGTCTTCTCCGTCCTACAGCTCTGCGCGCTGGCCCGCCGTCCGGCTCGAACGTGTACGGACAGCGTTCTTCGGCGTCACCGGTCGCTTGGCGGCAGAGGCTGTGGCACGCGCCGACTTCTTGGCCGTATCCAGCGTGGCCTTCGCCCCAGACGACGCCGCCTGGGCGGTCGCGGCAGCCCCGGCCGTGACGGTGCCGGCCGTGCGCTGCACATCATCGGCTGCCGACGCCGCAGCGTGACGAACCTCGCCCGCACGCCGACGGGCGATGCTCGATCCTGTCGGCGACACCTTGGGCTTCTGCGTGCCGACGATCCGAGCAATCAGATCTTGCACGGCGTTGACCCCGCCTTGTGCGATGCCACCCAGGTTGTCACCGACACGATCGACCACCCCGGCGAGCGCTCCGACCAGAGCGTTCGCGGGCGGCACGTCGGACACCCGCGGATGGGGACGGGTGGGCGCGATCTTCTTCGCCGCAGCGAGAGCCTCTCCCATCTCGGCCAGCGCCGAGCGACCCAAGCCGGCCCGCACCATCGGGAAGAAGTCGTGCTCCTCCTCCTTGACGTGGTGACGCACGTTCTCCATCAGCACGGTGACCTTGGCATCGAAGCGCTCGTGGCCCGGGTCCAGATCCGCGAGCTCGGACAGGAGCCACTTGACGATGTGGTGCTCCTCCAGGCTCTCCAGTGCGATGCTCTCGGTCTCGGGCAGCGTGGCCCGAGCGACCGGGTAGAAGACCTGCTCTTCCACGGCTGCGTGCATGGAGAGCTCCTCGATGATGCGATCGACGATCTGGCGCTTCTCGACATGGGCTCGATCACCGGCCTTTTCGAAGCGCTTGAAGAGCGCCTCGACTGTCTTGTGGTCGTCGCGGAGAAGAGTGATGGCATCCATGACCACTTGACTACCCGCAATTTGCTGCGGCTAACCCATCAACGCGTCATTGCCGATCGCGGGTTGCGGCGATCGCGACGATGGGTGGTGGATGGTGGCTCGATCTTCACCAATCCGAGGTGCTTCAACCGGGCGACTGCCGCCTACCCGAGCCACTTGATCGTCGCGCTGGGCGAGCTGCTCGATGCCCCACCCCACAATCGGCGTCCGATGGCGTTCGTCAAGCCGCGCGACCAGGGCTCGTGAGCCGGCTCACTGCACACGGACGATGAGCTCGATCTCGACGGGGATGTCGAACGGGAGGGAGGCCATGCCGACGGCGGAGCGCGTGTGGCGGCCGGCGTCGCCGAAGACCTCGACGAGGAGGTTGGAGCATCCGTCGATCACCGCTGGCATCTGGTTGAAGGCGCCGCCGACGTTGACCATCCCGAGCACCTTGACGATCTGCACGACCCGGTCGAGCGACCCGAGCTCGGCTCGGACCGACGCCAGCAGCGACAGCCCCGTCATGCGGGCGGCAGCCTTGGCCTCGTCGAGGGTGAGGTCGGTGCCGACCTTGCCTCGAACGATGGTGGCGCCATTGACCGGTCCGTGACCACCGACGTAGAGCAGGTCTCCATCGCGTGCGCAGGCCAAGTAGTTGCCCGCCGGCGGCATGGGCGGGGGAAGCACGATGCCCAGCTCGATCATCCGCTGCTCAGGACTGCTCATCGGCCCGACGGTACGCGACCGCGGGGTTGGTACGTGGGGTGGGTCCCTTGTGCTGCCGTTCGAACGCGAGGAGGATGACTCATCGAGACTCGGCCATGACCACCGGTGACCGTGGGTACCTGTTTGACAATGCGGCTCACCAGGCCGGTGACCGCTTCGGCGCGCTGGCCGCGCTGTTCGACGCCGTCACCATCCGCCACATCGAGAGCGTCGGCATCGAAACCGGGTGGCGGTGCTGGGAGGTGGGCGCCGGCGGCGGGTCGATCGTGCGCTGGCTGGCCGACCGGACAGGAGCGAGCGGGTCGGTCGTGGCCACTGACCTTGATGTGCGCTGGCTCCAGCAGCAGCCACTGTCGGCCAACGTGCGCGTCTTGCAACATGACGTCGTCAACGACGCTCCGCCCGCAGGACCGTTCGACCTCGTGCACGAGCGGCTCGTGCTCGTGCACGTGCACGATCGGCACGCGGCGATCGAACGAATGGCGTCGGTGCTGCGGCCCGGTGGCTGGCTGCTCCTCGAGGACTTCGACTCCGAGGCCGGCAACGGTGGGTTCATCGACATCGAGTCCGACCTCGCCGAGCTTGGCGCCTTGATCGCGCGCGGCATCCGCCAGCTCCTCACCGAGCGCGGTGCCGACCCGGCGTTCGGAAGCTTGCTGCCCGGCGCGCTGAGGCGGGCCGGCCTCGTCGACATCGACGCCGACGCCTACCAGGTCATCGAGCGCGGTGACGCCGTGCGCAACCTGTTGCGAGCCAACATCGACCAGGTTGCCGCGCAGCTCGTCGAGCGTCAGATCGTGAGCCGCCACGACCTCGATCGCTACCTCGAGCGACTCGCGTCGGGCACGCTGCGACCGACCTCGCCGACGCTGGTGTCGGCGAGTGCCCGACGCCCCTGACGGTGTGCGCCCTCTTCCTTTCGTGACGGATCGGACCGGTCGGTGGCCGCTTCGGTCACGATGTCGAGGGCGACGAGCCTCGGGTGGCGCGAAGGTAGTGAGCCGACCACCGAGAGCGAGGACTCCATGCCTGTCACCTCCGGCTTCAATCACGTCGCCACCCTGACCCCCGACCTCGACCGTCTCGTCGCCTTCTACAAGGTCGCCTTCGGGGCCGAGGTGACGTTTGAGATGGAGGCCCGCCCCGACCACCCGCGCATGACGATCCTCGACCTCGGCGGCGGTGCCGCGCTCAACGTGTTCGAGGCGGCGCCCGAGACGATCATCGGCGAACGCAAGGGCCAAGGCGGGCGCGGCCCGATCGACCACTACGGCCTGGCCGTGCCGACGGTGACCGACCTCGAGGGGGTGCGTGACCGGCTCGTGGCCGCCGGGGCCGAGATCGGCGAGATCCAGCGGCTCGGCGGGGACTGGTCGTTGTTCTTCCGTGACCCCGACGGCATGGAGCTCGAGGTCTGCTGCCCCGCCTGATGCGGGACGCGACCAGGGCCTGCCCCGAAGGGCAGGCCCTGGCATGCAGTCATGCGTTGGAACTGACCGGGGTGGTCAGCCGACGTTCACGACCTTGGCATCCGAGCCCATGTTGTTCCAGTAGTAGAGCAGCAGGCCGCTCTCGGACGATGCGGCCGGCGAGCCGGCCTTGGTCACGGTGAGGTTGCCAACGGTTCCGGCCGCGATCGTGAGATCCGTGCCTTCGGCGAGGGCGTACTTCGGCATGCCCATCGTGTAGGTGCTGCCGAAGATGGCGTCCGTCGGCGTGCCCGTGAAGTAGTTGTCGAAGGCGTAGACGTCGAAGTTGAACGCCTGCCCCGCCGACAACCCGAGCGACGAGGCCGGCACGGCCAGGTCGACGCTGCTGGAGTTGAAGTCGGCCCCGGTGAAGGTGACGATCGACGATCCCCCCGTTGACAGGTTGTAGACCACGGTCACGTTGCGGCCGTCGGCCGCGAAGCCGAGCCCGGTGACGTTGCCGTAGGCGCCGTTGTAGACGACGTAGTCGTCGGTGCCGTCCCGGTTGGTGTCGACGTAGATGTCGAACTCAGCCGGGTAGTTCGGCTGGTAGCGCCGGCCGTAGGTGCTGACGGCGAACTCGACGTAGCCGCCACCATCGCGCACGCCGGTGGCGGCGAGGTCGATGACGGCTTCGTTCGATCCGGGGGTGCCGGGATCGCCGGGCGCGGGCGCCGGGAACTTCGGGCTGGTGCCGGTCAGTGCGAACACCGACACGTCGCCGGCCTGGCCCGTGTTCTTGACCGCCAGCGCCTTGGAGCTGGCGGCCCCGAGGTTGATGTTGGCCGGGATCGTGAGCACCGACGACTTGCGAGGCAAGATCTGCCAGGGCATGTGCGTCGAGTCGGAGCCCGACGTGATCATGAGCTCGCCGTCGTACTCGGGGCCGTTGAGGGCCGAGCCGTCGTTGCCGACGATGCCGGCAGCACCTTCGAGGGCCCAGGCGGGCAGCAAGGTGGCATCGACGTACGCCGAGACCGTGATCTGCTTGCTGCTGTTGCCCGGGATCGTCACCTTCGGCGGCGCCACGATCGTGACGGCGCCGGTGTTGTCGGCCGGGTCACGGAACGTTGGCGTCAGCGTGAAGGTGCGCCTGGTGCTGGCGTTGTTCCGGATCGTCACCTGCTTGGCGAAGTACCTCGTCTGGCCCACGTCGACGGTGCCGAACGAGAGGGCGTTCGTGTCGCCGGCGGGCGTGCGGGCGATGATCCCCGACGCCATGGCCCGGTCGACACGAACCTCGCCACCACCGATGCGGGTGATGGGCGTCGAGTAGATGTTGCCCAGCGCGTCGACCGTGCCGTTGACCGTCTCGGCGTTGCCCATGAGGCGCGACTTGATGGTGGCGGTGTTGGCCGTCGGGTACCGCTGGATGAGGATGGCAGCCGAGCCGGCCACCGTGGGCGTGGCGCCCGAGGTGCCGCCGAAGCTGGTGTTGTCGATGCCGGTCCCCACCTCGGCCGAGAGCCAGGCGCCAGGCGCCCCGATCTCGGGCTTGATGGTGCCACCGACGTTCGACGGACCCCGTGAGGACGTGGCCACCGTGGTGCCGGCGATGCTGACCTTGCTCGCGGGATCGATGGTCGCGTTGATGGTCCCGCTGTAGGCGGCCAGCGCTCCACCTTCGGTCTGGGTGATGGTCAGGGTGGGCACGAAGGTCGAGCCACCGCCGTAGCCGAACGTGGGCGGAGCGCCGGCGCGGTTGTTGTAGATGAGCACGCCGGAGGCGCCCGCCAGTGCCGCGTTCTCGGCCTTCACCGAGCCGTTGCACGTGCCGCGAGCGATCAGGGCGATCGCTCCGGCCGGGAACCCGGTGAAGTCGCCGGCGGTGCATCCGAGGCTGCTGCCGCTGGGCTTGGCGATGTTGCCGGTGATGGCCGAGGTGGCGTTGGGCGCCCACGGCTGCGGCTGGCCGTACTGGATCTTGTTGCCAAGGGGGAGCCCAGGAACCGAGGCCGGGGAGTTGACCTTGACCGGCTGGATGTACTCGTCAGGCAGCGCGGTCTGGGCGACGCTGATCACGTTCGGGCCGATGGACGGTGAGCTCACGACGAAGGGCTGATCACCGTCGTTGCCGGCGGCGGCGAGGACCACGACACCAAGGGCGGCAACGTTGGAGTAGGCCACCGCGTCGTCGCTCTGGATCTGGCCGTAGCCGCTGCCGAGCGACAGGTTGGCGATGTCCATGGCGTCGCTCAGGTCGGAGTCGCCGTTCGGGTCGAGGACCCAGTCGGCGGCCTGGAGGATGCCGAGACCGGAGCAGGACGTGGAGATGGAGGAGCACACCTTGAGGCCATACAGCGAGATGCCGGGGGCCATGCCGGTGTGGGTCCCGTCGGCGCTCTTGCCGCCGATGATGTCCGACACGTGAGTGCCGTGACCCTCGAAGTCGATCGGGTTGGGATCGGGTGCCTCGGGCGTGTTGGGCCAGGTCTCGCCGATGAAGTCCATGCCGCCCTTCACCTTGGGGGCGGCCGGGCCGAACCAGGAGGCGCAGATGCCCGAGGGGGCGACGGCGTTCTGGGCGTAGCACGTCGTGTAGTCGGCCGTGCTGCCGCTGCCACCGAGGTTGAAGTGCGTGAAGTCGATGCCGGAGTCGATGACGGCGACCTTGACCCCAGTGCCGTCGTAGCCGGCGGCCCGGGGACCGTCAGCGCCGAGGTAGGTCGCGGCCTGGCCGAGATCGCCACTGGTCGTGCTGCCGGCGTAGGTCTCGAACTTGGGCATGAGGTTGACGGACGACACGCCGGGGATGGCGGCGAGCGACGCGACCTTGGAGGCGTCAACCTTGTACACGACGGCGTTGATGGCCTTGGTGATGGTGCCCCGCACGGTGGCCCCGAGGCCCTTGGCCGCGGCCGAGACGCTCGCCTGCTGGGTGGTCACGGCCGCCGTGGTCGCGCGCTGGCTGGCGGCGGAGGGAAGGGCCTTGTCACGGATGGCGTTCTCGGGGAGCGACTCGGCGAGGGCCGGCTGCGTGAGCCGCACGACCACCTCGATCGAACCCTTGGCAGTCTTGAGCTTGGGGTCGACGGTGACCTTGGCCGCACCACGCAGTGGTGTGGGCTTCGGTACCGACGCCACCGCGGGAGCGGACAGCGCGGCGAGCACGGGCACGAGCCCGGCCGCCACCACTGCGACGCGTAGTCGACGACGTGTCATGTGTGAGGTTCCCCTTTTGATGCTGGAAGGACAGTGGGCGGGATCATTCCTCGCCGTGGCCGCTTCCGCAAGGTTCGAACACCAAGAACCCCGAATCGTTCATCCCGCCCCGAAGCGAGTCGGCCCCACGACTCGGTCGTGTTTCAGGCGGAAGGCCCGCGAAGCGGTCCGCTACGGTCGGTTCCTCATGACCGCAACAGAGTTGGCGGGGGTACCGGGTGACCCCGAGGGGACGGCAGGAGCGCTGACACCGCCGCCCAACCGCCCCCCGACGCCCGATGGCGGGCTGACTGGGGTCCAGGCCGCCGCGGCGGTGGCTGCCGGCCACGCGAACGTGCTGCCCAACACCTCTGGTCGCTCGGTCGGCCAGATCGTCCGGGCCAACGTGCTGACCCGGTTCAACGCCATTCTCGGCGCCATGTTGGTGCTGGTGCTGGTGTCCCGATCCCCGGGCGACGGGCTGTTCGGCTTCGTGCTGATCATCAACTCGCTGATCGGGATCGTCCAGGAGGTGCGAGCCAAGCGGAAGCTCGACGCGCTCGCCGTGCTGAACGCCCCGAAGGCCCATGTCGTGCGCGATGGTGCCGAGCACGACGTGGCGGTCGCCGCGGTCGTGCTCGACGACCTGCTCGTGTTGCGCACCGGCGATCAGGTGCCGGCCGACGGCATCATGCGCCGGGCCGAGGGCCTCGAGGTCAACGAGTCGCTGCTGACCGGCGAGTCGGAGGCGATCGTCAAGCAACCCGACGACGGCGTGCTGTCAGGCAGCTTCGTCGTGGCCGGCTCGGGGACGTTCCAGGCGACGCGGGTCGGCGCGGACGCCTACGCCAACCGGCTGGCGCTGGCGGCCAAGAAGTTCACCCTCACCCGCTCCGAGCTGCGCTCGGGCATCGACACGATCCTGCGGTACATCACCTGGGCCATCGCCGTGGTCTTCCCCGTGCTCCTCCTCAGCCAGCTGCGGTCGTCGGATTCCTGGGAGGAGGCGCTCACGGCCACCGTGGCCGGCATCGTCGGCATGGTGCCAGAGGGTCTGGTGCTCCTCACCAGCATCGCCTTCCTGCTCGCCGCCGTGCAGCTGGCTCGGCGCAAGGTGCTGGTACAAGAGCTCCCCGCCGTCGAGGTCCTGGCCCGAGTCGACGTCGTCTGCCTCGACAAGACCGGCACGCTCACGAGCGGCGAGATCGTGTTCGCCGCGGCCGAACCGGTCGGGAGCACCGTTGACCCCGAGATCATCGCCGCCGCGCTCGGCGCGCTGGCCGACGATCCCAATGCCAACGCCACGCTCGCTGCCCTCGGCACCGCGCATCCTCCATCGGCGGGTTGGTCGCGCGACGGTGCGGTGCCGTTCTCCTCGTCGCGCAAGTGGAGCGCGGCGTCGTTCACGGGTCACGGCTCGTGGGTCATCGGCGCGCCCGAGATGGTGCGGCCCGACGCACCGGCCGGCGATGCGGTGCGGGCCCGAGCCGACGAGCTCGCGGCGAGCGGCCGCCGCACGCTTCTGCTGGCCCGCAGCGACTCGCCCCTCGCCGGCGTTGACCTTCCCGTCGACGTCGTACCGGTGGCGCTCCTCACCTTTGACGAGGAGGTGCGGCCCGATGCCGCTGACACCCTGCGGTACTTCACCGAGCAGGGGGTCACGTTGAAGGTGATCTCGGGCGACAACCCCCGCACCGTGGGCGCCGTCGCCCGCAGGGTCGGGCTCATCGCCGCGGAGCCGTTCGACGCTCGTGAGCTGCCGTCCGATCTCGCCGCGCTGGCCGACGTGCTCGAGCAGCACCAGGTCTTCGGGCGGGTGACGCCGCAGCAGAAGCGATCGATGGTTGCGGCGCTGCAGTCCCGGGGCCACGTCGTGGCCATGACCGGCGACGGCGTCAACGACGCGCTGGCGCTCAAGGACGCCGACATCGGCATCGCCATGGGCTCGGGCGCCCCTGCCACCAGGGCCGTCGCCCAGCTCGTCCTGCTCGACGACCGCTTCAGCCGACTGCCCAACGTCGTGAGCGAGGGCCGCAGGGTCATCGGCAACATCGAGCGCGTGGCCAACCTCTTCCTCGTCAAGAACGTCTACGCCACGCTGCTGGCTGTGCTCGTCGCTGTCACGGGGGTGCCGTACCCGTTCCTGCCGAGGCAGCTCACGATCATCAGTTCGCTGACCATCGGCATCCCCGCCTTCCTGCTGGCCCTGGCCCCCAACTCCCAGCGGTACACGCCGGGCTTCCTCGGCCGCGTGCTGCGCTTCGCCATCCCGGCTGGTTGCGTGGCGGCCCTCTCGGTGTTCCTGTCGTACCAGCTGACCCGCTGGGCCGGCTATGGCGTCGTCGACGCCCGCACCTCGGCCACGCTCACGATTCTCATCATCGGGCTCTGGGTCGTGGTGCTGCTGGCCCGCCCGTTCGTCCTGTGGAAGGGCGTGATGGTCGCCTCGATGGGGTTGTTCTTCGTGCTGGCGTTCCAGTCCGAGAAGCTCCGCAGCTTCTTTCGCCTCGAGGTGCTCGAGCCCAAGGCGCTGTTCAACGCGTTGGCCATCGGCGTGGGTGGTGCGGTCGTGCTCGATCTGACCTGGCGTGCCGCTCAGCGCTTCGTCGGGACGGGGCGGCCCGACGCCGACGCTCAGGCGTAGGCCGCGAACAGCTCGCCGATCGCCTTGAACTGCCCGCCCGAGGTGGACGACATGACGGCGATGGGGGTGGTCACGCCAGCCGCTCGCCACGCCTCGATGCCGTCGCGCACCTCGGTGGCCGACCCCGACAGCGTGCAGTCGTCGAGCCAACGATCGGGCATGAGGCGGGGGAGCTCGTCGCGCCTGCCTTCGGCCAGGGCGGCCTCGATCGCCTCCATCTCCTCCTGGTAGCCGGCCTGCTTCCAGTAGTTGCGGTAGTTGGGGAGGATGACGTAGCCGGTGAGGGTCTTGCGGTTCACCGCCCGCGCCGCGACGCGATCGTCGTCGATGACCGTCGGGATCATGTTGGCGATCGTGAACGAGTCACGTCGCTCGGAGGGGATGCGACCGAGCTGACCGGCCATGTGGCTGAGCGCGGCATTCGCCCACACCGCGCCTTCGGCCACCTCGACCGACAGGTCGAGCATGCGGTCACGCATCGTGGCCAGGATGATCGGCGGCAGCGTTCCCACCTGCGGCGAGGCCGCCCGGACGGCGGCGACGTAGTCACGCATGTCGGACAGCGGCTTGCCGACGTCGACGCCGAGCCGCTTGTGCACGGGTCCGTGGCTCACGCCGAGGCCGAGCGAGAAGCGCCCCCCGCTCACCTCGTGCAGGTGCGCGGCGGTGGCCGCCGCCTCGTTGGGATGGGCGAGGTAGATCGGCTGGATCGAGGTCCAGAACGGGATCGTCGAGGTCATGTGGGCCAGCGACACGCAGAGCCCGAGGGTGCCTCCGAGGCTCGGGCAGGCGATGCCAGCGAAGCCCCGTCGTTCTGCTTCAGCAGCGAGCTCGAGGGCGGCAAGTCGCTTGGTGGGCGAGGCGACGAGGGAGAGGGCGGGCAGGTCGGCCATGGCCGCGGACGGTACACGGGTCGCTCGGCGCCGGACGGGTACCGTGGGCGCGGTGCGCATCGGCTTGCTGTGCCCGTACAGCCTGACGGTGCCCGGCGGCGTCCAGGGCCAAGTGCTCGGGCTGGCGCGCGAGCTTCGGGCCATGGGGCACGAGGCGCGGGTTCTGGGGCCGTGCGACGGTCCTCCGCCTGAGTTGTTCGTCACCCCGCTCGGCAACAGCGTGCCGACGGTGGCCAACGGGTCGATGGCACCGCTGGCGCCGGACCCGTCGGCGCAGCTGCGCACCATCCGCGCGCTGCGCGACGAGGCGTTCGATGTGTTGCACCTCCACGAGCCGCTGGCCCCGGGGCCGACGCTGACCACGCTGGTCATCCACCCGGCGCCGATCATCGGCACGTTCCACGCCGCCGGCGAGAGCGCGGCGTACACGTGGCTTCGCCCGCTCACGCGCTGGGTCGCGGCTCGCATCGACATCCGGTGTGCGGTGTCCGAGGACTCGCGGCAGATGGCCGAGCTTCACCTCGGCGGGCACTACGAGGTGCTGTTCAACGGGATCGAGATCGAGCGGTACGCCGCCGCCGAGCCCTTCAAGGCCGATGGTCCGACGGTGTTGTTCTGCGGCCGTCACGAGCCGCGCAAGGGCCTCGAGGTCCTGCTCGAGTCGCTGGCCGACCTCCCCAGCGACGTTCGGTTGTGGATCGCCAGCGATGGCCCGGATACGGAGCGGCTGAAGGCGCGGTTCGCCGGTGAGCCCCGCGTCGAGTGGCTGGGTCGCCTCACCGAGGCTGAGAAGGCGTCGCGGCTGCGGGGAGCGTCGGTGTTCTGCGCGCCGTCGCTTCGGGGCGAGTCCTTCGGGGTCGTGCTCCTCGAGGCGATGGCCGCCGGAACGCCCATCGTGGCCAGCGACCTCCCTGGCTACCGCCATGTCGTGCGCGACGGTCACGACGGGGTGCTCGTGCCGCCCGACGACCCCCGCGCGCTGGCCCAGGCGATCCGTCGGGTGCTCAACGACGAGCCGATGGCCGCCGCCCTGGTGGCCAGCGGGCGTGAGCGCGCCGCCGCCTACTCGATGCGCTCGCTGGCCGAGCGCTACGTGGCACTGGCGCGGCGCCTCACGCCCGTAGCATGACGAGGATGACTCTGATCGTTGTTCTCCTCGTGGTCGTGGTCCTGCTCGTCCTGTACGGCATCTTCACCTTCAACGGCCTCGTCCGCTTGAAGAACCGGGTCGATTCGGCCTGGTCGCAGATCGACGTCCAGATGAAGCGTCGCCTCGACCTCATCCCCAACCTCGTCGAGACGGTGAAGGGCTATGCCGCTCACGAGAAGTCCACGCTCGACTCCGTTGTGGCGGCCCGCAACGTGGGCCTGGCGGCCACCACGCCTGGTCAGGTCGCCGCGGCCGACAACCAGATCACCGGCGCCTTGCGCCAGCTCTTCGCCCTCAGCGAGTCCTACCCCGACCTCAAGGCGAACCAGAACTTCCTCAACCTGCAGGAGGAGCTGACGGCCACCGAGGACAAGGTGGCCTACTCGCGCCAGTTCTACAACGACGAGGTGAACAAGCTGAACACCAAGATCGAGTCGTTCCCGGCATCGATCGTGGCGAGCATGAAGGGCTACAAGCAGCGCGAGTACTTCGAGGCCGAGGAAGCAGCCCGGACGGTGCCCAAGGTGCAGTTCTGAGCGGCGCTGCCGCTCTGGCCTGAGATCCCATGTACGAGCAGATCACCGCCAACAAGCGCAAGACCGCGCTCCTCATCGCCGGGTTCATCGTCCTGGTCATCTCGGTCGGTGCCGCGATCAGCCAGCTCCTCGGATACGGGGCGCCTGGCGTCGTGGCCGCCGTCGTGATCTCGGGCGGACTCGCCTTCGCCAGCTACTGGAAGAGCGACGCCGTAGCGCTCGCCGTCAGCCGGGCCCGACCCGCCGACCCGCAGGAGTACCGGCGCCTCTACAACTTGGTCGAGGGGTTGTGCATCGCCGCCGGGCTGCCCGAGCCCCGCATCTACGTGATGGATGACATCGCGCCCAACGCCTTCGCCACCGGTCGCAACCCGCACCACGCCGCCATCGCCGTCACCACAGGCCTCCTCGACAAGATGAACCGTGTCGAGCTCGAAGGGGTGCTGGCCCACGAGCTGTCGCACATCAAGAACTACGACATCCTCGTGTCGACCTTGGCCGTCACCATGGTGGGCGCCATTGCCATCGCCTCCGACGTCGCCATTCGGGCCCTGTGGTGGGGTGGCGGCCGGCGGGGCCGGGACGACCGCAGCGACAACCCGGCCGGCGCCATCCTGGCGATCCTCGGGTTCGTGCTGCTCCTCGTGGCGCCGCTCATCGCCGTGCTCATGCAGTTCGCCGTCAGCCGCAACCGCGAGACCCTCGCCGACGTGTCGGCCGTGCAGATCACGCGGTACCCGCCGGGCCTCATCTCGGCGCTCGAGAAGCTCAAGGCCGACACGACCGTCACCCACTCGGCCTCCCGCGCTACGGCACACTTGTGGATCGAGCAGCCCGTTGCTCGCACGGCTGAAGAGGGCAAGATGAGCAGGCTGAACCGGTTGTTCGACACCCACCCACCACTCGACGAACGGATCGCACTGCTGCGGGAGATGTGATGGCCCGTCGGGCCGGGGGGATCATCGGTGTCAGCGTCGGGGCCGCGGCCATCGTGCTCGGCGCCTGCTCTGGAGGCGGGAGCACTGCGGCCACGTCGACGACTGCCGCCGCAACGACAGTGGCGCCGACGTCGACCAGCGAGTCGACCACGACCACGACCGCGAGCACGACGAGCGCGGCACCCACGACCACCATCGACGCCCGCCCCCGCTACCCGCTGACCGGTCTGCTCGTCACCAACCCGGCCACGGCGGCGCGGCCCGCCCTCGTGGTCAAGGTCGACAACATCGGCGATGCCCGCCCCCAGAGCGGCTTCAACCAGGCCGACGTCGTGTACGAGGAGATCGTCGAGGGCGTCACGCGTCTGGCGGTGGTCTTTCAGAGCAACGACGCCCAGCCGGTCGGGCCCATTCGCTCAGCGCGCACCAGCGACATCGACATCCTGGCCGGCCTCGGCCGTCCGCTCCTGGCCTGGTCGGGGGGCAACCCCTACGTCACCAATGCCATCCGTCGGGCACCGATCATCGACGTCGGCGCCAGCGCCGCCTACGGGGCCGTCGGCTACTACCGCGACAACGGCCGGGTGGCGCCGCACAACCTCTACGCGCCTGACACCGCTCGCCTCTTTGCGCTGGCGCCCGCAGGCTCGGCTCCGCCGCCCCCCTTCTTCACGTTCCGCACCGACCAGCCCGTGGGAGGCGACGCCGTGGCCGGGGCCAAGCTCTCGATGCTGGCCACCCATGTGATGTGGCTCTGGGACCCGGCCGTCGGCGGCTGGCGTCGCTTCCAGGACGGGGCCCCGATCTTCTCCGACGTGCGCCCCGACGTCGATCGCACGGGCGTGCAGGCGATCGCGGCCAACGTCATCGTGCAGTTCGTCGGCTATCGCAACAGCCCCGCCGACGCCCGTTCGCCCGAGGCCATCACCGTGGGCGGTGGCGAGGCCTGGGTCCTGACCGGGGGCAAGCTCGTCCGGGGCACCTGGTCGCGGCCCGATCGTTCGAAGCCTGCCGTCTACCTCGATGCCACCGGCGTCCCGATCCCGGTCACGCCGGGCCAGACCTGGATCGAGCTGGCCCAGCGCAACACCGCTTCGGTGATCCCGGCCGGTGCCGACCCTGCCAGCGTGCCCTTCCCCCACTCCTGAAGCGAGCGACCCACCGAGGACGCTGCGCCTGACCGGCGCACGATTCCCGATCGTCGCCCGGGGGACACGCCCCGTACACTTAGCGCCATGTCTGAGCAGCAGGCCGCCCACCGCGCCACCGGCACCTTCCGAGTGAAGCGTGGCCTGGCCGAGATGTTGAAAGGCGGCGTCATCATGGACGTCGTCACCGCCGATCAAGCCAAGATCGCCGAGGACGCCGGGGCCACCGCCGTCATGGCGCTCGAGCGCGTGCCCGCCGACATCCGTCGCGACGGCGGTGTGGCCCGCATGAGCGACCCGGAGATGATCGAGGGGATCAAGGCCGCGGTGACGATCCCGGTGATGGCCAAGGCTCGCATCGGGCACTTCGTCGAGGCGCAGATCCTCGAGGCCCTCGGCGTCGACTACATCGACGAGTCCGAGGTGCTCACCCCGGCCGACGAGGCGCACCACATCGACAAGTGGGCCTTCACGGCGCCGTTCGTGTGCGGCGCCACCAACCTCGGCGAGGCGCTGCGTCGCATCAGTGAGGGGGCATGCCTGATCCGCTCCAAGGGCGAGGCCGGCACCGGCGACATCGTCGAAGCCGTGCGCCACCTGCGTTCGATCATCGGCGACATGCGCAAGATCACCCAGGCCGACTCGGCCGAGCTGTTCGACTGGGCCAAGCGGCTGCAAGCGCCGCTGCCGCTCGTGCAGGAGATCGCCGAGACCGGTTGGCTGCCCGTGCCGCTGTTCTGCGCCGGTGGCATCGCCACCCCCGCCGATGCCGCCTTGGCCATGCAGCTGGGGGCCGAGGCCGTGTTCGTCGGCTCCGGCATCTTCAAGAGCGAGGAGCCCGCTCGTCGGGCCCGTGCCGTGGTCGAGGCCACGACCCACTTCCGAGACCCGCAGATCCTGGCCAAGGTGAGCCGCAACCTCGGCGCACCGATGACCGGCATCAACATGGACGAGGTCGACGTGCGGTTGGCCGAGCGGGGCTGGTGATCGCCGCCGTGCGAGCCGGGAGGCCGCCAGGTGGGTGCCCCCATCGGGGTGCTGGCGCTCCAGGGAGCGTTCCGAGCCCACGCTGAGGTCCTGATCGGTCTCGGCGCCGATGTCGTCGAAGTGCGCACGCCGGCTCAGCTGGCCGAGGTCGGCGCTCTGATCATGCCCGGCGGCGAGTCCACCACCATGTCGCTCCTGCTCGAGTCGTCCGGCTTGTTCGACCCGATCGCGGCGCGCCTCGCCGACGGGTTCCCGGTGTTCGGCACCTGTGCCGGCATGATCCTGCTCGCCGCCGACGTGCTCGACGGGCGGCCAGACCAGCAAACGTTCGCCGCGATCGACCTCACGGTGCGCCGGAACACCTACGGTCGGCAACGTGACAGCTTCGAGACCGACTTGGCGGTGGTGGGGCTCGATGCACCGTTCCACGCGGTCTTCATCCGCGCTCCGGGCATCGAGCGCGCCGGAGCCGATGTCGAGGTGCTGGCCACCCACGACGGCCGGCCGGTGCTGGCCCGGTGCGGCCCCGTGATGGTCGCCGCCTTCCACCCTGAGCTGACGGGCGACCCGCGGCTCCACGAGCTGTTCCTCCAGGAGGTCTGATGTCCGGGCATTCGAAGTGGGCGTCCATCAAGCACCAGAAGGGGGCCAAGGACAAGGCCCGCGGCAAGCTCTTTGCCAAGCTCATCCGTCAGATCGAGGTGTGCGCCCGCGAGGGTGGCGGCGATGTGAACGCCAACGCCACGCTGCGCACCATGGTGACCAAGGCCAAGGCCGCCTCGGTCACCAACGACACCATCGAGCGGGCCATCAAGCGGGGCACCGGCGAGCTCGAGGGGGTCTCCTACGAGGCCATCACCTACGAGGGCTACGCACCGTGTGGAGTGGCGGTGCTGGTCGAGGTGCTGACCGACAACCGAAACCGCACCGGCGCCGAGATGCGCAACATGTTCACCAAGAACGGCGGTTCGATGGCCGAGCCCGGGTCGGTGTCGTGGCAGTTCGACCGCAAGGGCGTGCTGCTCGTGCCCCGGCGCTTCGCCGAGGACGATGTGCTCATGGCCGCCCTCGAGGCCGGAGCCGAGGACGTGGCCGACGGCGGTGAGGAGTGGCGGATCACGACCGAGGCCAGCGCCCTCGACGCGGTCAAGGCCGCCCTCGAGATCGCCGGCATCGAGGTCACCTCGGCCGAGCGTCCCCTCGTGGCCTCGACGGAGATCACCTTGGCGACGCCGGAGGAAGCCAAGCGCGTGCTCAAGGTGCTCGACGCGCTCGACGACCATGATGACGTGCAGGACGTGTACTCGAACGCTGACATCCCGGACGATGTCCTCGATCTCGTGGAGGCTTGACATGGGCATTGGCGTTGGCGATCGCGCCCCCGACTTCACGCTGCCGGGCACCGGCGGCACCGACTACTCGCTGCACGACTACACCGGCCGGCCGGTGCTCCTGGTCTTCTACCCGGGCGACGACACGCCGGTGTGCACCAAGCAGCTCAACGCTTACACCAATGACGTCTCAGAGTTCGAGGCCGTCGGGGCGCAGATCCTGGCGATCAGCCCGCAGAGCGTCGAGAGCCACGAGCGGTTCGCAGCCAAGCACGGCTTCACCTTCCCGTTGCTCGCCGACGTCGGCAAGGAGGTGGCCGGGCTGTTCGGCACGCTCGGGCCTCTCGGCTTCCCGCGCCGATCGGTGTTCCTCGTCGATCGAGACGGCGTCGTCCGCTACGCCCACCGCGCCGTGGCCGGCCTGACCTTCCGACCGACCGACGAGCTCGTCAAAGCCGTACAGCGGGCCGAGGCGGACCGCTGAGCTCGATCGGCCCTTGGCTCACGCTCGAGGGCCGCTTCGTGCGCCTCGAGCCGCTGCTGTCGGTCGAGCCGAGCGAGCTCCTCACGGCGGCATCAGAAGACCGTTCCGCGTACGACTGGACCTGGGTGCCACTCGACCGTGACGACCTGGGTCGCTACCTCGACCGGTTGCGGGGTTGGCAGGACGCCGGCGAGGCGGTGTGCTTCGCGCAGCGCCGGCTGGCCGATCAACGCATCGTCGGTTGCACGAGCTTCCTCGACCTGCAGCGCTGGGACTGGGATCGCAGCACGGGCTTCCCCGACAGCGTCGAGATCGGGGCGACCTGGCTGGCGTCCTCGGCCCAGCGCACGCCCATCAACACCGAGGCCAAGCTGCTGCTCATGACCCATGCCTTCGACGTGTGGCGGGCGCAGCGGGTGTGCCTCAAGACCGACGCTCGCAACACGCGCAGCCGTCTGGCCATCGAGCGGCTCGGGGCTCGGTTCGAAGGGATCCTGCGCCACCACATGGTCGCCTACGGCGATGGGGGGCTGCGGGACTCGGCGTACTTCTCCGTGCTCCCCGCCGAGTGGCCAGCGGTGAGCGACGCCCTGCACGCCCGCCTCGCCGAGGCCTGACCATCCGCTCGCCGTCCCGCCGGACGTTGGGTCGATGAGCGCCGTTCCTCGGGGCGTTGGGTCGATCTCCGGTGCTCAGCGTGGCTGATCGACCCAACGCAGTGCCCGGGGCCGGCCCTGCCTGCGAGGGGGCGGTCCACCGCAGGGCCGGGTAGGGCGTCTAAGGTCGAACCTGTGTTCGTGCTCGGCATCGACCCCGGCCTGTCGCGCTGCGGCTACGCGTGCCTCGAGGCTCGCTCGGCGGTGTCGGTGCGGGCGGTCGCCATCGGGGTCATCACCACGCCACCGTCGTCGCCGCTACCGCAGCGGCTGGCCGAGCTGCATGGCGAGCTGGCCTCGCTGATCGCCGAGCTCAAGCCGTCGGTGGTGGCCGTCGAGCACGTCTTCTTCCAGGTCAACGTGCGCACGGCCATGAGCGTCGGTCAGGCCAGCGGGCTCGCACTGGCCCTTGCTTCGGCCGCGGGGTGCGAGGTCGTGCAGTACACGCCCAACCAGGTCAAGCTGGCTGTCACCGGTTGGGGTGGGGCCGACAAGGCTCAGGTGCAGCAGATGGTGCAGTCGCGCCTCGGGCTGAGCGAACCGCCCCGTCCTGCCGACGCAGCCGATGCCGCCGCGCTGGCGCTGTGCTACCTGGCCATGGCGCCGCTCCAGGCCCGCATCGCGGCGGCCACGCGATGATCGGCTCGGTGCGGGGCGCGCTGCTCGACCGGTCGGCCACGGGCGAGGTGCTCATCGAAGTCGCCGGCATTGGCTACCGGGTCGTGGTGCATGGCGGCACCCTGGCCGCGATGGGTGACCGCGGCGGCCAGGTGTTCCTCCACACCCACCACCACGTGAAAGAGGACGGCCAGACGCTCTACGGCTTCCTCACGATCGGCGAGCGCCGCTGCTTCGAGGCGTTGCTGGGTGCCCACCGCGTCGGCCCTGCACTGGCGCTGGCGATCTTGTCGGTTCACCCGCCCGAGCAGCTCCGCCGTGTCGTGGCCGAGGCCGACGTTGCCTCGCTGTGCCTCGTGGCTGGGGTGGGCAAGAGCACCGCCACCCGGCTCCTGGTCGAGCTGCAGGGGCGCCTTGACCTTCCCGAGCTCGACGTCGCCGACCTCGTCGGCGAGCAAGGCCGGGCTTCGGGCGGCGGGGGAGTGTCGGCGGTCGGAGCGGTGCGCGAGGCACTGGCAGGGTTGGGCTACGGGCCTGACGAGATCCGTGATGTGCTGCGCGAGGTCGGCACGGCCGGCGACGCCTCCACCTTGCTGCGCGAGTCGCTGCAGCGCCTGGCGGTGTCTCGTGCGTGAGGAGCTGCTGCAGCCCGAGCCGGCCGACGACGAGCTCGCCATCGAGCGGGGCCTGCGTCCGCGGGCCCTCGCCGAGTTCGTCGGCCAGCGCGAGCTCAAAGATCACCTCGGCATCGTGCTCGAGGCCGCCCGCCGCCGGGGCCAGGCCGCCGACCACCTCCTCTTGGCCGGACCGCCGGGGCTGGGCAAGACCACGCTGGCCACCATCGTGGCCGTCGAGATGGCCAGCCACCTGCACGTCACCTCAGGCCCCGCCCTCGAACGAGCAGGTGATCTCGCGGCGATCCTCTCCAAGCTCGACGAGGGCGACGTGCTGTTCATCGACGAGATCCACCGATTGCCGCGAGCGGTCGAGGAGATCCTCTACCCGGCGATGGAGGACTTCCAGCTCGACATCGTGGTCGGCAAGGGACCGGCGGCATCGTCGATCCGGCTGTCGGTCGCCCGCTTCACCCTGGTCGGCGCCACCACCCGCACCGGGCTCATCACCGGCCCCCTTCGTGACCGCTTCGGCCTCGTCGCCCGCCTCGACTACTACGACGTGGCCGAGCTCGAGGCGATCGTGCGCCGCACTGCCGGCATCGTCGGCGTGCGCACCGACGATGGCGGAGCCCACGAGATCGCCCGGCGGGCTCGGGGAACGCCCCGGATCGCCAACCGCCTGCTGCGCCGGGTGCGCGACTTCGCCGAGGTCCGCGCCGACGGCTGCATCGACGTCACGGTGGCTCGGGAGGGGCTTGCGGTGTTCGGTGTCGACGAGCGCGGCCTCGACAAGGTCGACCGGGCACTCCTGCGCTCGATGTGCTCCCAGTTCGGCGGCGGGCCTGTGGGGCTCAGCACGTTGGCCATCGCCGTCGGCGAGCAGCCCGAGACCGTCGAGGACGTCTACGAGCCGTTCCTGATCCAGCAGGGACTGCTCATGCGCACGCCCCGCGGGCGGGTCGTCACGCCGGCGGCGTACGCCCACCTCGGGCTTGTTGCCCCGCTGCGCCCCGGGATCGTGGCGCCCCCGGGGCTGTTCGAAGCACCATCCTGACCGCACGACCCATCGCCTGAGCCTTGGGCCTTCGGCCTTTGCTCGGCGGTCAGGCGAGCGGAAGGTGGGTGGCCAGGAAGTTCGAGGTGAGGGCCCAGGCTGCTGCGGCAGCAGGCTCGTTCCAGAACATGGCGGCCTCGTGGTTGTCGAAGGCGTGACCGGCGCCGACCTGCACGTGCAGCTCGGCGGCGTCCTTGCCGTCGATGGCCTTGGCGATGGCGTCGATCTGGTCCATCGGGATGTAGGGGTCCTGGCCCCCGAAGTGGAACTGGATCGGGCACGTGATCTGGGGCAGCAGACCGAGGCTGCCGGCGATGCCAGAGCCGTAGTAGCTGACCGTCACGTCAGGCGAGGCGGTGGCGGCGACGTGGTACGCGAGCAGACCGCCGAGGCAGAACCCCATCACGCCCCGCCCCCCTGCGACCTCGGGCAGCTCGCCCAGGCGCTCGAAGGCCGCCACGCAGTCGGCAACCCCCGTGGCGAACTGGGGGACGAACTGGCCCATCAGGTCGAGCGAGGCGCCCAGCCCGGCCTCGGAGTGCTCGGCCTCCCAGTTGCGCCGGATGCGCCAGAAGACGTCGGGGGCGGCCACGACGTAGCCGAGGCCGGCCAGTCGCTCGGCGACAGCGCGCAGGTAGGGGCCGACCCCGAAGATCTCCTGCAGCAGCAGGATGCCGGGGCCGGAACCGGCGGCGGGGACCCAGACGAACAGGTCCATGTCGCCCTCGGAGGTGGTCACGTGGTCGGTGCGGGGCTCGCTCATGGGCGGCGATCTTGTCACCAGAGCGCCCCGTAGGCTCGATCCCCGTGCAGATGGCCGACATCGACTACGTGCTGCCCTCGGAGGCCATCGCACAGCACCCGGTCGAACCGCGCGACGCCGCCCGCCTCCTGGTCCACCACCCCGGCTCGGCGCCCGAGCACCGGATCGTGCACGAGCTGCCGGCGATCCTTCGCCCAGGTGATCTCGTGGTGGTCAACGACACCCGAGTCGTGCCCGCCCGTCTCCACGCCCGAAGGGCGACGGGGGGCGCCGTCGAGGTGCTGCTCCTCGAGCCGCTCGACGACGACCAGCGCCAGTGGGAGGCCCTGGTGCGGCCGAGCGCCAAGGTGGCTGAAGGCGAGGTCGTCGAGGTTGCGGCCGGGCTGGCGATCGCTGTCGGCGCCCGCCGACCCGACGCCACTCGGGCCGTCACGCTGCTCACCGAGCTCGATCCGCTGGTGGCCCTGGCCCGCTACGGCGAGACCCCGTTGCCGCCCTACCTCACGACGGTGCTCGACGACCCCGAGCGCTACCAGACGGTGTATGCCCGCCGGCCCGCCTCGGCCGCGGCGCCCACCGCCGGCCTGCACCTGACAACCGCGCTGCTGGACGCGCTGGCGGCCGCCGGCATCGGCCAGGCCCGCGTCGAGCTGGTGGTCGGCCTGGACACGTTTCGTCCCATCTCGGTCGACGACCCCGCCGATCACCAGATGCACTCGGAGCGCTACGAGGTGGCCGCTGAGGTCATCGACCGCTGTCGCGCCACGCGGGCCGCCGGCGGGCGCGTCGTGGCCATCGGCACGACGAGTGCACGGGCGCTCGAGAGCGCGGCCCGAGGCCCGTTGGCGGGGCGCACCGAGCTGTTCATCCGCCGCCCCTACGACTGGCAGCTCGTCGACCTGCTGCTCACCAACTTCCACGTGCCGCGGACCACGCTGCTGCTGATGATCGACGCCCTCATCGGTCCGGTGTGGCGCGACCTCTACGCCGAGGCCCTTCGGGAGGGCTACCGGTTCCTGTCGTTCGGCGACGCCATGCTCCTCGAGCGGTCGCTGTGACGCACCCGCTGCGCTTCGAGGCGATCGCCACCGAGGGAGCGGCCCGTACCGGAGTCGTGCACACCGCTCGGGGCTCGTACCGCACACCATGCTTCATGCCCGTCGGCACCCGGGGCGCCGTCAAGTACCTCAGCGCGGCCGACTACGAGGCGCTCGGTGCCGAGATCGTGCTCGGCAACACCTACCACCTCATGCTGCGTCCAGGCGCCGAGGTGATCGAAGCGCTCGGTGGGCTCGGGCGCTTCTCGGGGTGGTCGGGCCACACGCTCACCGACAGCGGTGGGTTTCAGGTCTTCAGCCTCGGGCCGAAGGTGGACGACGACGGGGCCACGTTCCGCTCTACCTACGACGGCTCGACCCACCGGCTCACCCCCGAGACGGCGGTGGCCGTGCAGGAGCAGCTCGGTGCCGACCTGGCGATGGTGCTCGACGTGTGCCCCCCGCTGCCGTCAACGCCGGAGGTGGTTCGCCTGGCCATGGACCGCACCCATGCCTGGGCGGCCCGCGCCCGGGCCGCCCATCGCCGGCCCGACCAGAGCCAGCTCGGGATCGTGCAGGGGGGCATCGACGAGGCATGGCGGAGCGAGAGCGCCAAGCGCATCGTCGAGGTCGGCTTCGACGGGTATGCGATTGGCGGGCTGTCGGTGGGCGAGACCAGGGCCGAGATGCTCCCCGCCCTTGCCGCGGCGATCGCCGAACTGCCCGCTGAGCAGCCGCGCTACCTGATGGGCGTCGGGGATCCGGCGTCGTTGGTCGAGGCGGTCGCCCTCGGCGTCGACCAGTTCGATTGCGTGATGCAGACCCGCCTCGGGCGTCACGGCACGGCCCTGACGTCGGCCGGGCGGCTCAACCTCAAACGCCTCGAGCTGTCCCGCAGCGACGCCCCGATCGATCCGCGCTGTGCCTGCGACGTGTGCCGGCGCCACAGCCGCGGGTACCTGCGGCACCTGTTCCAGGTCGGCGAACCCACGGCGTCTCGGCTCGTCAGCGTCCACAACGTCGCCTGGACGTTCGCCTTGATGGAGCAGATGCGGGCGGCCATCTCAGACGGGCAGCTCGCCGTGCTCCGGTCCGAGATCCTGGACGTGTGGGGATGACCCCGGGCACGGTGGGGCAGGGAGCTATCCTCCACCGGGCCTCGACGGCCCGTCGACCCTCTTCTTAGGACGCTCATGGGACCCCTGCTGCTCATCCTGTTACCGGTGCTGCTCTACGTGCTCTTGATCCGGCCGCAGCAGAAGAAGATCAAGGACCAGCAGGCGCTGGCCAAGGCGGTCGAGGAGGGCGACGAGGTCATGACGACGGCCGGCATCTATGGCATCGTCACCGCCCTCGAGGGTGAGGACGCCTGGCTCGAGATCGCCGAGGGCGTCGAGATCCACGTGGCCCGGGGCGCCATCGCCCGCCGGGTGCCGCCGACGGTCAGTGTCGACGCCGCCGCGTCGACCGACGAGGACGACGACGTGGTCGATCCCGTCGAGCCCTCCGAGGCGACGACCGACGACGGGAAGGCGCTGGGTCAGAACTGACCTGTTGTCATGAACCGCAAGTACTGGACCCCCCTCATCACCGTCGTCGTGCTCGCCGGCCTCGCGCTCGGGCTGACGTTCGCGTTCGGCAACGCCCCCTTGCTCGGGCTCGACCTGCAAGGCGGGGCCTCGGTCGTGCTCACACCCAAGGGTGAGGCGACCACCGAGGCGCTCGACGAGACCATCAACATCATCCGTCAGCGCGTCGACAGCCTGGGCGTGGCCGAACCCGAGATCACCCGCCAGGGAAACGCCATCGTCGTGAACCTTCCCGGCGTCACGAACCAGAAGCAGGCGCTGGCGATCGTCGGCAAGACGGCCGAGCTGCGCTTCCGCCCGGTGCTGCTGGCCTTGCCGCCCGAGACCTCGTCCACCGGGAGCACCACCACGGTGGCCGGTGCCACCACGGTTGCGGGCGCGACGACGACGCTCGCGCCGACGACCACTGCGGCTCCCGCCACCACGGTGGCCGGGGCCACGACCGTGGCGGGCGCCACCACCACCGTTGCGCCGACCACCACTGTTGCCCCCACCGAGATCCCCTCCACCAAGCCGGCGGACGACCTGCCGGGCAACGCAGTGGTGTTGCCGCTCAAAGCCGACAAGGGCGTGGTGGCCCTGCGGTACCAGCTCGGCCCGGCGTTCCTGACAGGCAAGGCGGTCGAGACCGCCAGCGCTCGGTTCAGCGACACCGGTCAGTGGTCGGTGCAGCTCACGTTGAAGGCAGGCGTCGAGGGCATCGACACCTGGAACGTGTGGGCGACCAAGTGCTACCAGGGGGCCGCGGACTGCCCACCGGGCTCAGGCGGTCGCGGCCAGGTCGGCATCGTGCTCGACAGCATCGTCCAGTCCGCGCCGGCCATCCAGACCCCGACGTTCGACCGCAGCAACATCTCGATCACCGGCAACTTCTCCCAGTCCGAGGCCGAGGCGCTCGCGCTCGTGCTGCGCTACGGAGCGCTGCCGGTCCAGCTCGAGCCACAGGCTGTTCAGACCGTGTCGGCCACCCTCGGCAAGGACTCGCTGCGCGCCGGCATCGTGGCTGGGCTCGTCGGGCTGCTCCTCGTGGTCGCCCTGATGGTCCTGTACTACCGGTCGCTCGGCCTTGTCGTGCTGGGCGGCCTGTGCGTGTCCGGCGCGTTCCTGTGGTCGACCATCGCCTACCTCGGTGCGTCGCGTGGCCTTGCCTTGACGCTCGCGGGTGCCACCGGCATCATCGTGTCGATCGGCGTCACCGTCGACTCCTACGTCGTGTACTTCGAACGGTTGAAAGACGACATCCGCTCCGGTAAGACGCTGCGTGCCTCGGCCGAGAAGGGCTTCAAGCAGGCCTACCGCACCATCGTGGCCGCCGACCTCGTGTCGCTCATCGGTGCCGCCCTGCTCTGGTACCTCACGGTGGGCTCGGTTCGAGGGTTCGCGTTCATGCTCGGCCTCTCGACCGCGCTCGACATGATCGTGGCCTACTTCTTCACCCGTCCCGCGGTCATCTTGATCAGCCGGTCCAAGCGCTTCCGCACCACCGGTCACGTCCTTGGCGTGGTCGTCGGTGAAGGAGCGCCGCCGGCGCCCGTGAGCCCCGTCCCTGCTGCCGCCGGAGCGCCCCGATGACGGACATCCTCGACACCGCTGCGCTCCCGCCGGCCGCCGCCCCCCGCAAGACGAGCATCTTTCACCGCCTCTACCACGGTGAGACGACGTTCGACTACGTCGGCAAGCGGCGCTACGGCTTCTGGTTCTCCGCTGCGCTCATCACCATCTCGTTGCTGTCGCTGTTCACGCGTGGGTTGAACCTCGGCATCGACTTCGAAGGCGGCGTCGCCTGGGAGCTACCTGCGAAGGGCGTCTCCACCCAGCAGGTCGATGACGTCTTGAGCAAGAACGGGATCGATCCCATCAGCGCCAAGATCCAGACGGTGTCGGGGCCGAGTGGCGACCGCTACCGCATCCAGGTGGCCGCCCAGCCAATCGCCGTTCAGGACGCCGTGCGCGCCGACCTGGCTCTGGCCGCCGGCGTTCCCGCCGACGAGGTGAGCCTGACGTCGGTCGGTCCCACGTGGGGCAACGAGATCTCGGGGAAGGCCGAGCGCGCCCTCGTGATCATGCTGATCGTGATCGCCATCTACATCTCGATTCGCTTCGAGTGGAAGATGGCGGTGGGCGCGCTGGTGGCCGTGGTGCACGACGTGTTGATCAGCGTCGGCATCTACTCGCTGTTCGGCTTCGAGGTGAGCCCGGCCACCGTCGTGGCCTTCCTCACCATCTTGGGCTTCTCGTTGTACGACACGATCGTGGTGTTCGACAAGGTGCACGAGAACGCCAAGCGGATCGGCAACCGAGCCACCTACGCCGACATCGTCAACCTGTCGATGAACCAGGTGCTGATGCGCTCGATCAACACCAGCCTCGCCGCGGTGCTGCCGGTGCTGTCGCTGCTGATCGTGGGCTCGTTGCTGATGGGAGCGGTGGCCCTGCAGGACTTCGCGCTGGCGTTGCTCGTCGGCCTCATCACCGGCTCGTACTCGTCGATCTTCATCGCCACCCCGATCCTGGCGGTGCTGAAGGAGCGCGAGCCCAAGTACAAGGCTGCTCGGGCCAAGCTGGGCCGCTCCTCCACCGATCCCGCCGTGGTGCGGGCGATGGCCGGCATCGGATCCTCGACGCCCAGCGCCATGGCAACCGTGGCGGGTCCGGCCGTCGCCCCCCGCCCGGTGGCGGTGCCGGTCGGGCTCACGCACCCGCCCCGCCCGCGCAAGAAGAAGCGCCGCACCTAGCAACGCGCCCGCGGCGCCCCGTCCCACCTCGCGGCGAACCGCCCTGTCGGGGGTTTCTGTGGCGGCTCCTTCTCAAAGGTGAGAGGAACACGGCGCCGATGCGGGCACTTGAGTGAGCTTGATCCCGGCAACGTGATCCAGAGCGGCCCGGGGTTTCGAACCTCCAGCAACGTTGTTGCGAACTGGGGGCGATACGGTGCCGAGCATGACCTCACGATCACGGTTGGCTGTCGTGGCCTTGGGGACCTGTGGCGCCCTGGCCCTCGTCGCCACGGCCTGCGGCGACACCAAGAACGCGGACGCCAACGACAGCCAGGCGGCCATCGACAAGGTGACGAAGTTCGCCTGCCCCGCGGCCGCCCTCGACGCAGGAACGGCAGCCAGTGGGCCGAAGTCGGGCAAGCTCCAGGTCGTCACCACCGTGGCGCCCATCACGTCGATCGTGGCCAACGTGGCCGGCGACAAGGCAGTCGTGGTCGGCGTGATCCCCGAGGGAGAGGACAGCCACACCTTCGAGCCCAAGCCGAGCGTCGCCGCGGTGATGAACAAGGCTGACGTGGTGTTCGTCAACGGTCTCAAGCTCGAAGACCCCACCAAGGAGCTGGCTACCCAGAACGTGAAGGGCGGACAGGTCGTCGAGTTGGGCACGCTCACCCTCAGCCCCGACGAGTACATCTTCGACTTCTCGTTCCCGAAGGCCGACGGCAAGCCCAACCCGCACTTGTGGACCAACCCTCCGATGGCCGCCTGCTATGCGAGCATCGCCTCTTCGGCCTTGGGCAAGGCCGATCCTGCCAATGCGGCGTACTACAAGGCCAACGCAACCGCCTTCGTCACCAAGGTGAATCAGCTCGACACGCTGTTCAAGGACGCCACCGCCACCATGCCGGCGGCCAACCGCAAGCTGCTCACCTACCACGATGCCTACGCCTACTTCGCGGCGCACTACGGCTGGAAGGTGATCGGGGCCATCCAGGTCAGCAGCTTCGAGGACCCGACTCCCAAGGAGGTGGCCCAGTTGATCGATCAGATCAAAAAGGAGAAGGTGCCGGCCATCTTCGGCTCCGAGGTGTTCCCCAGCCCGGTGCTCGCACCGATCGGCCAAGAGGCCGGCGTCAAGTACGTCGACAAGCTGCGCGACGACGACCTGCCCGGTGCCCCCGGCGATGCGGATCACTCGTTCCTCGGCCTGATGAAGTTCGACTTCGTGACGATGGTGTCGTCGCTCGGGGGCGATAGCTCCAAGCTGGCGACGTTCGACAGCGCCGACGTGGTCAAGGACATGGCGGACTACCCGCAGTGATCCGTCCGGCTGGCGAGGTGCTGATGGCGTTGCGCGGTGTCACGTGCCACTACGACGGCCCCGCCGTGCTGGCCGACGTCGACTTCGACCTGCGGCGGGGGCAGTGGATCGGCTTCGTCGGTCCATCCGGCTCCGGCAAGACCACGCTGCTCAAGGTCCTGCTGCGCACCGTGACGCCCACCCATGGGTCCGTCGTGGCCGAGTCAGGCCTGCGCGTCGGCTACGTGCCCCAAGTCGAGCTGGTCAACTGGAACTTCCCGGTCACCGTCGAGGAAGCGGTGCTCATGGCGTTCCGCACCGGTCGCCGCCGCCCGTGGTCGACCAAGGCCGAGCGCACCGCCGTGGCCGATGGACTCGAGCGCCTGGGTCTCGGTGGGCTCGGCCACCGCCACATCCGGCAGCTCTCCGGTGGCCAGCAGCAGCGGGTGTTCATCGCTCGTGCCCTCTTGGCCGACCCCGACCTGCTGCTCCTTGACGAGCCGACGTCGGGGGTCGATGTGCGCACCCGCCACGAGATCCTTCACCTCCTCGGTGAGCTCCATGACGGTGGCTTGACCATCGCCCTCACCACGCACGACCTGAACGGCATGGCTGCCCACCTCCCCGAGCTCGTGTGCCTTCAGGGCCGGATCATCGCCCAAGGCCGTCCGTCCGAGGTTCTGACCTCGGCGGTGCTCGAGGAGACGTTCGGGGCGCCGATGGACGTGCTCGAGCACGCTGGGCTGCCGTTCGTCATCGATCGGGTCTCGGACCAGTTGGCCGAGCGCCGGAACAGGAGCGCGTGACCATGGACTGGCTCCTCGAACCACTCCAGTACCAGTTCGTGCAGCACGCGCTGATCGTGTGCACCATCGGTGGCGGGCTCTGCGGGCTGCTGGGCGTGTACGTCACGCTGCGCGGCATGAGCTACCTCGGCCACGGACTGAGCCACGCCATCTTCGGCGGCGCCGCCATCTGCGCGGCCCTCGGGCTCAACTACCTCGCCGGGGCCGCCATCTGGGGTCTTGCCTCCGGGGTAGCGGTCACTCGGGTCACCCGTCGCCGCGGCATCGGCGCCGACGCCGCCATCGGCGTCATCACGACCGCCAGCTTCGCGTTCGGGATCGTGCTGCTCGGGCTGTACACGCGCGTGCGTCAGAGCATCGACGCCACCGTGTTCGGCAGCGTGCTCGGTGTGTCCACGGCTGACGTGTGGGTCATCGCCGGTGTCAGCGTGGTCACGGCCGTCGTGATCGCCCTCAACTACCGCGACTTCCTCTTCACCACCTTCGATCCCGAGGTGGCCGAGGTCTCCGGGGTCAACACCGCTCGCATCGATGCGCTGCTCATGCTGCTGCTGAGCTTCGCCATCTTGTCGAGCATGAAGGTGCTCGGGGTCACGTTGATCGCCGCTGCGCTCGTCGTGCCGCCGGTCATCGCCCGCATGCTCACGCACTCGTTCAACAAGATGCTCGTGCTGTCGACAGCCATCGGCGCGACCGGTGGCTTCGTCGGCATGTACCTGAGCTACCACCTCGACGTGTCGAGCGGCAGCACCATCGTGCTGGTCAACTTTGCCGTCTTTGCCGTCGTGTTCGCCGTCACCGGGCGCCGTGGCCTGCGCCGGGTCGCGCATCTCGACGAGCACGAGCCTGCCGTCGTCTAGGCCGCTCCGGCGCCGTACCCGGCAATCCGCCAGCGCCCCCCAGCCGTACCATCGGAGATGATGCGGCGCTGGAGGCGGGGAACGGGTCCGTCGCCGGCCGGGCGATCGTTGGTGGCGGTGCAGGTCGGCCAGTTCGCGGTTGCTGGTCTGCTTGCGCTCGTGGTCGTCGGCATCGGCACGGCCATCGCCGCCCGGCGCGTCGGCGAGCGCGAGGCGATCACTGAGGCCCGCTCGACGGCGACGGCGCGGGCCGAGGGGCTCGTGGCCCCGGCCCTCACCGAAGGCATCCTGACCAGCGAGCCCGCCGCGCTCGCCGCGGTGGACCGAGTCGTCGAGCTCGGGGTCCTCGACACGTCGCTGGTCCGGGTCAAGATCTGGGCCCCGTCGGGCACGATCCTGTACAGCGACGAAGCGCGGCTCATCGGCACGACGTACGTCCTGGGCGATGACGAGGAGAGCGCGCTGCGCACCGGGGCGATCGTGGCCGAGGTGTCGGACCTGGCGAAGCCCGAGAACACCTTCGAGCGGTCGTTCAACCGGCTGCTCGAGGTGTACCTGCCGATCTACACGCCGGGCGACCAGCCGGTCCTGTTCGAGGCGTACTTCCGCTACGACGCGGTAGAGCGGTCCGGCTCGCAGCTGTGGCGCAGCTTTGCTCCGATCGCGCTGGGCTCGTTGCTGCTGCTCGAGCTCATCCAGCTTCCCCTGGCCTGGTCGCTCGCCACTCGCCTTCGTGATCGTCAACGCGAGCGAGAGGTGCTGCTGCAGCGGGCCCTCGTAGCGTCCGAGGTCGAGCGCCGTCGCATCGCCTCCGACCTGCACGACGGCGTGGTCCAGGACCTGGCTGGCGTGGCCTACTCGTTGTCGGCGGCGGCGCGCGGGCCCGAAGTGGACCCCGAACGGGCCGAGCTCCTCGAGGGTTCGGCCGAGGCGGTGCGGGAGGGCATCAAGGCCCTCCGATCGCTGCTGGTCGAGCTCTACCCACCCAACCTCGAGCAGGAAGGACTCGAGTCCGCAGTGGCCGATCTGCTGGCTGGCGCGGCTGCGCGAGGTCTGATCACCCGCCTCGACACCGCGGCGCTGGTCGACGACGTTCCCTCAGCCGTAGCGCAGCTGCTCTACCGGGCCGCCCAGGAGGCGCTGCGCAACGTGCTGCGCCACGCCGAGGCCCACCGCGTCATCGTCACGCTGATCGCAAGGGACGGGAGGGCGTCGGTTGCGGTCGCCGACGACGGCCGCGGGTTCGACCCCGCCGAGGCGCGGGCCGCGGCCGCCGAAGGCCACGTCGGGCTCAAGGGCCTCGAAGCACTCGTTCACGCAGATGGAGGGACCATGAGCATCGATTCCACGCCCGCCAGGGGCACGACCGTCACCGTGGAGGTACCGATCCCATGATCTCGGTCTTGATCGTCGACGACCACGCCATGGTCCGCAGCGGCCTCGAGCACCTGCTGGCCGTTGCCGATGGGATCGAGCTGATCGGAACCGCGTCGAACGGCGAGGAGGCCGTTGTTGCGGTGAGCGAGCTGCATCCCGATGTGGTCCTCATGGACATCTCGATGCCCGTGCTCGACGGCATTCGCGCCACCGAGCAGATCATGGCGACCAACCCCGCCACGCGGATCATCGTGCTCACCTCGTTCTCCGACGACCGTCGGATCATGGCGGCGCTGCGGGCCGGCGCCGCGGGCTACTTGCTCAAGCACGTCGGTCCCGACGAACTGCTCGCGGCGATCAGGGCCGCCGCCGACGGTGACGCGCCCCTCGACCCGAAGGCCGGCCGGGTCCTGCTGCAGCAGCAGCGCGAGCTGCGTCCGGCGCAGGACCTCAGCGGACGTGAGGAGGAGGTGCTGCGGCTCGTGGCCGCCGGCCTCGCGAACAAGCAGATCGCCCGCAAGCTCGAGATCAGCGAGCGGACCGTCAAGGCTCACCTGACCAACGTGTTTCAGCGCCTCGGCGTGACGGATCGGACCCAAGCAGCACTGTGGGCGCGCGACCACCTGCCGGGCTTCGGCCCGGACCAGTAGCGGGCGCCGGTCAGCCGCCGCCGCCACCCCCGTGCCCGCCGTGGGTGTCGGCAGTGGTGCTGGTCGTGCTGGTGCTCGTGGTGCTGGGGCTCGTCGTGGAGGTCCCGTGGCCCGACGCCGTCGTGCTCGTGCTCGTGCTCGTGCTCCGTGGCGTCGTCGACGAGGTCGACGACGTTGACGACGTGGGTGAGCTCGACGACGTGGACGACCTCAGGGTGGTGCTGGAGGTGGCGCCCCCGCCATGATCGTCAGCGGACGTGGCTGGGCCCTGGTCGGACCGGCTCCGGTCGTCGACGCTGGTCGATGATCCCGCTGACCCATGATCGTCGAGTCCGGTGGTCGTGCTCGATCCGGGCGGATCGTTGCGGTCGCTCGACCCGGTCGTGGTGTGGGGTGTGGTCGTGCCGGGGTCGTCCTGGCCGGGCACGTGCCGAGAGATGAAGGCGGGAGCAGGCTGCGTGCTGACCGAGCCGGCGGCGGCGACGGCGAGGCCGACGAGGGCCGCGACGCTCAGGGCGGCGGCGGCAAGGGTGGCGAGTCGCTTGGACATGGGTGTCTCCTTCGGGGGGGGTGGGCCCGGCCCCGTCGACGACGGCGGCCGGGCCCCGGGGACGGTCAGAAGCTGGCCGCGGCCGAGCAGGTCTCGCCGGTGGTCGGGTTGGTGGCGACGGCGGCGAAGGCGTCGGGGCCGGCGAGGTTGGGCGAGGTGCGCCGGATCGTGAACGATCCGCTCGGGGCCTTGGTGACCCGATTGCCGGCGAAGACCTTGACGCCGTTGTCGGTGATCTGGACCATCCAGGTCTGTCCCGGCACGTTGGAGTCGACCTGGAACTCACTGGCGATCGCCCCGTTCTCGGGACTGAGCTTGAGCTTCCAGACCGAGCGGCCGCTGCAGGTGCCACGCTTCACGACGTCACCCGTCTTGGCCTCGGCCGTGGCGGCGGCAGCCGAGGCGAGGAGAACGGCTGCCCCAGAGGTGACGAGGAAGCGGCGGGAGATGGATCGAGTGTTCATGATGTGCTCCGTTTCTCGACGGCTCCGTGGTGGAGCGGTGCGGTACGAGCATCATCAAGGGATCTCGGTCGGCATCACCAGTGGCTCATGGTCGTAGTACTCGCGGGGTCGCTCCGGCCAGGGTCAGGACCTCACGAGGCGAGCGATGGCGCCGCTGGCCTCGTCGATCAGACGGGTGGTCTCGGCGGCATCGCCGGCCACCGCGGCTTCGGCCACGCAGTGGTGGACGTGCTCGTCGAGCAGTCCGAGGGCCACGCTCTGCAACGCTTCGGTCGCGGCGCTCACCTGGGTGAGGATGTCGATGCAGTAGTCGTCCTGCTCGACCATCCGCTGCAGCCCACGGATCTGGCCGTCGATGCGGCGGAGCCGCTTCAAGTACGCGTCCTTGTTGGTCGTGTAGCCACGGGTCGTCATGGGACCGTTCTCCTCGCCTCTGGTTGAATCATACCCCGGGGGGGTAGAGTGTGCCCGTGTCCGAGACGGAGCAAGCGCCGATGAGCGACATCAACCTGGTGATCGGTGGCATGACGTGCGCCTCGTGCGCGGCTCGCATCGAGAAGCGGCTCAACAAGCTCGACGGCGTGACCGCAACGGTCAACTACGCCACCGAGCAGGCCAGGGCGCATGTCCCCGCGGGGGTGAGCGTCGATGACCTGATCGCCCAGGTCGAGTCGGCCGGCTACACCGCCCGGTCGGCCCGGACCACGGCGAGCGCCGCCTCCGGCACCGGCACAGAAGGGCACTCGAACGGAGCTGGATCCTCGCCGGTGGCGGTCGAGGACGACGAGACCCTGGCGCTCCGCCAGCGGCTCATCATGTGCATCGTGCTGTCCACACCAGTGGTCCTGCTGGCGATGGTGCCGGCCCTGCAGTTCGACTCGTGGCAGTGGTTCTCACTCATGCTCGCGGCTCCGGTGGCCACGTGGGGGGCGTACCCCTTCCATCGGGTGGCGTGGCGGAACCTGCGCCACGCGACGACCACCATGGACACGCTCATCTCGGTGGGCGTGCTCGCCGCATTCGGCTGGTCGCTGTACGCCCTGTTCCTCGGTGATGCCGGCGATCCGGCGATGCGCCATGGGTTCACCCTCACCGCTGATCGCTCGATGGGCTCGAGCCAGATCTACCTCGAGGTGGCGGCCGGTGTCACCACGCTGATCCTGGCTGGGCGCTACTTCGAGGCCAAGGCCAAGCGCCGCTCGAGCGCGGCGCTGAAGGCCTTGCTCGATCTCGGGGCCAAGGAGGTCGCCTTGATCGAGGCCGGTGTCGAGCGTCGCATCCCGATCGAGCAACTCGTCGTCGGCGACCGCTTCGTCGTGCGGCCGGGTGAGAAGGTGGCCACTGACGGCATGGTCGAGGAGGGCTCGTCGGCCATCGATGCGTCGCTGCTCACCGGCGAACCCGTGCCGGTCGAGGTCGGCCCAGGCGACGCCGTCACTGGCGCGACCGTGAACGTCGGGGGCCGGCTGGTGGTGCGGGCCACCCGGGTGGGAGCCGACACGAAGCTGGCCCAGATCGCCCGGCTCGTGCAGGACGCGCAGTCGGGCAAGGCGCCGGTCCAGCGTCTCGCCGACCGGGTCTCGGCGGTGTTCGTACCGATCGTGTTCGTCCTGGCGCTGGCCACCTTGGCGTTCTGGCTCGCCAAGGGTGAGGACGCCTCGGTGGCGTTCACAGCGGCAGTGTCCGTGCTGATCATCGCCTGCCCCTGCGCCCTGGGGCTGGCGACGCCGACGGCGATCCTGGTGGGCACGGGGCGCGGGGCGCAGCTGGGCATCCTCATCAAGGGACCCGAGGTGCTCGAATCGACCCGCCGGGTCGACACCGTCGTGCTCGACAAGACCGGCACCATCACCACCGGTTCGATGGCGCTCGTCGAGATCGTGCCCGCCGCCGGGGTCGACCGCGACGAGCTGCTGCGCCTAGCCGGCTCGCTCGAGGACGCCTCTGAGCACCCGGTGGCCGAAGCCATCGCCGATGGCGCCCGGGCCGCCGGTCTCACGCTGGCCCCGGTCGAGGGCTTCGCCAACACGCAGGGCCTCGGGGTGACCGGGGTCGTGGACGGTCACGCCGTGATCGCCGGCCGCGAGCGCTTCCTGGCCGAGTGGTCGCTGCACCTCGACGACGACATGAGGGCGGCCAAGGACGCCGCCGAGGCCGCGGGCCGCACGCCGATCCTGGTCGGCTGGGACGGCCAGGTCGGTGGTGTCGTGGTCGTGGCCGACACGGTCAAGGCAACGAGCGCGGCCGCGGTCGCCGAGCTGCGCAGCCTCGGGCTGCGCCCGATCCTGCTCACTGGCGACAACCAGCGGGCCGCGCAGAGCGTCGCCGCCGCGGTCGGCATTGCCGCCGCCGACGTCTTTGCCGAGGTGCTCCCGGAGGACAAGGTCGAGGTCGTGCGCCGGCTGCAGGGCGAGGGCAAGGTCGTGGCCATGGTCGGTGATGGCGTCAACGATGCCGCCGCGCTGGCCCAGGCCGACCTCGGGCTCGCCATGGGCACCGGAACCGACGCCGCCATCGAGGCCAGCGACCTGACGCTCGTGCGCGGTGACCTGCGCTCGGCCGGCGATGCGATCCGGCTGTCGCGTCGGACGCTGGCCATCATCAAGGGCAACCTGTTCTGGGCCTTCGCCTACAACGTCGCCGCGCTGCCGTTGGCTGCGGCCGGCCTCCTCAACCCCATGTTGGCGGGCGCGGCCATGGCCTTCTCGAGCGTGTTCGTCGTCAGCAACAGCCTCCGGCTGCGCCGCTTCCCGTCGCACTCGCAGCAGGGTGAAGCATCGTGACCAACCGCCGCCGTGGCGGCCTCTCCAAAGGAACCTGTCGATGGAAACCCTCAACCTGTCCGTCCCGACCGTCCACTGCCAGTCCTGCAAGCTGAACATCGAGGAGAGCCTCGAGGAGCTCGCCGGCGTCGCCGCCAGCGAGGTCGACCTCGACGCCAAGGCGGTCACGGTCACCTACGACCCGAGCGCCGTTGCACCGGCGGCCATCACGGCCGCCATCGAGGAGGCCGGCTATCCGGTTGCCGTCTGAGCGCCGCGCGCTGGGCGGCCAGCCCATCGCTGTTGGCGCGGCCGGTAGCCTCGGGCCATGAAGGCTGACACCGCATGGCTCATGCGATACATCCGTGAGGTGGCCGACTTCCCGTTGCCCGGAGTGGCCTTCAAGGACATCACGCCCCTGCTGGCCAACGCCGATGCCTTCCGCTTCACGATCGACGCCTTGGCCGACCACCTCGCCGGCATGCCCATCGACCGGGTGATGGGCATCGAGTCACGCGGTTTCATCCTCGCCGCCCCTGTCGCCTACCGGGCTGGGGCGTCGTTCATCCCTGTTCGCAAGGCGGGCAAGCTGCCCCACGTCGTTGCTCGCGAGGAGTACAGCCTCGAGTACGGGCGCGACAAGCTCGAGGTGCACCGAGACGCCATCCACCCCGGTGACCGGGTGCTGATCGTCGATGACGTGCTCGCCACCGGCGGGACGGCGGCGGCGGCCAGCCGCCTCGTCGAGGGGCTCGGTGGGGTCGTGGTCGGGCTGGCGTTCCTGCTCGAGCTGACGCCGCTCGGGGGCCGCGCGCTCCTCGGCGAGCGGGACGTGTACTCGCTGCTGTCCTACGACGAGCAGAGCTGAGGGCGAGGGCGCGCCGTGGCCACCGTCGACCGGGTGCTGCCGTGGAAGCGCCACGCCCAGGTGCCCGCGGCTGAGGTCGCCCCGCTGCTGACCGCGTACCGGGCCAAGCACCCGAAGGCGTCGGTGACCACCATCACCCGGGCCTACGAGCTGGCGGCCCAGGCCCACGAGCACCAGTTCCGAAAGAGCGGTGAGCGCTACATCAACCACCCGCTGTCGGTGGCCCGCATCGTCACCGACATCGGGCTCGACGACATCACGGTGGCCGCCGCGCTGCTGCACGATGCGGTCGAGGACACGAGCATCACGCTCGCCGACCTGCAGCGCGAGTTCGGGCCTGATGTGGCTGCCATCGTCGACGGCGTCACCAAGCTCGACCGCCTGCGCTTCGACTCCAAGGAGGAGCAGCAGGCCGCCACCATGCGCAAGATGTTGGTGGCGATGGCCAAGGACCTTCGCGTCCTGATCATCAAGCTGGCCGACCGGCTGCACAACATGCGCACCATCGCTGCGCTCTCGGCTGAAAAGCAGAGCCGCATCGCTCAAGAGACGCTCGACATCTACGCGCCGCTGGCCCATCGCCTCGGCATGCAGGACATGAAGCAGCAGCTCGAGGACCTCTCGTTCTCTGCGCTGCACCCCAAGCGGTACGCCGAGATCGACCACATGGTCGCCACCCGCACGCCGGGGCGAGAGGTGTACCTGGCCAAGGTGATCTCGCTCGTGCGCGGCCGTCTGAACGAGCTCGACATCGAGGCCGATGTCACCGGCCGGGGCAAGCACCTGTGGAGCATCTACGAAAAGATGGTGATGAAGGACCGGGAGTTCGACGAGATCTTCGATCTGGTCGCCATCCGCGTCATCGTCGACTCGGTCAAGGACTGCTACGCCGCACTCGGCTCGATCCACGGTCTGTGGAAGCCGGTGGTCGGGCGGTTCAAGGACTACATCGCCATGCCGAAGTTCAACCTCTACCAGTCGCTGCACACCACGGTGATCGGCCCCGAGGGCAAGCCGCTCGAGGTGCAGATCCGCACCCGCGAGATGCATCAGCGGGCCGAGATGGGCGTGGCTGCGCACTGGGGCTACAAGCAGGGCTCGCCGGCCGACGACATCGCCTGGTTGAACCGCATCGTCGACTGGCAGAAGGAGGTGTCCGACCCCGGGCACTTCATGGAGAACCTGAAGACCGACCTCGAGCAGGACGAGGTGTTCGTCTTCACCCCCAAGGGCCGCGTCATCACGCTGCCGGTGGGCTCGAACCCGATCGACTTCGCCTACGCGGTGCACACCGAGGTCGGTCATCGCTGCATTGGCGCCCGTGTCAACGGCCGGCTCGTGCCCATCGACCAGCGGTTGCAGTCGGGCGACACCATCGAGATCTTCACCTCGAAGGTCGAGACCGCGGGGCCGTCGCAAGACTGGCTGAAGCTGGTCGTGTCGCCCCGGGCCCGTAACAAGATCCGCCAGTGGTTCTCACGAGGGCGCCGTGACGACTCGATCGAGTCGGGCCGCGAAGCGTTCGTGGCCGAGCTGCGGCGGCAGGGCATGCCGGTGCAGAAGGTCGTGGGGAGCGAGGCGCTGGCCACCGAGGCGACGGCCATGGGCTACGCCGACGTCGAGGCGCTCTATGCGGGCATCGGCGAGCATCACCTGTCAGCCAAGGCGGCCGTGCAGCGGTTGGGCAAACGGCTCCACGACCACGAGAGCGACGACGAGATCCTCCCGACGACCATGCGCCCGAACGCTCCGCGGCGCAACCGCCAGAGCGTCGGGGTGCACGTCGAGGGCCTCGACGACGTCTTGGTGCGGCTGTCGCGGTGCTGCACGCCGGTGCCGGGCGACGAGATCATGGGCTTCGTCACCCGGGGGCGTGGCGTCAGCGTGCACCGTGCCGACTGCGCCAACGCCGGGTCGCTGGCCGCCGGCCAGTCGGCCCGGATGATCGAGGTCGAGTGGGACGGCGATTCGTCGAAGGCGCAGTTCGTCGTGTCGATCGAGGTGAAGGCGCTCGACCGCTCGCGGCTGTTGCGAGACGTGGCCAATGCCATGAGCGAGCAGCACGTCAACATCGTGGCGGCCTCCACCCACACCGGTTCCGATCGCATCTCCAAGATGCGCTTCGACTTCGAGCTCGCCGACCCGAGTCACCTCGACTCGGTCCTGCGCACCATCAAGACCATCGACGGCGTCTACGACGCCTACCGCATCGTGCCCGGCAAGGGTCGGTAGGGGGTCGGTCAGAGCAACGGCGGTCGAGGCTGGACCAGAGGTGGACTGGCGCATCGTCGACCCGGTCAGGAGGTCACTCGGACGAGGACATCTCCTCCACGGGGACGAACGGCGCTGTCCGGGGCCAGCTTGCCGTTGACCCTCCGGAGCACCGACGCGAAAGAACGACGAGTACCCCCTGCCGTTCGATCGTGGCACCTTGGGCTGCGGCGAGCCGACGATCCACCTGCACTCGCGCCCCATCAAGCGGGCCAACACGAACGAGCTCCCGACGACGATGGTGCACGAGGCGTCGCACGACCGCCGCCGCTACGAGGGACAACCCGTGTGCCGATGGCGGACGGGCCGTCGGATCGCCGCCGATTCGGCGGACGTCGAACACCGATTCTGCGCCGCGTGCTTCGACAAGTCGAAGTGGGCGGTCACCGTTTCGTCGGGTCGCGCCCTCGGGGCGCCTCCCGGGCAGGAGGGAGCGCCTCTTCGGGCACGGGCGAGACCCCTACGCTCGTGGCATCGTCGGCCCCCGGGGGTGTGTGGATGTCGAACTACGAGCTCGATGCCCAGCGTGACCACAGCGACCGGTCCCGACCGCGTGCCGTGCCCTCGGCCGCGCCGCTGCCGCCGATGCTGCAGCTGCAGGCCGCCGCAGGCAACGCCGCCGTCGCCGGGTTGCTCGAGCAGCAGGAGCGGGCCGCGGGCGACCAGGTGCGCCAGGTGCTGTCGTCAGGTGGTCGACCGCTCGATGACAGCGTTCGCGCCGACGCCGAATCCCACCTCGGGGCCGACCTCGGTCACGTCCGGGTCCACGACGATGCCGCGGCAGCCGCATCGGCCCACGCGGTGCAGGCCCAGGCGTACACGAGCGGATCGCACGTCGTGTTCGGCGACGGCAAGTACGACACGGTGTCGTCCGAGGGCCGCCACCGGCTGGCCCACGAGCTGACTCACGTCGTCCAGCAGCAAGCTGGTCCCGTTGACGGCTCCAGAACGACGGGTGGACTGTCGATCAGCGATCCCGGTGATCGCTTCGAGCAGGCGGCCGATCTGGCCGCCGCGTCCTTCGTCCAGCGGCTGCCCGTCCAGCGCGAGGCAGCGCCGGAGGACGAGGACGAGCTGCAGATGCAGCGCGAGCCAGTGCCGGAGGACGAGGACGAGCTGCAGATGCAGCGCCAGCACCAGGGCGACGAGCGCGACGATGTCGCTGCGGAGGCGTGACCGACCGTCACCGTCGACTTCTTTGCTGCTCCGTGGAGGAGCGCTCGGCCCAGACGCTGGATCCGGTTGCCGCCTGAGGTGGTGAAGGATCAGAAGCGGTGCGCAGGAGCGCCGATGTCCGTGAAGGCGGCACGCGCCTCAGCCTCACCGTGCGGGGTCATGAAGTGGTAGTCGCCGATCCCGACAGCGTTGAGGCGGGCGGCCACGCCCTTGGCCACGCCGAGGTTCCTCGGTGGTGCCTCCGCCACGTAACGGCGCAGGAGGAAGAGCCTGGCCGTCTCGAGACGCGCCTCGACGCGTTGCTTCTTGTCGGCGCTGCCTATCTGGATGACCTTGTGGAACCCCCCGCGGAGGTGGATCAGGTCGTGCTGGTCGGCGACTGACTCTTGGACCAGTACCTCCTTGAAGTCATTGACCTCAACCGCGGTCATGAGACCTTGACGTAGCCCGAACCGCAGCACTCGCCGCACCACCGGGTCGAGCCGGTCGTCGTGCCGGGCGGTCCAGCTCTTCACTGCGGCCGTGTCCACGGCGGCGAGTGCCTGAGCGTCGGCCAAGCCTCCCACCGCTGCGGCGTGGTGCGCCTCGAACGTCTCGTAGCGGGCCTTGAGGTTCTCCCACGATGCCCGGCCCTTCCCGACCCCCACGTCGTAGGTCCTCGCGGCCTCCTCGCGGAGCCCCTCGCGGGCCTTCTTCTGCGCCGCGGCCTTGCCCCTCAGCACGCCCTGGAGGTCGGTGATGGCGACGGCCACGCCGGCCTGGAAGCTGACTCGTCGCGCCTGCCTGACGGCGGTGACGTGGTCGGCGACTTGTTGTGCTGCCGGCGGCACCAGGGGCGCGGCGCCGGGCGGGACGGCGGCGACCTTCTGCGCCACAGCGTCGAGGAAGGCGTCGGCCAGCACGTCGAGGCGTGCAGGGTCGGTCAGGTTGGCCATCGCGATCGTGTTGACCTCGGCCCAGCTCAACAACCCGGCGGGGGTCCGCAAGCTCTTGAGCATCGCGGCGGTGTCGATCGCCCACAGGTCGCCACCAGCCGCGCTGATGATGTTGCCGATGTTCACCATCGCGCCCGCGCCCTGAAGCGCGAGACGGTCATCGTTTCCGATCGCCGCGTCGGCCACCGCCATCCGGGCCACCGAGCGCATCGTGGCATCGCTGAGCAGCGCGAGCAGACTGTTGACCTGGGCCTGCGTCACCGTGCTGCCCGCCATCGCCGCAACGCTCGTTCCCGGTGCCGCTCCCATCAGCTTGAAGGCCCGCACCGCGTCGTTGAAGAGCGGCCCCTGCTCGACCGCCGGGGCGGCGTGGACCTTGTTGTCGTACGCCGTCCGCACGCCGGCGGCGGCGATCCCGGCGAACTCCGGGCTCGACTTCTGGATGATGCGAGAGGCGGGGACCCTGATGCCCATGGTCCGGAGGAACGCGTCGCCGAACTGGGACTGGTCGGCGCCCTCATCGCCGGTGAGCGCCTTGACGACCACCCTGTCGAGCTGCTCGATCGGGGCCTGGCTGTGCAGGAAGTAGACGCCGCCCTTGACGCCTTCGGCGGGGGAGGACACGTGGGCGGTCCTGGCCCCCCACTTGCCGTACGGCTTCTCGAGCACCCTCATCGGATATCGCTGGATCACCGGCGGGCGAGGGGATGGCGTGCGCCCGTGCGGGGCGCTGGGGGAGAGGAGCTGGCACAGCGCGGCGTTGCCCGCCTGGAGCGCCCCGGACAGGGTGGTGGATGACGAAGTGGACGGTCCCGCCCGGAAGGAGCGACCGGGAGTGGTCGCACTGCGGGTGTCCTGTCCGCTCCGGGTCCACTCGGCGGCGCGTGCTCCCATGAGCATCGAGTCTGACCCAACGGGCGTGCACCTTCGGGCACGGTTCGCTGCCGAGGGGGACGACGGGGCCAGTGCCTCGTCAGGCTGGCGTGGTCGATCCGCCGAATTCGCGCTCGTGGATCATTCGGCCGAGCTTGCGGTACTCGACGTGGGCGGCGGCGACGAGGTCGCCCATCTCGACCGGGCGACGGTGGGCGGCGGCCCGATACGCAGCGGTGACGGCGATGGCACGGATCGAACCTCCGGACAGCTCGAAGGCCTTCGCGCAGCAGTCGAGGTCGATGTCGTCGGCCCGGGGCAACCTCGACCCGAGGCAGCGGTCCCACAGGAGGCGACGCTGCCCCTCGTCGGGCAGTTGGAAGTCGACCACCACGTCGAGCCGGCGGGCGAAGGCTTCATCGAGGTTGGCCCGAAGATTGGTGGCAAGGATCGCAAGGCCGTCGAAGGTCTCCATCCGCTGCAGCAGGTAGGCCACCTCGATGTTGGCGTGACGGTCGTGAGCGTCGGACACCTCGGATCGCTTGCCGAACAACGCGTCGGCCTCATCGAACAGAAGCACGCCATTGACCCCCTCGGCTTCGACGAAGATCCGCTCCAGGTTCTTCTCGGTCTCGCCGATGTACTTGTCGACCACGGCCGACAGGTCCACCGCGTACAGGTCGAGCCCCAGGGCGTGGGCGACGGCCTCGGCGGCCATGGTCTTGCCGGTGCCGGGAACGCCAGCGAACAGTGCGTTGATCCCCCGACCCCGACCGCCGCCGGGGCGCATGGCCCACTCGTCCAGGACCGTGTCTCTGCAGCGGGCGCGGGCTACCAGGTCGTCGAGCAGCTCTCGCGCCGTAGGCGTGACGACCATGTCAGCGAGGCCGATGGCTGGGCTCAGCCTCCGGGAGAGGGCTTCCAGGCCCCCAGCGTTCTGGGCACGGGCACCGGCGAGTACGTGGTCGATCGTCATCGTCTCGCCCGCCACGGCAGCGAGCCGGCGGGCGGCAACCACGGAGCGCACCAGGGCGTCGGGGGCGACACGGAAGGCGCCGAGCCGGTCGAGGTCGCCGACGTCGTCGTCCGCGAGGACCTCGGCCCACAGTGCGACCTGTTCGCCGGGCGAGGGGGCCCCGGCCATCAAGGCGGCGGGAGCTCGGGGCGCCCAGGCTGGCTCCCAGCGCTCGCGACCGGTGAGCACGACAGCCGCCCCCGTGTCGATCAAGGCGGCCGTCGCCCCGGGCACCCGGCTGATGGCCTCGATGGGACCCGCCACGAGGACCGCGCCGCGCAGCAGCGCCTCGCGGGCGGCCACCTCCAGCAGTGTCGTGACGTCGGGCTGCTCGGCCACCCGCGCGAGGTCGATGACGAGCGGCTCGACCCCCAGCGCCGTCAGCCCGCCGACGGCTGCAGATCGGGCGAGCCCCTGGCGCTCCTCACGGACATGGAGGGGCAGGAGACCCCCGGCCACCGCCGAGGCCACCTCCTTGCCGTCCCATCCGACCGCGTCGACGACCAGCACCGGATGCAACCGTCCGTCGGGCTGGTCGTCCCCCAGCAGATGAGCGGTCACCCGATCAGGCACGGTGACCTCGCGACCCAGGAACGGTCGCCCCTCGACCACGCCGACGAGGCCGCCGCGCAGCAGCGGCGCGCCGGGCAGGAGGTGGGCCCTGTCCGCAGCCGAGAGCGGATCGAGTCCGGCGAGGTGGATGGCAAGCTCGACCGAACAACGCCGGCGTGACACATCGTCGTTGAGGTAGCCGTAGAGCCGCTCATAGCTGAGGTCGAGATCGGGGAGCAGCGCGGCGAGCAGCAGGTCGATGTCCTGCGCGCTGAGGTCGAAGGCGCGTTGCAGGCGCCGCAGGCGCAGGTCGGCACCCGCGGCCTCGGCGCGGTCGGCTTCCTCCTCGAGCGCCTGATCGGGCGAACGTGCTTCGGCCGGAAGGCGTCGGTCGGCCGGGGAGGACGTCACGATGGCATCGACGTGGTGGTCGGCCAGGTACAGACCACGGAGCGCGTCGTCAGGGGTGGGATCGGCCGAGCGGCGCTGGGCGACCAGCTGGCGTACCCGGTCTTCGAGGAGCGCCAGCCGACCGCCTAGGTAGGCGAGGGAAGGATCCGACGGCTCTGCTGTCACCCGCCTGTCACCCGCCTCTGATGAGGTCGGCGCGGTCGACGGTCTCGATCCTCAAGTCGCGCTGCTGGACGAGAGCCGGGATCGGCTCGGGGATGCCGAAGGGCACAGGGGCAGTGACGACCACATCGAGCGAGGGTTTGAGCTCGCCCCCGAGGGCCGACCAGATGTCGGACACGGATCGGTCCTGGGCCGGGGGTACGGCGATGGTGAGCTGCAGCGGCATGTCGATGCCGGCCAGCTCGCCGCCGAGCCGCTGGGCGGGGATGAGATCGGTGGCGAGGAAGCAGCGCAGCACGCTCGACAGCAGCCGGTGCTCGTCCTCCGGTCGGGCCGTCCAGGCTGTCACCAGGTAGCTGAGCCGAAACAGGCGCGGGGGCAGCTGGCGCTCGTCGGGCCGGCCGCCCACTCGGGGGGTCGGAAGCCCGGCGAGGCGCCGTGCCAGGTCCTCTCGGATGTCGTACAGGTACAGGTCGACCGTGGGGGCGCTGCGCCGCGCCGCCCAGTCCTTCGTCGGTGCGTCGAAGGCGATCTGCACCTGCTGGTCCGAGATTCGCTCGCGCAGCATGGCGCGCAGGGCGTCGTCAACGTCGGCGATCATCAGATGAGGCCCTGGCGCAGCGCGTAGGCCACGGCGTGGCACCGGTTGCGCAGGTTCAGTCTGGTGGTGACGCTGTGGAGCACGTTCTTGACGGTGCGCTCCGAGTAGCAGAGCTTGTTGGCGATCTCAGCGGTGTCGAACCCGTCGGCCACGAGACGCAGAACGTCGATCTCCCGATCAGCCAGGCCCCGCAAGCTGAGGCCGCGGGGGGCGAGCAGCTCGCGGTGCAGCTCGCCTTCGACGCACCGACGAAGGACTGGGCGGC
>JBBRTJ010000010.1:0-49366 GCA_038244535.1 Acidimicrobiales bacterium | reverse complement strand
GGTGAGCACGACATCGCACTCTCGTTACTGGCTCAGGCCATGGCACGCCCCACCGACGCGTATCACCAGTTGTTCCTCGACGCGACCAGTGCGGAAGTGCACCTGGCGTTCGGCACGTGGGGCGAGGCGGCCGCGGCCGCGCAGCGGGGATGGAAGGCAACAATCGCCGAGGCAGGATTGCGAGCCGCACGTTTCGCGATGCTCTACGTCGAGGCCACCGTGGAACAGGCGCTCGATGATCGTGCCCGGCGTGTCCTCGAACACATCGGGCCAGTGCGTGACTCCGCCAGCACGATGCTCCACCAGGCGACACAAGCGATCACCTCGCGGACCGGCTCAACCGCACCAGCCGGACAGGCGTACTTCGCCCAGGCCGCAGCAAGCCTGTCTCGACTCGGCCCGCCAGATCCTGAAGCCTGGGCGGCTGCCGCAGAGTGCTGGGATCGTCTGTCCGATCCGTGGTCGACCGCAGTCGCCCGTCTGCACGAAAGTGAAACGGCGCTCGCCATCGGAGCGACGTCCCGGGCCGTCAACTCGCTGCAGGACGCGCACCGCCGAGCATCTCAGCTCGATGCCGGCCCATTGCTCGAGCAGATCGCCGCGTTCTCTCGGCGCGCTCGAATCAGCGCGCTTGCTCCAAGCGTCGTTGAGCTCGACGTCCAGTCGATCGACCAACTCGGTCTCACCCCACGCGAGGCAGAGGTCCTCGCCCTGGTCGCCGCCGGAGAGACCAATCGCGAGATCGGCAAGAGGCTGTACGTGTCCGAGAAGACGGCCGGCGTGCACGTCTCGAACATCCTCCGCAAACTCGGCGTCTCGAGCCGCGTCGAAGCCGCCGCAGTTGCACAACGCCTCGGCAAGCGCTGAGCCACCGTGCTCGCGCACGGTCATTCAGTTGCCGGCCACGCCCTTGTCCTGGCATCTGACTCAGCAATCATGAACGCGGCACGTGCGGTTCCGTCCCAGCTCGCGAACAGAGCTGACCGACCGCCGCGTTCCGCCTCCACGGCAGCGGAGCGGAGTCGAGCGGTGATCGGCATCGCGGCGGATTCGAGGAACTCGGTTGTCCCCAGGGCGACGTCGTGGCCCGCAACAATCCCGCGAACGCCCGAACCGACGCGCGTGTCGAGCCGGTGCACGATCGGGAGCTCTCCGAACCTACGAGCAGCGGCCTCCGCGATCGCGAGTGCGGCAGGGTCGGCCGACTCGGCAGCGAGTGCACCGACGACCCACATTGCGTCGTCGACTGTGGCGTCGTCCGTGACGACTTCGACCAGTACGCATCGAGGGGCGGCGGCCATCGCGGGCGTGAGTGGACTCGGCGTCGACTGCGCTTGATCTCCTGCAGCGCTCATGCCTCCACGATGGCCCTGAAGGCCCCGTCGCGCATTGGGCGGGACACCTCAGATTCCGTTCGGCCCGCTACCTGTGCACTGCCAACCGGTGTGTGGCAAGGATCATCCCCATCAAGTACGTCGGGACGGACGGGACTGCAGTGGCCTCTGATCTCAGACGTGCCGTGCACCCACGTTCCCACCAGGAACCAGCTCGACCATCAACCGAGGCTCGATCCAGACATCCATCACGCCCGCCCAACGCCACCCAGAGGGCCGGTCGACGCGAGCACACATCTCTTCGATCTGCTCATCGGTGCGGTCGAGCACGATGTTGACATGCGACCCCCCACCGATCGAACGGCCGCCGGGTACCGCCGAGAACTGAGGGCGAGTGTCGCCGGGCATGGGCGACAGCTCGACGTCTCGCGGATAGAACTCGACGAACTCGTCGCTCCAGTTGGTGCGTCCCGAATCGAGGAAGCAGACGAACCCACCATCGTGGGGCGGGAACGCTACGACCGTGCCGCCGAGCAAAGCGGCCAGCGTTGTCGCAGCCATGAACGGATCGTCGGCGTACAACGATGTGTGCCCGATGCGGGGGTGCGTAGCGACCGAGTCAGGTTCCGGCGAGGTCGAACTCGTCGGCCCTATCGGGTCCATGCTTGCCATCGTTTGTCTCCTCGTACTGGACTCAGTCTCGACGAGGAACCGTAGCCCCGGGTTCGTACCGTCCCCCGTTGTGATCGACTCGATCGTTGACCCTCTTGACATGACGTCAGGATCACGCTAGGCTCCTCTTGGAGGGGAGTACCCTAACCAAGCGGTGGTGTCGTCATCACGAGTGGTCAATGCCACTCCGGCCCACCCGCCCGTCGATGACGGGTAAGGGGAGACCTCCTGTTCGTTCGGCGCACAGCGCCGACACAGGAGCCGTCATGACCCACCCAATCGCAGTTCGCAACACGGTCAAGACCTTCACCCTCCTCGCGGGGCTCGGCGGCTTCCTCGTTCTGTGCGGTTCACTGATCGCAGGCACGACCGGCACGATCATCGGCCTGGTCCTCGGCGTGGGGCTCGTCGGCTCGAGCTACTGGTTCTCCGACCGACTCGCAGTCCGAGCGGCGGGTGCACGTCCCGTGGAGAGCGGTGAGCTCTCCTGGCTCCAGACCGACGTCGCCATGCTGGCCGAGCGGGCAGGCATTGCCACCCCGCGCCTGTTCGTGTCGCCCAGCCAGCAGCCCAACGCGTTCGCAACCGGCCGCAACGAGCGGACGGCGCTGGTGTGCGTCACCCAGGGCCTGCTCACTTGTCTGTCGCCGGACGAGGTGCGCGGGGTCGTCGCCCACGAGATCGCCCACATCCGCCACCGGGACATCCTCATCGGCTCCGTCGCAGCGGCTGTGGCCACCGGGATCTCCGCCATCGCCAACTTGGCGCTGTTCGCCGGCATGTTCGGCGGCCGCGACGAGGAGGATGCCCCGAACCCGATCGTCATGCTCCTGGTCGCGCTCCTGGCGCCCATCGCGGCCACCGTGCTGCAGATGGCGCTGTCGCGGTCGCGCGAACACGAAGCCGATCGCCTCGGCGCCCAACTGCTGGGCGATCCCCGCCCGCTGGCCACCGCCCTGACCAAGATCGAGGTCATGGCACGGCATCAGCCGATGGACGTCAGCCCAACTCAAGCAACGGCCTACATCGTGAACCCGCTCACGGGCCGGCAGGTCTCCTTCGCTCGACTGTTCCTCACCCACCCGCCCACCGATGAGCGCGTGGCGCGGTTGCTCAAGATGCCGATGACCGTGGCTCGGTGACCGATCCAGAGGCGTCTTCGTCGCCTCGAGCCCCGCTCTGCTCACCGGCGGAGCTGCAGCCACGACCAACCCCTTCGAAAGGAACCCCGACATGAACCGTGCCCTCCTCACCGAGCTCCAGCGCCGCCGCGCCTACCCGAGCATCACGTTGCTGATGAACACGACCCCGAGGCGAGCGATGAGTCCCGCTGAGCTCTCCACCGCCCACGATCTCGCGGCGCGAGCTCGACGTCGACTCGATGGCGACGTCGACGTCGAGCTCGCCGCAAGACTCGACCAGGACCTCCTCGGACTCATCGACGCGGAGAGCCGCTCCGAGGTGAGCTCGCGCGCGGTCGCGCTGTGCGTGTCACCCGAGTACCTCGCGGCCGTTCGCCTTGGTCGAGAGGTGGACGAGCGCGTCGTCATCGACGACACCTTTGCCACCCGAGACCTCGTGGCCGACCTGAATCGCACCGCCCTCTATCGCGTCGTCACGATCAGCGAGGGCAGGGTCCGGTTGTTCGTCGGCGACCGCCATCGACTCGTTGAGGAAAGGACGGGGATCTGGCCCATGGTCCGCGCCGCCGAGAGCGCCACCACCTGGGGTCGGCAGCTGTCCCACAACCTCGCCATTGAGAACGCAAGCAGCCCACTGCCCACCGTCGTGGCCGGCGTCACTCGCACCGTACGTCGCAGCCTCGTCGCAGACGCGTTCGACACCATCGGGTTCGTCTCCGGCAACCACGATCGCACCAGTTGGGCCGACCTCCACAGCGCGGTGTGGCCGCTCGTGTCGGACTGGCTCCGTACCGATTCCACACGCGCACTGGCGGCTCTGGCCGCCGCACGCTCGACACGTCGGTACGCCAGCGGTCTCGACGAGATCTGGCCACTCGCCACCGAGGGCCGCATCGAAACGCTTGTTGTCGAAGAGGGGTACACCCTCGCCGCACGCTTGACCGAGGGCCGCATCGAGCCGGCCGGCGACCCTGATGCATCGGATGTGATCGATGACGTGATCGACGAGCTCATCGAAGCCGTGCTCCTGCGCGACGGCACCGCGGTCATGGTCGCCAACGGCTCGCTCGCGCAGCAGGACCGCGTCGCCGCGGTTCTGCGCTTCTGACCTCACCGGCAGGGCGGCACGGACCGCAGGCCCTGTCCGAGACAAGACGGATCGCAGGCCCAGGAGCTCCTCGTGTTGCATGTTCGAGTCGTTACGCCAGCTGATGAACTCACCGGGCTCGTCCAGGATCTCGAGTTGCACGGCGCCGTGTGCAACATCGTGGTCATGGTGGGCGCCGCCCGGAAGCCTGACGGCGACGTCATCGAGTTCGACGTCGCTCGTGAAGCGGCCAACGGCGTGATCTCCTCGCTTCGTGCTCGCGGTCTTCACCGTGTTGGCTCGATCACGGTGGAGCGCATCGACATGTCGATGTCGGAGGCCGCCGCCGCCGCGGAGGCCCATGCGCCCGGCGATCCGTCCGACGCGGTCGTGTGGGAAGAGGTCGAGGCCAGGGTGCGGGCGGACGGCGGATGGTCGGTCAGCTTCAATGCGCTGTTGGTCATCGCGGCGATGATCGGCGCGATCGGCGTCTTGGTCGACTCCCCCATCCTCATCGTCGGCGCCAGGGTGGTCGGGCCTGAGTTCGGGCCGATCGCGTCCATCGCGTTCGGTCTCCACACTCGACGCCTGGCCCGAGTGCGTCGGGGCGTCCTGGCACTCGCCGTAGGCCTGCCGACTGCGATCGCTGCGGCAGCGATGCTGACCTGGCTGCTACGGCTGCTCGACCGCGTCCCGCTCGCCTACCTCGCCGGTGAGCGACCGCTGACCAACTTCATCTCGAGCCCCGATCTGTTTGCGGTGATCGTTGCCGTGCTCGCCGGGGTGGCAGGGGCGTTATCGCTCACCGAGGCGCGCCATGGTGCACTCGTCGGCGTGCTGATCTCAGTGACCACCATTCCCGCTGCCGCCAACATCGGGGTCGCCCTGGCGATGAGTCGCTCGGGTGAGGCGGCGGGCGCGTTCGCGCAGCTCAGCCTGAACCTCGTGATCCTCGCTGTCGCCGGTGCGGCGACGCTTCGTCTCCAAGCGATCGCGTTTGGACGGCTGACCCGGCCGAATCAGCTGTTCGAGTCGAGCCGGCTGACGTCGCCAACGTGCGTCCGATCTGAAGGAGCGCGGAAGTGCTGAACGTGCTCGCACCGTCCAACGCCGGCTCCGTCGACCCCGACGTACCCGTGTCGACGTAGGCGGTCCTCGGAAGTGTCATCGCTGCGTCAGATGCAGCGGTTGCGGATCGTGCCGATGCCTTCGATCCAGGTTTCGAGCACCTGCCCGGGGGCGAGGAAGCGGGGCGGTTGGCGGGTGGCACCGATCCCGGCGGGGGTGCCGGTGAAGATCACGTCGCCGGGCAGCAGGGGCAGCACCGCGGACAGCTCGGCGACGAGGCGCGCGATGTCGAAGATGAGATCGCTGGTGCGGGCGGCCTGGACGGTCTCGCCGTCGACCGAGCAGCCGAGGGCCAGGTCGTTCGGGTTCGGGACCTCGTCGGGGGTGACGAGCCACGGTCCCATCGGGCCGTAGCCGCGGCGGGACTTACCGAGGGAGAACTGTCCGCCGGCCGCGAACTGGAGATGGCGGTCGCTGATGTCCTGGCCGACGGTGAGCCCGGCAATGTGCTGCCAGGCGTCGGCTTCGGCGACGCGATCAGCGAGGCGGCCGATGACGGCGACCAGTTCGACCTCCCAGTCGATGCTCGGGCCGACGATCTCGATGTCGTCGAACGGCCCGGAGAGCGACGCCGGGAACTTGGTGAAGGTCGCCGGCACGCTCGGAAGAGCCATGCCTGACTCTTCGGCATGGCTGCGGTAGTTGAGACCGATGGCGAACACCTGCCGAGGTGCAGGGATCGGGCAGCGCAGGTCGGCCTCGACGAGCGGGCCGCTGGCGGTGGTGACACCGGCCGCGAACTCGACGAACGCGGCCCAGTCGTCGTAGAGGCTCATCGGGTCCGGACCGAAGCGGCCTTCCGAGGCTTCGGCGATGTCGGCGATCTGGTGGTCGAGGACGAGCACGGCGCGACCGTTGCTGTTGGCGATCTTCACGTGAGGGTTCCTTCTCGGGCGTCGGGTGTCGGGTTGGCGGTGAGGTGTCGGCGAAGGTCGTGCAGCAGCGCGGCAGCGGCGGCGGATGTGGTGGCGGTGCCGTAGAGGTGGAAGTCGGGGCGCTGCAACGCCCACGAGGCGTCGTGCTCGATGAACCACCGATCCGTCGTCGGGTCGGGATCGGCGAGTGCGGTGATCCGTCCGCCGATCGAGTCGAACCAGGCGAGCGTGTCGGCGTCGACGGCGTCGCTCGGCCTGATGCCGGTGTCGGTGGTGACCAGTCGCCACCCGGCACCGTGCACGTCGTCGTAGCGGTGACCGTGGATGCGGCCCTGCACGAACAGACGGCCGGCATTCGGCGAGCTCGGCTGAATCACGCCGTCGTGGATGCCGGCCATTTCGGGCACCTCGATCAGCTCGCCGGTGACCGTCGCTGCCATCGCCTCGTCTCGGACCGCAGCCTCGGCGGGATCGGGGACACAGATCACCTTGCCGAGCGCCATCGAGAGCTCGATCGCTCCCCGGGCGTGCGGGAGCCGCTCGGTCTGGTAGCTGTCGAGCAGCGAGTCGTCCGCCAGGCCACGCACCACGAGGTCGAGCTTCCAGGCGAGGTTCGCCGCATCGCGGAGGCCGGCACCCATGCCCTGCCCAGCAAAGGGTGGCATCTGGTGAGCAGCGTCACCGGCGAGGAACACCCGGCCGGCGCGCCACCGCTCGGCGTAGCGAGCGTTGAAGGTGTACACAGCATGGCGTTCGAGTCGAGCGTTCTCTGGCGTCACGTCCCAGGGGGCGAGCAGTTCCCAGGCTCTGGTCTCGTCATTGAGTTCGTCGAGGGTCTCATCGGACAGACGCATGAACTCCCACCGCCGACGCCCGGGTCCACCGGACACGGCGGTGGTCGGTCGCGCCGGGTCGCAGATCTGCAGGTTGATCGGATCGAACACCCGCTGGTGGTCGAGCACGACGTCGACGATCAGCCAGTCGTAGAAGAACCCGAGATCGTGCCGGTCGATTTCGACGAGACGGCGCACGGTGCTGTTCGCACCGTCGCAGCCGACCGCGAAGCCGGCGCGCACCGTGGTTCCTGACGCATCGCCGATCACGACCCCGGTGTCGGTCCGTTCGAGGGTGGTGACCTCGAAGCCGCGCCGAAGATCGATCGACCCCAACTCGGCGGCGCGTCGGTCGAGCAGTGCCTCGAGCTCGGGTTGGCAGAACATCGACGACTCCGACCAGCCCGACAGTCCGGCGCCGATGCGTCCGAACCTCAGCAACGCCGCACCCGCGGCGTTGCGCCACTCGTAGATCTCCGCCGGCTCGGTCATCGCTTCCAGCTCAGCGCCGATCCCACACGACTGCAGGATCCGGCCGACCTCGTGGTCGAAGTGCACTGCACGGGGCAGCGGATAGGGCGCCGGCCACCGTTCGACGACGATGACGGACCGTCCGAGCTGGGCCAGAAGGATCGCGAGGCTCAGCCCTACCGGCCCGGCACCGACGATGACGACGTCGCCGTCGAGGCCAGCGTCGGCGTTCATGCGTGGCGCAGTGGCTGGTGGCCCCAGGCACTGATCCGGTCGTAGCGGCGGTTGTCGTCCCACCCGTCGGTGATCACCCGGGCGCCGTGGCCGACTTCGACCTGGAACCCCGCGGGGCTCTGCACGTAGAAGCTGAACATGCCGTCGTTGTCGTGGCGGCCGAGCCCATTGGGGATCGCCAACCCGCTGGCCCAGGCACGGTCGAACGCGGCACCGGTGTCGTCACGGTCGTTGGTCTCGAACATCACATGGTGCAGCTTCTGGGGCAGGTCGAACGGCGCCCTAGCGATGGCGACGGTGTGGTGACGCTCGTTGCAGTGGTAGAAGCGGACCTCCAGTTCGATGCCTTCCATGATCGGCATCTCCAGCCAGTCGGACTGGGCGAGACCGAGGCCGTCGACCAGGAACCGGTGCGTCTCGTCGAACGCGGTCGTGGCGAACACGACGTGACCGAACCCGACCCCATCGGTGAGGAACCCGCCCGGCACGAGTGGCAACGAGGACGCCGCCGAGGCGCAACCGAGACCCTCGACCAGCTCGACCGACACCCCCCACGGCGCCATGGTCTGCGCCAATCGGCTCACCCGGCGGCGGCGCCGATCGCCGTCGCTGCCGATCGTGACGTCGAAGCCAGCGGCAACGAGACGCGCGATCGTGACGTCGAACGCTGAGCTGTCGACAGCTTCGAACCCGACGAAGACCGCGTCGTTGGCCGGACCGGGTTGGACGATCACCCGATGAGCGCGGTCGTCGTTGCGCCACGTGACGGCGCCATCGACTGGCTCGCCTGGTTGGAGCCCGACGACCTCACCGAAGAACGGGGTGAGGGCGGTCGGATCGGGAACTTCGATCCCGATGTAGGCGATCTCGACGTGATGGTTCATGGAGGCCTTCGCTGTGGTCAGTTGGCTGGAACGTTGGGTGCTGATGGCTGGAAGAGAAATGCGATGACGGCATCGGCGTGGGCCTCGATGACCTCGTCGGCCGTCGGGTCGAGGCCCGTGAGCCGCCGGCATTCCGGGCCGAGCACGAACATCGTCGGACCCGCTCCCGTGACGAGGTAGTAGAAGTGCGGTGGAGCGATGCCCCGAACCTGACCCTGCTCGACGAGCCGGGCATACCTGGCGACCGTCGCCTCGTACAACGGTCGGGTGTGGTGGTCGACCAGCCAGTCCATTCGCGGCCCATCGGCCCGACACTCACTGGTGATGATGCGATGCAGCTGCGGGTGACGAGCCGAGAAGTGCACGAACTCGCGCACGAGCAGCTTCAGCGTCGTCAGCTCGTCGACCCCTCGCAAGCCGCTCTCGCGCGTGGTCAGGGCAAGGTTCAGCGCTCCGAACAAGCCGCCGACCGCTGCCCGCCACAACTCGTCTTTCGAGCTGAAGTGGTAGTTGAGCAGCGGTTGCGTCACGCCGGCACGCGCTGCGATCTCGCGGGTCGCCGCGCCCTCGAAGGAGTGCTCGGCGAACACGTCGAGCGCGGCCGCCAAGATCCGCTCCCGCGTTCCGTCGGCGCTGTGTCGCCTTGCTCGTCCTGCGCCGATCGCCGTCACGTCTTAAGTTTAATCGTACGATCAGCCTCAGTCAAGTTATCTTATCGTTCGATCAGTCCACCGGGACTCGGCGCCAGCGGGGCACGTGGTCAGGCCCATACATCAGACTGGGGAGATGCATGTGTCCATGTTCTCGACCCGCACCTACGACCGAGCCAGCTTCTCCGCGGCGAGCGTGGACCGCGCCCATCGGTTCCGCTTCGTCGAAGCCCGCCTCACCTCCGACACCGCCACCCTCGCAGAAGGCAGCCTCGCGGTGTGCGCGTTCGTCAACGACGACCTCAGCGACGCGGTGCTCCGCCAACTCGCCCGTCTCGGCGTCCGTCACATCGCGCTGCGCTCCGCCGGCTACAACCACGTCGACCTCGACGCCGCCGACCGTCTGGGCCTCTCGGTGGTACGCGTCCCGGCTTACTCCCCCAACGCCGTCGCCGAACACACCATCGCCCTGATCCTCGCCGTCAACCGCCACATCCCCCGCGCCCACGACCGCGTCCGCGATCGGAACTTCAGCCTCGAGGGACTCGTCGGGTTCGACCTGAAGGACAAGACCGTCGGTGTCATCGGCACCGGCAAGATCGGCGCTCTCGTCGCCCGCCTGCTGTGGCACTTCCGCTGCAACGTGATCGCCGCCGACCCGGTCGTCGATCCCGCACTCGTCGAGCTCGGCATCACCTACACCGCCCTCGACGACCTCTGGCCCCAGTGCGACATCATCACGCTGAACGCCCCGCTCCTCGACAGCACGTACCACCTCGTCAACGCGGCCACGATCGCTCGCTGCAAGCGCGGCGTGATGCTCGTCAACACTGGACGTGGGCCACTTGTCGACACCGCCGCCGTCGTCGACGCCCTCAAGTCAGGCCAGATCGGATCGCTCGCGCTGGACGTCTACGAAGAGGAGCACACGCTGTTCTTCGAGGATCGCTCGAACGACATCCTCGACGACGACGTCTTCGCCCGTCTGCTCACCTTCCCCAACGTCGTCATCACCGCGCACCAGGCGTTTCTCACCACCGAGGCACTGGCCGCCATCGCCGAGGTGACGCTGGCAAACCTCGACGACCTCGCCGCCGACCGACCATGCCCCAACTCCGTCACCGCTTGACTGCGATCGCATCCCGAACGCCCGAACCCTGATCCCACGGTTCAGCCGACGATGTACCGCCGGAGCCAGTCGTTGCCGAACGCGCGGCGGGGGTCGAAGCGACCGACCAGCTCGTTGAAGTCTGCGAAGCGTGGGTAGCGCTGGCGGAGCGCGTCCCTGTCGGCAGCGAACAGCTTGGCCCAGTGGGGCCTCGGCGCGAACGACGACAGTGCGTCCTCGAGCCGAGCGATCAATCGGACGACCTCAGCAGCGTGTGGCCTCCAGGTGAAGTGGAGCGCGACTGAGGCCCGGCGGTGCGCCGGACTCATCCAGAGCGTGTCGGCGGCGACCGAACGGATCTCGCTCACCAAGAGGTGGGGCGCCATGGCGCCGGCGAACCTGCGGACGACCTCGATCGCCTCGAGGATGCATTCGCGTGGCAGCAGCAGCTCGGATTGCAACTCGTCGCCGCTGCTCGGCGTGAAGTCCATCCTGAAGTGCGGCCACCGATCTGACCACAGCCCCGAGACGCCGAGTTGCGCCGTGCAGTGGTCAGCCGACACACCCGAGATGGGATGTCGGGCGTGGGTCGCCGGTCGGGCGCCGGGCAGCTCGACCGAGCGGCCATCACGTGACTTCACCCATACCTGCTCGATGCGGTCGTGCCAGGTGGTGAACAAGCTGACGCTGTCGCCCGCCGAGGTCAGCTCGTCGAAGTGGGAGGTGTCGGCCGGCCACGCCGCGCCTTCATACACGCGCTGCGTCATCTCGTACTCGGGCTCGACGTCCAGTCGGACGCGCAGCACGCAGCCGAGCGCGCCGAGCCCGACCACCGCCCCGGCGAAGTCGGCGTCGGCCCGTTCGAGGTGCACGATCTCGCCGTTCGAGCACAGGACGTCGAGTGCGCTGACGGCCGTAGCCAGGTTGCCGAGCCGGTCGCCGGAGCCGTGCGTCGCCGTGGCAACGGCACCGCCCACCGAGATGTGCGGCAACGACGCAAGGTTGTGCAGGGCCAGTCGATGGCGGTGCAGGACTCGGGCCAGGCGCCCGTACGTCATCGCCGGGTTGAGCTCGACCGTCGATGCGTCCGGACCGACGACGACATCGTCACCGAGCCCCTCGAGGCTGATCAGCGCGTCGGCGTCGGCGATGTCGTTGAACGAGTGACGAGTGCCGAGCACACGGACACGGTCCGCGCTCACGACCATGTCGCGCAGCTCGTCAACCGACGCCGGCCGCAAGACCTCCGACGGCCGGTACTGGATGTTCCCCGCCCAGTTGCGTTCCACGAACGAGCATTGCATGCACCACGGACGGCGACGACCCCGTGGGCCGGCGGGACCGACTCGCTAGGTTCGGGCGGCGTGAACCGCATCGAGATCGAGATCGAGCTGAACCGGGGTCGGGCCGACGCCTTGGAGGCGCTTGCGGCGATGAGCGATGAGGAGCGGCGCGCACCGCGGACGCGCAGCGAGCACGACCCCGAGTCGTGGTGGACGTACGCCGATCACTTCATCCACACCACGTTGATCGAGCGCAGCTTCAACGAGATGGTCCGACGCCACCTCCGCGGCGAGCAAGGCATGGACACGGCGATGGTCGACGGGTCGGGCAAGGCACTGCGCCCGATGGATGACCTGATGGTCTATGTCCACACCTACACCGAGGGATGGAAGCAGGAGCAGGAAGGCAAGCCGGTCGACGAGCTCGTGCGGATCGGCCTCACGGTGCGCGCCGACACCCTCGCGTTGCTCGCCTCGCTCGACGATGATCAGCTGGCGTCCAAGATCCCCGGCGCGCCGTGGGCCGATGGCACCGTTGGTGGCGTGCTGTCAGTCCACTCTGCGCACAACCGGATGCACCGGGCGTGGGCCGATGCGGGCACTCCGGTCTGAGGGCCCGACCCACTCCACCGTGCCGCCATCAGCGCCCTGACCCTCGTCATCGCCGGCGGCGACGACCCGCTCGCCGCCGCTCCCAGGTCCTCGCCGACGCGGCTTCCCCAGATACCGTGACCGGCCAAGGTGGATCGAGGAGAGGTCACAGATGACTGCACCGAACGAGTACGCCCCGAGCCCGTGGGACTGGGTCAGCACCCAGGTCGAGGAGTACGAGGCATCGGGCGGAACCCGCGCCAACACCCTGCGCGACACGGGCTTGTCGATCCTCATCGTCACCACCATCGGGGCCCGCACCGGCGCCGTGCGAAAGACGCCGTTGATGCGCGTCGAGCACGACGGTGAGTACGCCCTGGTGGCCTCGATGGGCGGAGCGCCCAAGCACCCGGTGTGGTACTTCAACCTGCTGGCTCACCCCGACTCCGTGTTGGTCCAGGACGGGCCCGAGCCGTTCCCGGTGACGATCCGTGAGATCACCGGCGACGAGAAGGACCTGTGGTGGTCGCGGTGCGTCGCCGCCTTCCCCCCGTACGCGGAGTACCAGGCCAAGACCGATCGTCAGATACCTGTGTTCATCGCGAAGCGCCGCTGACCAGTCTCAGATCTGGGCGACCGCGGTGCTCAGCCCGTCGGCCACCATGGCCCAGCCCCGGTCGACGATGGCGCCGAACACGTCCAACGCATCGGCGTGCATGACAGCGCGGGGGTACCAGTCGAGCCGGCAGCGATCGTGGCCCACGGGGCGGACCTCGTACCGACACGTGTAGGACTCGACCGCCCCTGGCATTCCCTCGTCGATCACGAGCTGCAGCATCGCCTCGTCGGGCCGATGCTCGATCAGCCGTTCCACCACGAACGATCCGTCGGCACGGGTGAGCGTTCGGGTCATGCCCACACCCTCCTCGCTCCCCGTCACGCAGTCGGTGAACCCGCCGGGCCACCAGTCGAGAAAGGCGCCGAACCGCCCGAGGAGCGGCCACACGGCAGCCACGGGACGGTCGAACACGAGATGACGCGCGTCGGTGATCTCGACCCGTCCCGTCGTCGGCCACGCACGCTCGACCAGGACCGTCTCTTCCATCAGGTGCCGGGCGAGGACACCGAGGTCGGTGAACCGCGCCGCGTCCCGTTGGATGACCGCCGTGCCGACGGACCCGTCGGTGAACCGCTGTTCAAGGTCCTCGGCCTGCGGCCACTGCGTGATGGCGATGCCGTCGACGGGCTCGCCCTGCATCGTGCCCGTCACCGAGACCTGCGCGTAGTCCCACATGCCGAGGTGGTGGCGCAGCGCCCGCGGCCCGTGCTCGCGCTCCCAGTAACGGTGGTAGTCGTCGGCGCTGAGCCCAGGCCGGGCGTACGTGAGGTAGAGCATGGTGACGCCCGGGGTCGGGTCTCCCGGCTCCCACGTCAGCCGGTGGCGCAGCAGCCTTCGCGTTGCGGTGCGGTGCACACCCACACCGGCCCAGGGGGCCATCGCCGCGACCAGGTCGTCGGCGTGGCCAGTGGTCTGAACCACGCCCAGGCCGGCGCCAACCGCAAGGTAGACAGCGAGGCTCGTCGGCCCGCACACCCTGGCCGCGGCGGCAGCCGCCAGGGCATCATCGTGGGAGGAGCAGAGGGCGACCACGCCCGCCTCGCCGTTCGCACGTGCCACGCCGCTCATGTTGCCTCCCCTGGTCGTGCCGGCACGGTGGCGCCGGCACCGACCGCATCATGGCATCGCCCTCGAGCCACCCCGCCTGCCGTCGCTGCTTTGTAGGACACTGTGGCCATGAGTGGCATGGTGGCTCCGTTGGAGCTGGGCCTGTGCGTGGCCGACTTGGATGAGATGGTGAGGTTCTACGAGGCCGTTCTCGGGTGCCACGAGGTGACGCGGGCCACGCTTCCGGCGGCACGCACGCAGCCGATCGGGCTCGGCAGCGACGACGTCGAGATCGTCTGGATGCAGACGATGTGGGGAGAGCGGATCAAGTTGCTCCGCCCCAACGTCAACCCGGCGGCGGTGCCCGTCCCGGCGATCGCCGACATGACCGCCCAGTGTGGCGTGGCCTACCTCACGTTCTACGTCGACGACCTGGACGCACGCACCGAGCACGCCATGGCCCTCGGGGCGACGGCACTCACCGAACGGCTCGTCACCGTCACTGCGGCGGGCGTGAAGATCGCGTTCTTCCGCGACCCCGAGGGCACGATCATCGAGCTCGTCGAGCGCTCGGACCTTGCCGCCTATCGGCCGGATCTGGCTGCTGATCGAGGACTGACCGACCGGTAGGGGGAGTCGGCGCCCGAGCGTGATCGCCGTCAGTCGACCGGGTCTCTCCCGTGTCACGGGGCATGCCCGACCACCCCTACGTGACTGCCGAGATGAGGCGACAGTTCTGGCAGGACGGCGTCGTCCTGCTCCCCCAGGTCCTGGCACCAACCTGGATGGACCTCGTCGAGCTCGGCGTGAAGCGCAACCTGCGCAACCCCGGGCCGTTCTTCGCCAAGCACTACGAGGGCACGCCCCGCGAGTTCATCGACGACTACTGCAACGACGCCGCCGTTCCCGAGTACCAGATGCTCCTCGCTCACTCCCCCGTGGTCGACGTCGTGGCCGCCGTGCTCGGCACCCCGTGACCCGCGGCGACGTCGTCCTGTTCCACCCCGGCCTGCTGCACGGCGGCGGTGCCAGCGCCAACAGCCGGCCCCGCCGCACGCTGTCGGTGCGCTTCTTCGGCGACGACGTCGTCTACCAGCGCCAGCCTCGCCCGGCCCCGACCTACCCGGGCACAAGCGCGCTCATCGAGCCCGGCCAGCCGCTTCGCGGCCCGTGGTTCCCCAAGCTCTACCCACGCGTTGGCGCCACTGCCGGCTGACCGTGATCATGAAGCAGCTCATCGCCGACCCAGGTGAGCGGCCCCGGGCCGAAGCGCTCACCAACGAGCGGGCACTCCCCCCTGCCTCCCCGACCGCATGCGAGCGGGCAGCCGCTGACGCTCGGCGATCAGCGCCCGAGGTCGTCCCAGATAGCCGAGACGTCGACCACATCGGTGGTGAGGCCACGAAAGCCGAACGACATGGTGTTCAGGAACGCCTCAGCCTCTCGAAGCCCAGCGTCGCGCGCCGCGTCGGGACCGCTGGCGCGGACCTCGTAGCGGAGGTTGAAGAACGCGATCCTCGTGTCGTAGGTGAAGGTTCCCTCGGGCGTGTACGCCGACAGGAAGACGTCGTGATCGCCTTGGGCGCCCACGAGGTAGCGCCGGGCCTGGTCGGTCAGGTCGGCGAACCGCCCCCTCACCGTGACCCGGAACACGTGCGGAGAGGCCACACCGTCCATCCGCCGATCGTAGGTCCCGGACGTCGTCCAGCCTGGAGCGGTGGTGCGGACCAAGAAATCAGCCGTGGAGCTCGGCGAGGTCTTCGCTCGACACCTCGTCGGGCAGCTTGCCCATGATGATCATGGCCAAGACCTCGTCTTTGGTGACGTCGTTCTTGTTCACGGTGGCGACGAGCTTGCCCTGCAGCATGACCGTGATCCGATCGGAGAGATCGAACACGTCGTGGATGTCGTGACTGATCAGGAAGATCCCGATGCCCTCGGACTTCAGCTGCAGGATCAGGTCGCGCACCTGAGCTGTCTCGGCCGGCCCGAGCGCCGCCGTCGGCTCGTCCATGATGAGGATCTTGGCCTGGAAGTGGACGGCTCTGGCGATGGCCACTGACTGACGCTGGCCACCCGACAGCGACTTGACGGGCGTCTTCAGGTTCTTGAACCGCGGGTTCAGCCGCTTCATCAGGTGCTGGGTTGCCGCCGCCATGGCCGAATCGTCCAGCGAGCCAGTGCGGCTGCGCAGCTCGCGGCCGAGGAACACGTTGCCCGCGGCATCGATGTTGTCGGCCAGCGCGAGCTTCTGGTAGATGACCTCGATTCCATGGGCTCTCGCGTGACGGGGGTTGTGAATGCTGATCGGCACCCCGTTGAGGCGCATCTCACCCGAGTCGGCGGGGTGAGCGCCCGACAGGGTGTGCATGAGGGTGGACTTGCCGGCACCGTTGCCGCCCACGAGCCCGACCACCTCACCAGCGTTGAGGTCGACGGTGACGTCGTTGACAGCGTGGATGCCGCCGAAGGCGACGCGGATGTTGCGCATCTCGATGAGGGGCACGTGCTCGGCGGTACCCGCCGCCACGGTGGTGGTCGAACGATCGCTCATGATGACTACCCCTTCCCCTGTCTCAGGCCCGGCCCGTTTGGATGATCACGCCCGAGACGATGAGCCCGGCCACCAGCGCTACGAACACACCCTTGCGACGACCGAGGCGGAGCGCAGAGTCGATGGCGACGGCCGTGACGAGCACGACGCCCACCACGATGTCCTGCGACGGTGAGTCGATCCTCAGCAGCACCATGCCGGAGCGCAGAGACTGCATGATGATGGCTCCGAGGACCGCTCCCTGGATCGTGCCGATGCCGCCGGAGAACGACGTGCCCCCGATGACGGCGGCGGCGATCACGTCGAGCTCGTTCTGCACCCCGAGACCGGTGACCGCAGCATTGAGGCGGGCCGTCTGGATCGCCCCGCTGATCGCGCACAGCACGCCCATCAAGACGAAGGTGAGGGTGATGGTGCGGCGGGTGTTGATGCCGCCCAGCTCGGCCGCCTCGGGGTTGCCTCCAAAGGCGTACACGTAGCGGCCGAAGCGGCGGCGCTTGGCCACGTAGGTCATGACCATGGTGACGGCGATGAGGATCATCACCGGGTAGGCGACGCCGGTGGGGTCTCCCGTGATCGGGGAGACGTAGCTGTTGGCGATCCAGCCAACAGCACCGAGGATGACGAAGCACCCGATGATGCCGAGGCTCACGTCGACCGCCATCGGACGAGGCGCCAGCTCGTATCGCTGCCGGCGACGGCGGGCGAAGTAGATGCTGAGAACCACGCCGATGCAGCCCAGGATCGCCAGCAGCCAGCTCCTCAACTCGCCGAGCGAGCCGTCGGCGCCACCGCCAAGGAGCTGGAACCTCTCGTCGAGGGGGGCGAGCGTCACGCCCTTCTCGCCGAGTCGGAAGATGAGGCCCCGCCAGACCAGGAACCCGCCGAGCGTGACGATGAAGGCAGGGACGCCCCCGTAGGCGATGATGAAGCCCTGGAGGGCGCCGATCGCGGCGCCCAGCGCGATGCCGAACAGCAGCGCCAGCATCCACGTGTAGGGCTTGTCCAACCCCAGGCCGAGCGTGTCGGGGATCCACTTCGTCTGGGCCATGGCCATCGCGTAGCCGAGGAAGCCGAGCAACGACCCGACCGACAGGTCGATGTTGCGCGACACGATGATGAGCACCATGCCCGTGGCCATGATGGCGATCGAGGTGCTCTGCACAGACAGGTTCCACAGGTTGCGGGCCGTCAGGAAGTCACCGCCCGACATGATGTGGAACGCCAACCAGATCGCGGCCAACGACACGACCATCCCGAGCAGACGAGTGTCGAGCTCGGTGGACTCAATCGTCGATCGCCACGTGCGTGACGGCTGGAGCTCGGGCGATAAGAGCGGCCCCGTCCCCGCGTCAACTGTTCCAGCCTCGCTCATGTCGTCACACCTTTCCCCATGGGTGCCTGTGGAACTGACGTGCCCCCCGGCTGAGCTCTGGTGGGCTCGGTTCGGGGGGCACGTCGGACTAGCTGTTCAGCAGAACGGGATCAGGGGCAGCCCTTGACCGAACCGGCTGTGACGCCCTGGCAGAGGTCCGCCTGGGTGATCCAACCAGCGTCGGTGACGACGGCGAGGTTGTCCTTGGTGATCGGGATCGGCTTCAGCAGGATCCCGCTGACGGTCGCGCCGCCGGGGGTCTTGAACGGAGTGGCTCCGGCGACCTTGGCTGCATCCTTGTCGGCGCAGAGCTTGACAGCAGCTGTACCAGCGGCGGTGCCGAGAGCACGAGAGTCCTTCCAGACGTCGACCGTCTGGGTGCCGAGGGCGACCCGGTTGAGGGCAGCCTTCTCGCCGTCCTGGCCGGACACCGGAACCTTGCCGGCGAGCCCCTGGGCCTTGAGCGCAGCAACGACGCCACCGGCCATGCCGTCGTTCTCAGCCAGCACCGCGTCGACCTTGTTGCTCGTAGCGGTCAGGAACTGCTCCATCTCGGTCTGAGCCTTCGAGGGGTCCCAGTTGTCGGTGTAGGTCTCGCCGACGATCTTGATGTCGCCCGACTTCACCGCAGCACCGATGATCTCCTCCATGCCGCCCCGTAGGAAGTCGGCGTTGGCGTCGGCCTTGTTGCCCTTGATGACGACGTAGCTGCCCTTGGGCTTGGCCTTGAAGATCTCGCGGGCCTGCATGCGACCGACTTCGACGTTGTCGAAGGTCATGTAGAGGGCCTTGGGATCCTCGATCAGGCGGTCGTAGGCGATGACCGGGACGCCGTTGGCGACGGCATTGGCGACGGCGGGCTTGATGGCCGTTCCGTCCTGGGCCAGGACGATGAGGACCTTGGCGCCCTGCGAGATGAGGTTCTCGAGGTTGCTGGCCTGGGTCTCGGCCGACGACTTGGCGTCGTTCGACACGTACTTGCCGCCGGCGGCCTCGATGGCCTTCTTGATGGCGGGCTCATCCCACTTGGCCCAGCGCTCTTCCTGGTAGTTGTTCCACGACACACCGACCGTGCAGCCAGCCGCGCCGGCGGCCGTCGTCGTGGCGCCGCCAGCCTTTGCCGTGGTCGTTGCCCCACCGCTCTTGCTGCTGCTCCCGCAGGCGGTGACGGCGAGTGCGGTCCCGACTGCAACCGCTGCCAATGCTCGTACTCGCATGTTTGCGCTCCCCTAACATCGTGTGCCGCGGCCAGCCTCGGTCCGCTGGAGGGCGACTGTAACCCCGTTGAACCGGGCTGTCATCGATCCTTCGCCATGTTGTAATGAGTCCTCCTTCATACCGACAAAGCCGTGCCGGGCCAAGGGTCGGGCACCGAAGGGTTGATGCCATGGCCGACCCGACCCGCCCGACGGCCCGACTCGCGGACGTCGAGCTGCCCGACTTCGAGATGCCGGTCACCGAACCAGTGCTTCCCGCATCGATCTACCCCGACCGGGTCGGGCGGCTTCGATCAGCCATGGACGCCCGGCGCTACGACCACGTGGTGGTGTGGGCCGATCGGGAGCACAGCGCCAACATCGCCTACCTCACCGGGTTCGATCCGCGGTTCGAAGACGCCATCGTCGTCATCGGCCACCACGGCGACCCGGTGATCCTGACCGGCAACGAGTGCGCCGGCCTCGCCGATGCCGCACCGTTGCCGATGCGGCTCGCCCTCTTCCAAGACCTCAGCCTGCCCGGCCAGCACCGCGATGCTTCGCGACCGCTGGCCGAGATCATGGGCCACGAAGGCATCCGGCCCGGGAGCCGGGTGGGGGTGATGGGGTGGAAGACGTACGCGAGCCGCGCGACCATGGAGGCTCCCGCCTTCCTCGTCGACGAGCTGCGGCGGGCGACGGGTCCCGCGGGGCTCGTCGAGAACGCCAACGATCTGCTGATCGACCCGGCCGACGGCCTTCGGGTCATCAACGAGGTCGAGCAGCTCGCCGCGTTCGAGTGGGCCGCCTGCCAGACCTCGTGGGGTGTTCGCAACGTCCTTTCGGGGCTTCAGCCCGGCATGACCGAGCGGGAGTGCGCCCGGCTCCTGGCGTGGAACGGCGCGCCGCTGTCCTGCCACCTGATGCTCACCGCCGGGCCACGGGCCCGGCTCGGACTGCTGAGCCCGAGCGACCGACCCATAGAGCGGGGTGACCCGTTCACGATCGCGTTCGGGATCTGGGGTGCGTTGAGCTGTCGGGCCGGCTTCGTCGCCGAGGACGCCGGCGAGCTGCCCGAGGGGGTACATGACTACGTCGAACGCCTCGTCGCGCCGTACTTCGAGGCCGTGGCCGAGTGGTACTCCGCGCTGCACGTCGGCCAGGTCGGCGGCGTGCTCCAGGAGATCGTGGATCGCCACCTGGGCGACCCGTTCTTCGGCGTCACGCTCAACCCAGGACACCAGCTGCACCTCGACGAGTGGGTCAACTCGCCCGTGTTCCCGGGCTCGAACATCGAGCTGCGCTCGGGCATGGCCTTGCAGTGCGACATCATCCCCGCCACCGGCACGCCGTGGTTCACGACGAACATCGAGGACGGGGTGGCGCTGGCCGACGGGCCGCTGCGGGCCTCGCTCGCCGCCGGCTACCCCGACGCCTGGGCCCGGATCCAGGCCCGCCGGCGCTTCATGGCCGAGGTGCTCGGCATCGAGCTGCATGCCGACGCGCTGCCGTTGTCGAACCTGGCCGCCCTCCTTCCGCCGTTCCTGCTCCGGCCCGACCGAGCGATGACGATCGCAGGCTGACCCACCGACCGGGTGGGCCGACGCCCGCAGCCCGGCGCGGCGATCCCTCGCTAACGAGCGGCGCCGAGGCGCATGTGCAGGCCGGCGAGGGCGGCGCGACCACGGGCCTCGTCGTCGGCTGCTGCGGCGCGTGCTCCGCCGACCGTGCGGGCCAGTGCGGCCACGACCCGCAGCACGGTGAGGCGCTCGACTCCGGAACGGTCCAAGCCTCCGTACCCCCGCACGAGTGCGGCGCGCTGGGCCGATGCACCGGCCAGGTCACCGTCCCACAGCACGGCCAGGTCGACCTCGGCGAGGTCGTAGCGGGCATGCTCGAAGTCGACCATCCCGATCCAGCGGCCGTCGTCGTCGACCAGCCAGTTGCGCGGCCGGAAGTCGCCATGGCACGGCACGAAGCCCTCGCCGCCGACGACGCTGACCCGATCGAGTGCCGCCGCCCCGACGGCCGTCTCTGTGGGGCTCAGCAGGTCACGCCCTTCATCGAGCCAGCGCCGCAGGTCCCCCGCCACGAGGTCGACCGGCGTGCCCACTGGACAACGCCGCACCGGCACGACCCCTTGCAGGCGGGCCAGTGCCGCGCCGGCGTGCCAGCACATCGCTGCGTCCGCGCTCACGGCCGGCCGCCCCCCGAGCGCCGTCAGCAGGACGGCCCCGAGCTCCGGCGACGACGCCACGAGGCGCGGCGCCTCGCCGGCCAGCGCAGGCGCCCAGCACTCAGCCGCGTGCCGTTCGGCCGCGCCGGCTGCAGGACCATCGGCCAGCTTCAGGACGCCCGCGAACCCAGGGGCCTCGATGGCAAGCACCGCTCCGGGCCGGCGACCGCCCAGGTCACGAACCGTGCAGGGCCCGACCACCGAACGGCACCACGCCACGGCCGCCTGGCTGCGGGGGCCGGCGGTCACGAACCGGCGCCGCAGACCATCCAGGCGGCCAGGCGGTCGAGTCCTTCGCCCGTCCGCGCCGACACCGGCCAGAGCGGAGCGCCTGGGTTCACCACCCGCACCCGCGACGCAAAGCGCTCGACGTCGAAGTCGAACGCGGCCAGGACGTCGACCTTGGTCACCACGATCGCGTCGGCTGCCGCGAAGATGCCCGGGTACTTCAACGGCTTGTCGTCGCCCTCGGGCACCGAGGCCAGCACGAGCGTGCGGTGGGTCCCCAACGCGACCCCGGCGGTGCAGATGAGGTTGCCGACGTTCTCGACCAGCACGAGGTCGAGACGATCGAGGTCGAGGAAGTCGAGGGCGGTGCCGACCATGGCGGCGCTCATGTGGCAGTCACCGCCGGTGTTCACCTGCACGGCCGGGATTCCGTCGGCCAAGAGCAGTTCGGTGTCGACCGTCGACGCCAGGTCGCCCTCGATCACCCCGACGCGGTGCCCGCCCAGCCTCGGGGCGACCGCTCGCAGCAGGCTCGTCTTGCCGGCGCCAGGAGAGCCCAGGACGTTGACGCCTCGCACCTGCGCACCGTCGAGGCGCCGGCGCACGACCCCCGCCATCTTGTCGTTGCGCTCGTGGACCTCGGTCACGACCTCGATGCGCACGGCTCCTCCTCGGGGATCTCGATGCTCTCCACTCGGAACGAGCGGCCACCGTGGGCCTGCACTCGGGCGCTGCCGCACGCGGGACAGAGCTCGGGAAGCGGGGCCTGCACGGCGCTCTCGCGGCCGCAGTCCCAGCAGCGCACCACCACGGGCTCGAACACCATGCGCAGCTCTGCACCCTCGCAGGGGGTACCGATACCAGCGATCTCGAAGCAGGTCCGCACCGCTTCGTCGGCACCGCCACCGAGCGCGCCGATGACGACCTCGACCGACGTCACCCGGTCGGCGCCGGCGCGCACTGCGGCGTCACTCGCGATCTCCACGATCGACTGAGCGATGGCGAGCTCATGCACCGAGCAGCACCGCCCCGGGCCCGGCTTCCAGCGGAGTGGCGCGCTCACGCACCTCTACCCCCCAGTCGGCGAGCTGCGCGACAGCCGCCGCCACCAGGGCCGGCACCGCTGCGGCGACGGAGGCCGACAGGCCGAGCCCGCCTTCGATCGCAGCAGGCTCGACGCCGAGCACGACCATCTCCGGTGGCTGCCGCCCCCGGATGGCAGCGGCGGCCAGCACCTCGTTGAAGCCGACCTGGTGCATCGAGAGCTTCTTGGCGAACACGGCACGGATGTCGCCGAGGCCCAGGCGCACGATGGTCCCCGGCTCCCGACCCGTGCTGACGGCGTCGAGGACGATCAAGCGCACGGCATCCTCGACCCGGCCCAGCAACTGGAGGCCGAGCACGCCGCCGTCGAGGCGCTCGACCTCATCGGGCACCTCGTAGCGCCGGTCGAGCTCGAAGAGGGCGGCGATCCCGGCCCCGTCATCGGTCATGAGCACGTTGCCCAGGCCCAGCACGACGATGCCACTCACGGCACCACCGTGACCTGGACGACCTCGCCGCCATCGGCGTCGATCACGTGCACCGCGCACGCCATGCACGGATCGAACGAGTGGATGATCCGCACGATCTCGAGGGGCTGCGTCGGATCGTGCACGGCCACACCCATGAGGGCCTGCTCCCACGCACCGCGGTTGCCAGCGGCATCTCGGGGCGAGCCGTTCCAGGTCGAGGGGATGACGATCTGGTAGTTGGCGATCGTCCCGTTCTTGATGCTGACCCAGTGGCCGAGGGCGCCCCGGGGTGCCTCGCTGAACCCCTGGCCCGATGCCGAGGCGGGCCACGACGAGGGATCCCACTTCGAGTTGTCGGCCACGGCCAGCTTGCCGGCGTTGAGGTTGGCCAGCAGCGCGTTGAGCCATGGCCTGATCTGCTCGGCCACCCACTGCGTCTCGAGGCCCCGGGCGAGCATCCGCCCCGTCGTCGAGAACATGGCGCTCACCGGGAGGCCCAACGCGGCGAGGGCGCCGTCCACCAGCTGTCGGGCACGCGGCACTCGGGCGGCGTAAGCGACCATCAAACGAGCAAGCGGACCAACCTCCATCACCGCGCCGCCGTAGCGAGGAGCCTTGCCCCAGCTGTACTTCGCAGTCGTGTCGAGGAACGCGTACGGCGGCGTCGGCCCGGTGTACTTCGGCTGCGTGACGCCGACCGACGGGTGCAGCGGCTTGGTGCCGAGGTACCAGGCGCGCGTGACGTCCTCGGTGATCTTCAGCTGGTCGAGCACCTCGACGGTGCTGAGGTCCTTGCCCCGCACGATGCCGGCCGGCATGAGCTGCTTCCCCCTCGCATTGGGGAAGTCGCCGACCGAGAGCAGGTTGCCGACCCCGGAGCCGATGCCGGCCCATGCCGGGTAGCTCCTCGCCACGAGCAGCAGGTCGGGGACGTAGACTTGGTCGACGAAGTCCTTGATGGTCTTCGCGATGCCCTTCAACGCGGTGATCGTCGAGCGGTTCACGGCCGTGGGGCTCGTGGGGTCGAGCGCCGTCGCCATCCCACCCACGACAGAGGTCTGGGGATGTGGGTTCTTTCCTCCGAGGTGAGCGTGGATCTTCACCGCTTCGCGCTGCCAGTCGAGCGCTTCGAGGTAGTGCGCCATGAGCAGCAGGTTCGCCTCGGGCGACAGCTGGTACTCGGGGTGCCCCCAGTACCCCCCGCCGAAGAGCCCGAGCTGCCCGCTGCTCACGAACGCCGTCAGCTTGTCGCGCACGCCGGTGAAGTAGGCGGTGGTGTTGTTCGGCCACGGCGACAGCGAGCGCTGAAGAGCCGCGGTCGCCGCCGGATCGGCGGAGAGGGCCTGCGTGACGTCGATCCAATCGGGACCGTGCAGGTGGTAGAAGTGCACGACGTGGTCGTGCGTGTAGAGCGCAGCTTCGAGCAGGTTGCGCAGGATGCGAGCGTTGTCGGGGATCGTGATGCCCAGCGCGTTCTCGATGGCCCGCACCGAGCCGATCGCGCTCACGGTGGTGCACACGCCACAGATGCGCTGCGTGAAGACCCAGGCATCACGAGGATCACGACCCTGCAGGATCGTCTCGATGCCGCGATAGGTGGGCGTCGAGCTCCAGACGTCGGCAACGGCTCCGCCGGTGACGTCGACCTCGATGCGGAGGTGGCCTTCGATTCGGGTGATGGGGTCGATGGCGATCTTCATGTTCGGCCTCCCGGTTCAGTCGCCATGGATGGCGTAGAAGGGCGTGTTCTTGTCCCAGAACCCCGGTGTGGTGCAGCCGAGGCAGGGGTGGCCGGCCCCGATGGGCCAGCTCGTCTGGTTCCAGTTGCGCTGGTAGCAGTTCGACTGGGTGCTCGGGCCGTTGCAGCCCATCTCCTTGAGGCACCAGCCCTTGCGACTGCCTATGTCACCCCAGGCGTGCACGAAGAGGTCCGCGTCGTAGAACTTGAAGCGCTCGCAGTTGCCCTCCTCGTGGATGTCCTTGCCGTAGGCGAACAATGGCCTCCGGGTGGAGTCCAGCGGTGGGAGCTTGTTGTAGGTGAGGTAGTAGACGATCGCCGCGACGAGGTTGACGCCGTTCACCGGGCAGCCCGGCATGTGCATCACGTTGGGTGCTCCCGGCACGGCGCCGAGGATCCCGGTGGCCCCGGTCGGGTTGGGCTTGGCCGCGGCGATCCCACCGTCGACCGAGCACGTCCCAGCGGCGATGTTGACCTTCGCCCGCGAGCACACCTGCCGGGCGATGCTGAGCGCCGAGCGGCCGCCGATGGTGCAGTAGGCGCCGTTGGCCCCCTTCGGGATCGACCCCTCGACGATGCACACGTAGCCGCCGGCAGCGACGAGCGCATCGAGTCGGGCCAGGGCGCCGTCGCCCGAAGGCACCATGAGGGTCTCGTGGTAGTCGAGCGAGATCAGGTCGAACAGCAGCGAGGTGACGGTCGGGTTGAAGCTGCGCAGGAACGACTCGGTGTCGCCCGTGCAGTCCTGGAAGGCGAGCCAGGCGACCGGCAACCGTTTCCCGGAGGCCGCAAGGCTCGACAGGGCTTCGGCCACCTGACGGGTCACCACCTGCGGCAGGGCCAACGCGGCGGTGACGGCGGTGCAGAAGCCGAGGAAGTTCCGGCGGCTGATGCCAGCCGGAATTGGGAGCGTTGGGTCGACGAGTGCGACGGAATCGGGGCGGGCGGTCGGCACGGGTGCCTCCTGTTGGCAGTGGAGAGGGAACTGATCCCTACGGCAGAGCCGGTGACTTCCGCCCCGGGTGAGTCATCGGCCCGGTGTACTGAAACGATGTCCTGAGTTGGTCGACGATGATGTCCCGATCATTGGAACCAGGCTCGGCGGGCCACCACTAGGGACTTTCGTCCCGGCCGTCACTCCACGATGCGCAGCGTCGTGGGGATGTCCATGTGGCGAAGCCGTCGAAGGGTGAGCAGCGGCGCAGCGGCGACGGCGATCACCCCGAGGAGGACAGCGGTGACGATCGTCTCGACAGACAGCGCGGTCGCCATGCCGAGCTCGGGCATGGTGCTGCCGATGAGGGCCGTCGTCATCCACTGCAGGACGACGGCCCCGCCGAGCAGGCCGAGGCCCGTGCCGAGCAGCCCGATGAGCAGGGCCTCGACGACGTCCATGCGCAGGACTCGCCACACGGGGAGCCCGAACGCGAACAGCGTGGCGTGCTCGCGCTTGCGCTCGTCGCTGTTGATGCTCGACGCGTTGTAGGCAATCAGCAGCGCGAGGAGGAGGATGAACAGTTCGAGGACGCGGAAGATGGCGACGAACTCGTCGAGGCTGTCCCGCACGACCTTGCCCGACGCGGCGATGGGCTGCACCGATGCCACGCCCGGCAGGCCGAACAGCGCCCGTTGCACGTCCTGCGGCGTCGAGCCTGCCGCGGGCAGCACGTAGAGCTGGTTGACGACGCCGGCGACCCCGAAGCCCGCGAGCTGGGACTGGTCGATGTACACGGGCATCCGGAAGGGGCTCGGATGGAGGGCGGCGACAGGGACCGGCGTCTTCACCAGCTCGAAGCCGGTAGCGGTTCGCTCCAGGTGCTCGAGGACGACCGTGCTGCCCACGCCGACACCGAGATCGGCCGCCGCCTCCTGGGAGATGACGAGTCCACTGCGGCCTTCGGGCAGCTGGCCGGCGACCGGCGTCGGGGCCCACGGGCCACTCTTCAGATCGATGGCGTCCACGAGTACGTCGATCGGCTCCTTGTCGCCCCCGCTCAGCCGGCCGCCGAAGCGCAGCACGTGTTGCACAGCCCCCACCGAGGGCTGGGACGCGATCGCTGTCACCTCGGGCCCGTTCGCAAGCCGGAAGCCCTGCAGCCCCACGGTCAGCCGGTCCGGGTGGTCCTGGAGCAGCTCGTGGTCGTTGCGATCGACTGTCACCAGGAACGAGTCGATCAACCCGAGCACCGAGACCAGCGCCGCCACCGCCGCCGCGATCCCAAGGGCCGTGAGCAGCGTGCGGCGCGGGGTGCGCAGGACGTTGCCCACGGGCATCCGCGAGTACGTGCTGCGGGGCCACGGAAGCCGGCGCAGCAGCGGCGAGAGGCCACCTCGTGCCGATCGATGCGTGGTCGTGATGGCATCGACCGGCATCACGCGCACGGCCCGCCAGACCGGCCACGCCGTGGCCACCACCGGGATCATGAAGCCCAAGGCGGCGGCCCGGGCGAACATCGTGAACTGAAGGTCGGTGTGCCACACCGGCAGCGGGAGCATGGTCGTGTAGACGGGTCGGATGGCGGCGGCCACGAGCCACCCCATGGCGATGCCGAACACCACGCTGAGCACAGCGATCTCGATGCCCACGAAGAGCGGACGGAGGGCGAGCGCGGGGCGGGAGGCGCCGAGCGCCATGCCGATGCCGATCTCGCGGCGCTGCGACTCGACCATCCGACTGGCGAGGTTGAACGCTCCGAAGGCGGCGCCGGCCAGGATCAGCGCGGCGAGCACGTTCCAGAACTTCTGATCACCCTCGATGTCGTCGTAGAGGAGCCGGTAGGCACCCTCGTCACGGCGTTGCATCACCGTGACGGCGAGACCGGAGCCGGCGAAGGCCTGCTCGACTTGCGCGGCCGTCGCCGCGACGTCGACCCCGGGACGGACCCGCAGCACCAGGTCGTTCACCCGACCCGGCAGTCCGGCGAGCCGCTGCGCGGTGTCGATCGAGGTGAACACCACGGCGAGGTTCGCCTCGGCCATGAAGCTGCCATCGTCAGTGACCACGAAGAAGTACTCGGGCGACAGCCCGGCGCCGACGTAGTCCACGGCCTTGCCGGCGACGCGGATCGAGCCAGTGCCCGACAGCGCGTAGAAGGAGGCGAAGTTGCGCTCGAGCACGGCAGTCGCGGCACCCTGATCGCTCGACACCAGGGCGCGGCCACGGCCGCGCTCGACCCACAGCTGGCTGACTCGCGGCGGGCCGCTGGCGAGGTCGACACCGACGATGCGTCCCGGCACCAGGATCGTCTTGGTCGGCGTGGAGGCGTCGACCGGCGTCGGCACCACCAACCGCTCCTCAGCAGTGCTGACCGCCCCGGGGTCGGGAAGCGTGCCGAGCACGGCCAGCATCGAACCCTCTGGGGCGTCGACGCCCTCGGCCGGGCGGACGCGGAGGTCGTACATGTTCAGCGCTTCGAAGCTCGCGTCGTTGGACTGGCGGCGCCACGTGGCCGTGCTGCCGAGCGAGGCGTAGACACCGGTGCCCACCGCGATGATCAGCGCTATCGCCGACACCTGCAGCCAGCGACGGCGGAGGTCCCTGGCCGACCAGCGCAGCACGAACAGCAGGCGCACGCGACGTCACCACCGCAGCGACGAGATCTCGGCCCGGCCGCCCACCGGCAGTCCGTCGCTCACGACGCGGCCGCTCCCCAGCTCGATCACACGGTCGGCGATGCGGGAGATCTCGCGGTTGTGCGTCACCACGACCACCGTGCGGCCGGCATCGGCCTGGGCCCTGAGCAGCTCGAGGATCTGCACGCCGGTCTGGAAGTCGAGGTCGCCCGTCGGCTCGTCGGCCAGCAGCAGCGGGTTCCCAGTGGCGAGGGCGCGGGCGATGGCCACCCGCTGCTGCTCACCGCCGGAGAGCTCGCTCGGGTAGTGGTGCAGCCGATCCCCCAGCCCGACCTGCTTCAGCACCTCGATGGCCCGCGCCCGGGCGTCCTTGCTCCTGCGGGTGATCTCCACACCGCACTGCACGTTCTCGAGAGCGGTCAGCGTGGGGAAGAGGTTGAAGCTCTGGAAGATGAACGACACGATCTCGCGCCGGACCCGGAAGAGCTGCGACCGATCCGATCCGGACAGGTCCCGACCGGCGATCGTGACCTTGCCGCTCGTGGCGGCGTCGAGGGCACCGATGACGTTCAGCAGCGTCGACTTGCCGCTTCCCGACGGACCGAGCACGACGGCGAACTCCCCCTCGTCGATCTCGAGGTCGACGTCGCGCAGCGCGGCGACGACCGCCGATCCCACCTGGTACGTCCGCGACACCCCTTCGAGCAGGACGGTCGTGGGCACGCCGGGCCGGTGACCAGGATGACGACCGAGGACCTCGACTGATGTGTCCACGCCATCAGCGTTGCGGCACCCTCATCGGCTCAGTAGGGCCATACGTCCCCATCCGCACCCTCCTCGGCTCAGCCATCGCAGTTGGGCGGACTCATGGTCTTGCACCACACCGACGTCGCTCCGCTGTGACCCGCCACGATCACGGTGAGCACCGTTCCCGCAGACGCCGCCAGGACCGCGACGACCAACACGGGGGCGACGTACTTCGGCACGTCGATCGGCCGGCCCTGGACCCGGCGGCGCTCGATGTACCACGGGGTCAGGACGAACAGCACCAGCACCGCGAAGAACACCACGGCGAACAGCCGAGCCGACTCGCCCGCCGAGATGTGGTCCTGCCACCGCTCGGCCGCGCCCTGGCCCTCGACGGCCGTGACCTGTTCCGCAAGGCTCTCGCCCGCCTGCGCAGCCAGGACGGCACCGACCGTGCCGAGGAACCCGATCGCGAGCACCGCCCAGCGGTAGCGCTGGTGCCAGACCGGCCTGATGACCATGAGCACCACCCCCACAGCGGCAAGCGGCAGCAGCACGGCTGGGATGTGCACGAGCAGCGGATGCGTGGGGATCCCGACGAAGGTGTTCATGGTTCTCCTTCTACCCCGTGGCCGGTCAGCGGTCGAACATCGGATACCCGCCCAAGCGGATGCTGGCGCCTACCAGCACGAAGAGCACCGCCAGCACCGTGACGGCTCTGATGTGCCAGGCCAGCGCCGGCAGCGTCGAGTCGTCCAGCTTCGGGATGACCCGGAACCTCGCATGCACGGCGAGGATCACGGTCAGCACCAAGAGGACGAGCTTGGCCTGGATGGCGCGAGCCACCGGCGTCGACTCGAACCAGTGGTCAGGCGAGCCGAGGAGGTGTTGAGCGAGCCACAGCCCGGTGGCCACTTGGAGGGCCAGTGCGGGGAGGCCGACGCGCTCGAAGCCCGCCTCGAACTCGCTCACGATCGAGGCCCGCCCGTCCTTCAGCGCCCGCGGCAGCACACTCGTCGCGAGGACCAGGTGGCCGCCCACCCAGATGGCCGCCCCCAACAGGTGCAGGCACAGCACCCCGTAGTAGGTGGCCACGTCAGATCGTCGTCATCCGGTCGGGGCCGGCCAGTTCATGCTCGAGTCGGGCCACCATCGGGAACAGCAGGTTGTTCTCCTTGTGGATGTGAAGGTGCGTGTCGAGCTCGAGCGCGGCGAAGCCGGCGAAGCAGGCGGCGTAGGAAGCGCAGCCATCGGCAGGCACCTCGTAGCCGTTCGTCAGCCTCCGTAGCCGGGCCAGCAGTTCACCGACCAGATCGTGCTCGCGGAGCATCACCGAGATCGGGTTGAGCAACGAGCCACAGGGGAACGACGGCGACGTGGTGGCCGTGGCGAGCAGGCGCACCATCGGGAACAGCACCTGCTCCTCTTTCAAGAGGTGCGGTTCCAGGTCGGCCCGCACCTCCTCGAAGCAGGCGGCGACGTCGCCGAGCTCCGGGTGACGCTGGCCATGGACCGTGACGATCTTGGCCACCAACGCCGACAACCGGGGCAGCTCGTCCCAGAGGTAGCGGTGGTGGGTGGCGACCAGGTGATCGACGAGCTCGGCCGGTCCCATCGTCGACCACGCCGGCGCGATCGAGCCCGTCGCCACCGACGACAGGGCAGCCGCCACGACGTCGAGATCGACCGATGCGCTTGCGCAGGCGTCGGCCAAGGTCGCACCGCCGCCGCAGCAGTAGTCGAGGCCTAGTCGCTCCAGCTCACGGGCCAGTTCGGGACGCTCGTTGACCAAGGCGCCCAGGGTCAGCGTCGGATCGATCACACCCATCGTCACATCTCCTTCAGGTCTGGTTCGGCAGGCATCCAGGGCGTCGGGGTCATGACCAGGCCACGCCCGCCGCGGTGACCAGCACGAGTCCGATCCCGAGGCCCATCTGCGTCATGCCCAGCACCTTGGCCACGGGGGGTGGCCGTCGCGCCCAAACCGCCTGCAGCGCCACGAGCACGACGAGGCCGATGAGACCGGCCGCGACGCGGTGGTCGACGGCGACGGCGACCGTGCCCACAGCGACAGCCGCAAGCTGCGCCACGTCGCTCGGACCGGTGGGGCCGGCGCCCCGACGGAGCCGCATGATCTGCACCCGGACGAACGGGATCGCCCCGATCGATCGCGCCGCCAACACCAGCCACAGGGCGGCCGCGAGCTGATTGGACTCTCCGCCGGCCACCACGATGGCGGCGACCACGGCGCCGATCCCGACCGCGCCGCACAGCTCGGGCACCAGGCGGCGACTGCGGCTACGGGCGTCGAACCACGCCTCGATCGCCACCATCGGAAAGGCGATCGCGACCGGCACGAGCCACGACCAGCCAGCCGCCCACACGGCGAAGGCCGCCATCGCAACGATGACCGTCAGCTCGCCACAAGCGATCTTGGCCGCGAGCGCCGAACGCGCCAACCAGCGGTCGCGTCGCACGTCAACCACCGCGAGCTTCAACGGCGTGCGCACCACGAACGCGACGAACGCAGCGACACCCAAGGCGACACCAGCGGGCGACGGTGCCACCAGCAGGCCGAGCAGCACCGGCTCCAAGGTCAGGCCCCAGCCGCCGTGCTCAGTTGGCACCGCCACGGACCGCCATCGCAGTCGCGCTCCACTCGGCTCTGCCGTCATCCCGCTCGACAGCGGGGCCTTCATGGCGCGGCGCCCGAGGCGACCATCGAGAGCGGCGTGTCGCCCAACGTCCGAACGAGCTCCCCGCGCGCTCGCGCCCACGCGACGTGCAGTGAGCACGGCGGGCCTACCCCACACGGACGATCGGCCACCACGCACCGACCGAGATCGGTCGCTCCGTCGACGGCCTCCACCACCTCCAGCACCGACACCTCGTCAAGGCGGACCCGGCTGACGTAGCCCCCCGATGGGCCAGGATCCGAGCGCACCCAGCCCGCCTTCACCAACGGGCCGACCACCTGGGTGACGAACCCCACCGTCGTGCCCAGTTCGTCGGCGAGCACCGAAGCCTTCACCCGGTCCGTCCCCGCGGCCAGGAAGGTCATCGCGCGAACCGCCAGCTCGGCGCGCCGTGTGATCTCCAGTCGCATACTCAGAGACTCGACGACTCGGGGGCGGCGGGCCAGGGCCCTTGGTCCCTGTTCACCGTCCACGAAGGACGATCACGATGCCAAGAGTGGCCGACGGTGCCCGGCAGGCAAGCGGCTACCTTCCGCCAAGAGAAGCTTCCCGAGGGAGGGGCCATGAGCCAGACCGCGACGATCGCCGAACCCACACCGAAGCAGACCGAGCACTTCGACGTGCTCATCGTCGGCGCCGGCATCTCCGGCATCGGCGGCGCCTACCACCTCATCACCCAGTGCCCCGGCAAGACCTTTGTGGCGCTCGACGCGCTCGACGGCTTCGGCGGCACCTGGCGGACGCACACCTACCCCGGCATCCGCTCCGACAGCGACCTGTACACGTTCGGCTACCGGTTCAAGCCGTGGACCAGCGCGCCGATTGCCACCGCCGCCGAGATCCAGAAGTACCTCGGCGAGGTCATCGACGACAACGACCTCGCCCGCCACATCCGCTACCGCCACAAGATCTCCACGGCCACCTGGTCGAGCGACACGAACCTGTGGACCCTCGAGGCCACCCAGACCGACACGGGCGAGATCTTCGGCTTCACCGCCAACTTCCTGTGGATGTGCCAGGGGTACTACCGCCACTCCGAGGGCTTCACACCGCAGTGGCCGGGCATGGACCGCTACCAAGGCACGATCGTGCACCCCCAGACCTGGCCCGACGACCTCGACTACGCGGGCAAGAACGTCGTCGTCATCGGCTCGGGCGCCACCGCGGCAACCCTTGTGCCGGCCATGGCCGACGCCTGCAACCACATCACGGTGCTGCAGCGATCCCCCACCTACTTCTGGACCGCGGCGAACGCCAACGAGCTCGCCGACACGTTGCGCGAGCTCGAGATCCCCGAGGAGTGGACGCACGAGATCGTGCGGCGCAAGGTGCTGCACGACCAGCACGCGGTCACCCAACTGTGCATCGACGAGCCCGAGTTCATGAAGACCGAGCTCATCAACGCGCTCCGCCCACTGCTCCCACCCGACTACGACGTCGACACGCACTTCACGCCGCGGTACCGGCCATGGCAGCAGCGCCTCGCCTTCGTCCCCGACGGCGACCTGTTCAAGGGCATCACCGCCGGCAAGGCGTCGATGGTCACCGACGAAATCGAGACCTTCACCGACAAGGGACTGCTGCTGAAGTCGGGCACCGAGCTCGAGGCGGACATCATCGTCACGGCCACGGGCTTCAACTTGAGCATCCTGGGCGACATCGACTTCGTCATCGACGGCACGCCGCTCGTGTTCGGCGACACCATCACCTACCGCGGGATGATGTTCACCGGCGTGCCCAACATGGTGTGGGTGTTCGGCTACTTCCGGGCCAGCTGGACGCTGCGGGCCGACCTCATCGCCGACTTCGTGTGCCGGTTGCTCAAGCACATGGACGACAAGGGCGCCAAGAAGGTGACGGTGGCGCTGCGGCCCGAAGACGCCGACATGGCGATCCTGCCCTGGATCGATCCCGAGAACTTCAACCCCGCGTACCTCATGCGCAGCATGCACCTGCTGCCCAAGCGGGGTGAGAAGCCCGAGTGGCAGCACACCCAGGACTACTGGGCCGAAAAGGACAGCCTCCCCGCCGCCGACCTCGACGACGGGTGCATCGTCTACGAGTGAGCCAGCTCGCCCAGCACCACTTCGACCGCTCGCGGTAGGGCCGAGGCCACCTCGGGTGACAGCGTGGTGCCCGGGCCGGTGTCGGCCACCTCGACGGCGACGATGCGCAGCCGCACCGGCAGCCGGCCGAGGGCTTCGCCAAGGGCAGCCGCGTCGGCCAGCCCGATCCCATGCCCGCTGACTGCACCACCGCGACCCGGCGACATCAGGGCGCGCTGGTCCAGGCGATGGATCGTTCCCGGCGGCCCACCGCTCCGGGCGGCGTCGACGACGACGGCCAGATCGGCGCCGGCCCAAGCGTCGATCAACCGCGACGGCTCGCCGTCGAGCTCGACGTAGCGCACCCCGGGTGGCCCGGCATCACGGAGGGCATCGAGCACGCGGGGGCCGATGCCGTCGTCACCTCGAAAGCGATGCCCGATCCCGATGACGACGATCGTTCGAGCTGCCGCCGGGGCGGTCACGACCGAACGACGGTGAGGTCGAGGAAGTGCGTGGCACAGGAGATGCAGGGGTCGAAGTTGCGGATGGCCACCTCGGCGAGCGCACGGAGCGGCTCGTCGTCGACGTCGAGGTTGTCCTCGATGAGGTGCCAGAGGTCGTGCTCGATGGCGGCCTGGTTCTGCGAGGTCGGCGGCGTGATGACGGCGTCGGTGATCAAGCCGGCGGCGTCGATCCGGTAGCGGTGGTGCAGCAGCCCCCGCGGGGCCTCGGTCGCTCCATGGCCCGTGCGTTCGCTCGGCTCGACGGGGACTGCGGCCCGATCCGGCGGCTCGTAGCCGTCGATGAGCTCGACGGCGAGATCGCACGAATGGAGCACCTCGACGGCCCGCACGACGATGCTCTGGAACGGGTTCCGGCAACTGCCATCGATGCCGGCCGCGGCCGCCGCTACCTTCGCGATCGGTTGCAGCTGGTCGTAGTTCAAGGCGAAGCGAGCGAGCGGGCCGACGAGGTAGTGACCTCGCTCGAGCAGCCGGGCGTGCAAAGCCGTCGACCGCTCGACCTGGTGCTCGGTGACGTGGTCGGAGAAGTCGTCGACCGCGATGTCGAGCCCACCGGTCGACATGATGCGGCCACCCAGCACTGCGTACTCGTTCGGGTCGTGCAGAGCGACGAGCTCGGCATCGACGACGTGATCGGGGAAGTCGAAGCCGGCAACCCATTCGACCGTCTGGCGAGCCAGATCACGAGCGTGAAGGAGCCGCTCTCGAAGCGGGGCGAGGTCGCGCCGGCTGGGCGTGCGGTAGAACCCGCCGACGCGCACGTTGATCGGGTGCACAGCCCGCCCGCCGATGAGCTCGACGATCTCGTTACCGATCTTCTTGAGCTCCAGCCCACGCTCGACGGCCCCCCGGTGCGTCTTGGCCAACTCGAGCGCCGAGTCGCAACCCAAGAAGTCGGGGGCGTGCAGGAGGTGGACGTGCAACGTGTGGCTCTCGATCCACTCGCCGCAGTACATCAGGCGCCTCAGGTCCCGAAGCGGCCCGTCAACGGTGACCCCGCACGCCGCCTCGATCGCCAAGCAGGCGCTCATCTGGTAGGCGACCGGGCAGATCCCGCAGATCCGGGCGGTGATGTCGGGCGGCTCGGTGAACGCCCGGCCCCGCAGGAACGCCTCGAAGAAGCGGGGGGGCTCGTAGATGCGCAGCTGCACGTCCGTCACCTTCCCTCCGCTCACCTCGACCCGAAGGGCGCCCTCGCCCTCGACCCTGGCAAGCGTGAGGTTCTCCAGGAGGCGTTCGGGACGTGAGCTGTGCGTCATGACGGCGTGCTCCTCGGGGGATCGAGATGCACGTCATGGGCGATCGAGGCCTCTCGGAACGCACCGGCGTCGGCGTTGAAGGTGCGGAACAGTCGCGCCAGCTCGGCCTCGCTCACGCCGAGGCCCCGCAACCAACCGGAGAGGGCGACCGTGGCTGTCGTCTCGGACGGCCCGAAGCACCCGTAGCAGCCGCGGTCATAGGTCGGGCACAAGCCTCCGCACCCTGCCTGCGTCACCGGCCCCAGGCAGGGCGTGCCGTGGGCGACCATGACGCAGGCGTTGCCCACCGCCTTGCACTCGACGCACACGCTGTGGTGCGGGATCCTCGGAGCGCGTCCGGCCAAGAAAGCAGAGATCACCTCCAGGAGCTGGCGGCCGCCGATCGGGCACCCGCGCAGCTCGAAGTCGACGGCAACGTGGTCCGAGATCGCAGTCGAGGTGGCGAGCGTCTCGATGTAGTCCGGCGTGGCGTAGACCATGCCGACGTACTCGTCGATGTCGGCGAAGTTCCGCAACGCCTGGATGCCGCCGGCGGTGGCACAGGCGCCGATGGCGACGACATGACGTGACTGCTCGCGGATCGCTGCGATGCGCTCGCGATCAGCAGCCGTCGTGATGGATCCCTCGACGAGGGACAGGTCGTACGGACCGGGCTCGATGGCGCTCGACGCCTCGAGGAAGAGCGAGACGTCGACCTCGGCGGCGAGGGCCAGCAGCTCGTCCTCGCAGTTCAGCAACGTGAGCTGGCAGCCGTCGCAGCTCGCGAACTTCCACACCGCGAGCTTCGGCTTCGGTCCGTGGGCGCTCATCGATCTGGCACCTCCAGCAGCTCGGCCACCTGCGGCCAGGTGAACACTGGACCGTCGTGGCACACGAAGTGTGGACCCAACTGGCAGCGACCGCACTGGCGAACCGCGCACTGCATGTTGCGCTCGAGTGACACCTGCACGGCCTCGCCGGGAACGCCGAGCCCGATGAGGTCGCGGGCGGCAACGCCCATCATGATCTCCGGCCCGCACATCACGACCGTGGTGTGCTTGGGGTCGACCAGTGCTCTTGGGATCAGCTGGGTCACGAGACCGACTGGACCGCTCCACCCGGGGGCAGCGGCGTCCACGATGACGGACACGTGGGCACCGGCTCGACGCCAGCGGTCGACCTCGCCGGCGTAGAGCACGCTCGCCGGTGACTTCGCCCCGGTGAGCACCGTGACGCGCCGGAACCGGTGCGGGGAGCGCATCGCTTCGAGGACCACCGGCCGTACCGGGGCCAGCCCGATCCCCCCCGCCAGCACCAACAGGTCCCGCTCCCCGGTGGCATCGAGGTCGAAGCAGGAACCGAACGGGCCGCGGACCCCGATCATCGTGCCCGGTTCGGCTGCGCACAGCGCGGTGGTCACCGCGCCGACGGAGCGAATGGTGTGCTCGACCCGCCCGAGCTCGTCGTGGCCGGCCACCGAGATCGGTACCTCGCCGACTCCGAACACCCACATCATGTGGAACTGGCCCGGCCTCGCCACGGCGAGCGGCTGGTCGACCGCCTCGACCGTGATCGTGACCGTGTCTGGCAGCTCCTGGCGGCGGTCGGTGACCCGGTAGCGAACCGGGAGCATCGGCGGCGCCTCACGAAACCGAGTCACCCCGGCGAGCATCATCGGTGCACCTCCAGGTGCTGCACCGGCCTCGCCACCTCGTCGGCGAGTGCCTCGATCTCGGCGGTGAGATCGATGCCGACCGGACACCACGTGATGCACCGGCCGCAGCCCACGCAGCCCGAGGTCCCGAACTGGTCCTCCCACGTCACCAGCTTGTGGAGCAGCCACTGGCGGTAGCGGGACCGCACCGAAGCGCGGACAGGACCGCCGTGGAGGTGGGAGAGGTCGAGCGAGAAGCACGACTCCCAGGTGCGCCACCGCTCCGCTTCGTCGCCGCCGAGGCTGGTGCGGTCCTCGGTCGTCGAACAGAAGCAGGTGGGACAGACCATCGTGCAGTTCCCGCAGGCGAGGCACCGCTCGGCGAGATCATCCCACCGAGGGTGATCGAGGTTCGCCGCGGCTCGCCGTGGTGCACCCCGGTCGAGCCGCCGACCCATCGTCGCGGCCGCACCGGCGATCAGTGCCTCCGCCCACGCGCAGTCCTCGGCCGTCGGGTGCCGATGGGGCACCGCGGCCATCACGTCGGCACCGGCCTCGCTGCCCACCTCGACGAGGACGTCCTGACGCCCGGGACCGACCAGCTCGGTCAGCGCCAGGTCGAACCCTCCACTCGCCGCCGGCCCGGCCCCCATCGACGCGCAGAAGCAGGTCCCACCGGGGCTCGCGCAGTTCACCGCGACGACGAACACGTCGGCCCTGCGGGCCGCGTAGACCGGCTCGACGGCATCGCCGCCAAGGAACACCCGGTCCTGGATCTCGATCGCCTGGAGGTCGCACGATCGCACGCCGAAGAACGCGACGGGCTCGACCTCGAGATCCGGCGCCTCGACCGCGAACCCGTCATCGGTGCGCCGTGCCGTCACCAGCAACGACCGGGGCGGGAAGAGGTACCGCTTCCACCCCTCCGGAGGGGCCGCGAAGCCGAACAGCGCATCGTCATCGCGCCGGTGGAGGCGGTAGTGCCCGCCGTCTTGCTCGTCGCCCCAGCCGGCAGGGAGGTCGGCCACGCTCTCGATCTCGTCGTGCACGATCACGCCATCGCGCACCACGGGACCGATCACCCGCCGGCCGCGGCGTCGGAGCTCGCCGATCAGCGCATCGACGCCGCGGCGATCCAACAACAGGGCCGCACCCACACCGACGTCACCACTCACATGGTCAAGGTACGGCCGGCGCCCACCGCCTCGACAGGGCCGAAAGACCGTACCGAACTGGGTTCTCCGGCCCGACCCTCAGGTCGTTGCCAGGGAGGGGTCGCTCATGTGGCTGAGGAACCACTCGACGGCCAAGACGGCGGCAGCCGCGAGGGTGCCGGGCTCCTCGAACAGGTGGCCGGCACCCGAGACGACCTCGATGCGGTGCTCGACCTGCAGCCGACGAGCAGCGTCACGATTGAGGTCCAGCACCACTTGGTCGCGCTCCCCCACGATCAGCAGCGTCGGGACCACGACGGCGGCCAGCCGGTCGGCGACGAGATCTGGACGGCCGCCGCGGGACACGACAGCGGCCACCGGCGGGTGACCATCGCCGCCTTGGTGGGCAGCCGCGGCCAGCACCACGGCGGCGCCGCTGCTGGCCCCGTACCAGCCAACGGGCCCCTGGGTCCCAGTGGCCGAGGGCAACCACGCGGTGACGGCCTGAAGTCGCCGAACGGCCTCCGCGACGGTCGGCTCGCTCCCCTCGTGGGCCTCGTCGTCGGTCGACAGGTCGAACAGCACGGTCGCCAAAGCGCACTTGGCGAAGTAGCGGGCGACGAAGCGGTTGCGGGGGCTGTGCCGATCGCTGCCCGTGCCGTGGACGAAGACCACCGAGCCCCGGCACCCGGGGGGAACGGTCACGTCCGCCGTCAACCGGGCACCATCGGCCACCAACGTGATCGTCTCGGTCCGCAATCGGGTCTCCCACGCCGATGTGAGCTCGGTGACCTCCTCGTCCGAGGTAGCGCCAAAGTCGTCGTACCACTCGCCCACCGACGAGAAGCGATCGCTCGACTGGACCACGACCACCTCGTCGGCATCGTCGGCCAGCGAACGCAGCGCCGCTGGCGACGCCACCGGTGCCGCCAGCACCACCCGTGACGCCCCGTGGGCGCGCACCAGCCGCAGCGCAGCGCGGGCCGTGGCACCCGTGGCGACGCCATCATCGACCACGATCACCGTGCGACCTCGCAGGGGCACCATCGGCAGTCCCTCTCGGTAGCGATCGACGCGGCGGCTGACCTCGGCGCGCTCGCGGATCACGACCTCGCGCACCTCGGCGGGCGACACGCCCGCCATCTCGACGATGTCGTCGTTCATCACGACGAGGTCTCCCTCGCCGATCGCGCCCATGGCCAACTCGGGCTGCCGGGGCACGCCCAGCTTGCGCACGATCAGCACCTCGAGGGGAGCGTCGAGCGCCCACGCCACCTCAGCAGCCACCGGCACACCACCACGGGGGAGCCCGAGCACCACCGGCGACGACGACCGCATCGCCGTCAACCGCTCGGCCAGCGCTTGGCCGGCGTGGTGCCGGTCTCGGAATCGCAGCTCACGCATGATCCCTCCTCGACCGAACCACCTCGAGCCTACGATCGCCCCGTCACGATCGGCCCGTGCGCCCCCGACGCGACGATGGGCATGTCTCGGGTTGCGGGAGGACTGGGGACATGGCGAATCGAGCAGGTCCGTGAGCTCGGGGGCCGGCGGCCGCGACCAGCTCGGGGTGCTGATCCGCGTCGCCCGCAGGCCCGAGCTCCGCCGGATCCAGCTCGCCTTCATGGCCTTCGCCTTCAGCGAGCACGCCACCTGGCTGGCCGTGCTGGTCTTCGCCCTCGAGCGAGGAGGGCCGAGCGAGGTCGGGGCCGTCGCCCTGATCCAGCTCGTGCCGTGCATCCTGCTGGCACCCTTCGCCGCCTTCGCCGGCGACCGCTTCCCGCCCCAGCGGACGCTGGCTTTCGGGTACGCCGCTCAGGGTGCATCGATGGCTGCGACCGCCGTCGCGATGGCGTCCGGCGCACCCCTGTTGGCGTATGCAGCGGCAACCTGTGCGGCAACCTGCACCGCCTTCACCCGTCCGGTCATGGGATCGCTCCTACCGGTCATCACCCACTCGCCGGGCGATCTCGTCGCCGCCAACGTCGTGGCCGGCTTCATCGAACAGGTCGGGGTGTTCGCCGGCCCGCTGGCGGCGGGCGCCGTGATGGCCGTCTCATCCCCTGCCACCGTGTTCGCCATCGCGGCAGCTCTGACGAGCGCTGCCGCACTGGCGGTCGTACTCGTCGAGGCCACCGATGCAACCTCGACGCGACTCACCGGCCTCGACGCGCACCAGGTCCTGGTCGAGGCGTTCGGGGGGTTCGCAGCGCTCCGCAAGGACGCCGGCATGCGCACCCTGGTCTGGCTCGGAGCCTTCGCCGGGATCGCCCAGGGCATCGGCGACGTCGCCTTCGTGACGTTCGCCGCCGAGCGACTGGGCGGAGGAGGCGGGCAATCGGGCCTCCTGGCAGCCGCGTACGGGGTCGGCGCGGTGGCCGGCGCCGTGGGGGTGACCCGCCTGCTGCGCTCCGGTCAGGTCAGCAGCCAGCTTCTCGTGAGCGCCGGCTTGCTCGGGCTCCCACTCCTCGCCTTGGCCGGCATCGGGGTGCTCGCCCCCGCCCTCGCGGCCTTCGCCATGCTGGGTGCCGGCCAGAGCCTGCTCATCCTGACCTCCGCGGTCACGATCCAACGCCGGGCGCCAACGTCGGTGCTGGCACGCGTGTTCGGGATCCTGGAAGGGCTTCGGGCCGCGGCAATCGCGGTGGGATCGCTCGCCGTGACCGTGCTCACCGGCTGGCTCTCGCTGAGGGAGGCCTTCGTCGTGCTGGCCATCGTGCTCCCCGTGGCCGTGGTGGGCTCGATCATCCGGTTGCGGCGACTCGGCACCGACCTTGCCCCCGTCGATGAGCTCGTCGTCGACCGGCTGCTCGCCGATCCGGTGCTCGCGCCGCTTCCTGCCCCGACGATCGAACGGCTCGCCCGCGGGGTGACGCAGACCACGGTGCCCGCGGGTTCCGTCATCGTCACCCAGGGCGAGCCCGGCCATCGGTACTTCCTGATCACCGCCGGCACCGCCCGGGTCACCGTCGACGGTCTGACACGACGCGACCTCGGCCCCGGTCGCTCGTTCGGGGAGATCGCACTGCTGCGCGACGTGCCCCGAACAGCAACGGTGACTGCGGTGACCGCCGTCCAGCTCGTGAGCATCGAGCGCGAGAACTTCCTCGAAGCCGTGACCGGCCACCCCCGGAGCCTCGGCGCGGCAATCGACGCCATCGACACGCATCTGCACGACTGACGGTCGCCTCCGCCTTGCCGACGCGGCGGCTTCGATACAGTGCGCCTCGCAGCGACGAAGTGCAGGCGGCAGTACGTTTCGAACGTGGCAGAGGACAACCAGCGAGGGCTGGCCGGCCGGATGGTCGACAGCCTCGTCGGGCCAGTGGTACGACCGGCTCAATGGAGCGCATCGACCTTCCCACTCAGCTTTCTGATGCTCGGGCTCGGCTTCCTGCTCGGGCTGGTGCGCGCCGACCGGCGCGAGCTCCACGACCTCATCGCCAGCACCGCCGTGATCTACGGCTGGGACGCCGAGGTGGCCCGCCTGCGCGCCGGGGGTGCAGCCGCCCGTCACTGATGCGGCGACGGCCTACCGTGTGGCCCTCAGGCGAGCTCGGCGGCAGGGGCGGCGAACTGGGCTTGGTAGAGGTCGTAGTACGCGCCACGGGCCACCAGCAACGCCTCATGCGAGCCCTGCTCGACGATGCGGCCGCCGTCCATGACGAGGATGGTGTCGGCATCGCGGATGGTCGAGAGCCGGTGGGCGATCACGAAGCTCGTGCGCTGCGAGCGCAGCGCGGCCATGGCGTGCTGGATGAGCACCTCGGTGCGGGTGTCGACCGAGCTCGTGGCCTCGTCGAGGATCAGGATGGTCGGATCGGCCAGGAACGCCCGGGCGATCGTGAGGAGCTGCTTCTCGCCGGCGCTGACCGTGCCGCCCTCGTCGTCGATGATGGTGTCGTACCCATCCGGCAAGGAGTGGACGAAGCGGTCCACGTAGGTCGCCCTCGCCGCGGCCCGAATCTGCTCCTCGGTGGCCGCTGGGTTGCCGTAGGCGATGTTGTCGCGGATGGTCCCGCCGAACAGCCAGGTGTCCTGCAGCACCATGCCGATGTTGGAACGCAGCTCCCGCCGGGGCATCTCGGCGATGTCGCGCCCGTCGAGGGTGATGCGGCCGCCGTCGAGCTCGTAGAACCGCATGATCAGGTTGACGAGCGTGGTCTTGCCCGCCCCGGTGGGTCCGACGATGGCCACGGTGGTGCCGGGCGGGGCCACCAGCGACAAGTCCTCGATCAGCGGTTTGGTCGGGTCGTACGAGAAGGCCACGTGCTCGAACTCGACCCGGCCCCGCGCCGGTCGCGCTTCGTGCGGTGACGACGTGTCGGGCTGCTGCTCCTCGGCGTCGAGCAGCTCGAACACCCGCTCGGCCGAGGCGATGCCCGACTGCAGCACGTTGATCATCGACGCGGTCTGCGTGAGCGGCTGGGTGAACTGCCGGGAGTACTGGATGAAGGCCTGCACGTCACCGAGGCCGATCGCCCCCGCCGCCACCCGGAGCCCGCCGACCACCGCGATGGCGACATAGCTGAGGTTGCCGACGAACATCATCGCCGGCTGGATCGTGCCCGACATGAACTGGGCCCCGAAGCTGGCCTCGTAGAGCTGCTCGTTGGTCTCGCGGAACCGCTCCTCGACCTCGTGCTGACGCCCGAACGCCTTGACGATGGCGTGACCTGTGAAGGCTTCCTCGACCAGCCCGTTGAGGCTGCCGGTGTGCCTCCACTGGGCGATGAAACGGGGGCGGGAGCGGTTGGCGATCTGCTTCATGACGATGAGCGAGGTCGGCACCGTGACCAGCGCGACGACGGCCAGCAGCGGCGAGACCACGAACATCATCACCACCACGCCGACGATGGTCAGCAACGAGGTCAGCAACTGGCTCAGCGTCTGCTGCAGGCTCTGCGCGATGTTGTCGATGTCGTTGGTGACTCGGCTGAGCAGGTCGCCGCGAGAGTGGCGGTCGACGTAGCTGAGGGGCAGCCGGTGCAGCTTGGCCTCGACCTCGGCTCGCAGCTCGAACATCGTGCGCTGCACGACGCCGGCCAACAGGTAGGCCTGCAGGTAGGCGAGGACGAACGAGGCGAAGTAGAGGCCGAGCGCCAGCAGCAAGGTGCGGTGGAGCGCCTCGAAGTCGATCCCGGTCGCGCCATCACGACCGGTGATGCCGTTGAACACGAGGTCGGTGGCATGGCCGAGGATGCGGGGCCCGAGCACCACCATCGTCACGCTCACCACGGCCAGGGCCACCGCGATCGTCACACCCACTCGTTCCGAGGCCATGCGGTCCATCAGCCGGCGCATCGTCGAGCCGAAGTTCTGTGATCGCTCGGTGGGCACGCCGATGGTCGACATCCGGCCCGTTCCCGGACCGGCGCGCAGCTCAGACGGCGGCGGCCGGTGCTCAGCCGCGTCGTCGTCCGGCGGCCGCTTGGTGGTGTCGCTCATGCCGCCGCCTCATCGACGCTGGCCTGCGACGCGACGATCTCGGCGTAGGTGGGGCAGGTGGCGAGGAGGTCGTCGTGCGTACCGAGGCCGACGATCGCTCCGTCTTCGAGCACCAGGATCTGGGTGGCGAACCTGATGGTCGACACGCGCTGGGCGACGATCACCACCGCCGCATCGGCCGTGTGGGGGGCGAGCGCGGCGCGCAGGCGGGCGTCGGTGGCCAGATCGAGCGCCGAGAACGAGTCGTCGAAGAGGTAGATCTCGGGTTTGCGCACCAAGGCCCGAGCGATGGCCAGGCGCTGTCGTTGCCCGCCCGAGACGTTGGCGCCACCCTGAGCGATCGTGGCTTCGAGGCCACCCGGCATGCGGGCCACGAAGTCGGCGGCTTGGGCGATCCCCAGCGCCTCCCACATCTCGTCGTCCGTGGCATCGGGCTTGCCGTAGCGAAGGTTGCTGGCCACCGTTCCCGAGAACAGGTACGGCTTCTGGGGCACCAGCCCGACCCGGGCCCAGAGCACTGAAGGGTCGAGCTCGCGCACGTCGACACCGTCGACGAGCACCGCCCCCGCAGTCGCATCGAACAGGCGGGGCACGAGACCGACCAGCGTGGTCTTGCCGGCACCGGTGCTGCCGATGATGGCGAGCGTCTCGCCCGCACCGCACCTGAAGCTGATCTCGTCCAGCACGGCGTGCTCAGCGCCCGGGTACTGGAAGCCCACGGAGCGCATCTCGAGCGAGGCCGTAGGGCTCACGTCGCGCACGGGCTGCGCCGCGATGACCACCGAGCTCGGCGTGTCGAGCACCACCTGGATGCGCTCGGCGCTGACAGCCGCTCGGGGCAGCAGGGCCGCCATGAACGTCGCCATCATCACGGCCATGAGGATCTGGGTGAGGTAGGTGAGGAAGGCCACCATGGCGCCGATGCTCATGTCGCCCGTAGAGATGCGGTTGGCCCCGAACCAGATCACGGCCACGCTCGAAACGTTCACGATCACCATGACGGTCGGGAACATGCGGGCCATCAGCCGTCCGGACTTCAACGCCGTGATCGTGAGGGCTTCGTTGCCGGTGCGGAACCGCTCGCTCTCTTCGGGCTCGCGCACGAACGCCCGCACCACCCGCACCCCGGTGAGCTGCTCGCGCAGGATCTGGTTGATCCGGTCGATGCGCTCCTGCATGAGACGGAACTGGGGCACCATCCGCCAGACCGTGGTGCCGACGGCGACCATCAGGACCGGCACCGCCACCACCAGGATCCATGCCAGCCCGACGTCTTGCCGCAGGGCGAGGATCACCCCACCAACCGCGGTGATCGGCGCCGCCACCAGCATCGTGCACGTCATCAGCACCAGCATCTGGACCTGCTGCACGTCATTGGTGATGCGGGTGATGAGCGAAGGAGCGCCGAACAGCTCCACCTCTTGGGCCGAGAAGTCGTTCACCTGGTGGAACAGCGATGCCCGCACGTCACGACCGAATCCCATCGACGCCTTCGAGCCGCAGTAGACGGCGGCGATGGCAAACGCGATCTGCACGAGCGTGACAACGAGCATCACCGCACCGATCCGCCAGATGTAAGGCGTGTCGCCCTTGGCGATGCCTTGGTCAATGATGTCGGCGTTCAGCGTCGGCAGGTACAGGGCCGCAATCGTCTGCACGGTCTGGAACACGACCACGAGCACGAGCAGTCGTCGAGAGGCGCGCAGGTGGTCGACGAGGAGGCGCTTCAGCACGGGCGACCCTCCGGGCGGGCACGCACACCGTCGAGGAAGAGCGAGACGATGTCTCCGGCCTTGAGCGGGCGGCCGGGGGCGATTGACGGATGCGTCATGGCCAAGGTGAGCGCCCGCAGCGCCTGGGCCGCGAACTTCGGTGTGCACGAGATGGCATCGGGCACACTGGCAAAGATCGCAACGAGTCCCTTGAAGGGCCGGGAGCCGCTCTTGGGTGGCCGCGCCGACACGCCCAGCGCCGAAGTGACCTGCCAGATGTCGCGCAGGCGCGACTGCATGACGGCCACCGCCTCGGTCAGCCGGTCCTCGAGAGGCAACGTCGCGTCGATCTCCTTCCGCGCCCGCTCGACCGGCGCGGTGTCCATCAGCCCATCGAGCACGGCCTGCAGCAGCGTGTCCTTGTCCGGGAAGACCCGAAAGATCGTGCCCTCGGCGACACCGGCCGCCTCAGCGATCTGCTTGGTGGTGACCGCCGCGCCATGCTCGACCAACAGGGCGCGAGTAGCGATCAGGATCGAGGCCCGACGCTCCTCGGCCGGCATCGCCGCCGCCCGCCGCTGTCGCCCTGGCGCAACGGCAGGCAGGGCAGCGATCGGGGCGGGCATCGGGACGCATCGTAGTATGAGTGAGTGAGCACTCACTCATTCGGCCCACACAGCCTGCGGGGGCCACCAGGAAGCCGTAGAACCCTGGTGGCGCGCTTGCCCAGCAACTTGTGCGGTGAATGCGGCTCTGCGCCCCTCTCAACGCGCAGGTTGCACTGGGGCGGCGCGGGTGCTCAGCGGTCCGCATCCTGCAGCTTCCTTGCCGTGGGCCTTGCTTCAGTAATAAGAACGTGTGTACGATAGTTTGATGTTCACCCAGCTCGACGCTGCACTGGACAACCTGACCGTCCCGCTCACCTACGACGCGCTGCGCGGCGTGTTCGTCCGCCGCGACCGCCTCGACGCCATCGCCTCCGGCGCCTTCGGCGACTACTGCGCCGCCGGGTTCCACCAAAGCGATGGGGCCACCAGCGCCGCCAACTGGCTGATGCACGAGACCGGCATGTCTGGGCGCCAAGCCCGGGTCAACGCGCTGGCCGTGACCCGCTGCCGAGAGCTGCCCCACCTCCGCGACGCCTGGCAAGCCGGTCGGGTCTCATCGGGCCAGGTCGGGATCGTCATGGCCCACGTCACCGCCGCCTCGCTCGCCGCGTTCGCCGAAGCCGAAGCCGCACTCATCCCGACCCTCGAAGCGCTCGACGGGCACGACACCGAACGGGTCATGACCCACTTCGCTCACTGTGCCCGTGCCGACGGTACCCAACCCAAAGAACGACCCGGCACGTTGCACCACAACGAGCTGAGCGACGGGACCTGGACCGCCACCGCCCACTACGACGCCTACGGCGGCCTCGTCATCCACGACGCCTTGGCCGTCGCCAAAGCCGTCGACCGGCGCGTCGGCGACGAGCACGACCTGCGCACCGCCGCCCAAGCCGCCCACGACGCCTCCGTGGCCGTCCACCAGTTCTACCTCGACCACCACGACCTCCGGCTCCCCCGCCGAAACGTTCCCCACGTCACCTTGGTCCTCACCGCCGACCAGATGATGGCGTCACGACCCACCGCCGACGCCGGCACCCACGTCCCCCCGACATCGACCACGGTCGAACAGATCCTGTGCGACTGCGAGATCACCCGAGCCGTCATGGACGCTCGAGGCCAGATCATCGACTACGGACGCTCCACCCGGGTCATCAGCAAGGGATTGCGGCGAGCCATCACCGCCCGCGACTGCCACTGCCGATACCCCGGCTGCGACCGACCCGCCTCATGGTGCGAAGTCCACCACGCCATCCTGTGGACCAACGACGGACCGACCTGCCCGTCGAACCTCGTGCTGCTGTGCTCCCGCCACCACCACCAACTCCACCAACCCGGCTGGACCGCCACCCTCGACCCCGACGCCACCCTGCACGTCACCCGACCCACCGGCCACCACCAAACCACCCGACCACCAGGCACCCTCAGCAACACCACCTGAACGACCCGGCACCGGCAACCGGCGAGCCGACCGACGGCAAACTGAGCGCGAACGACGAAGTGAGCGTTGACGGCGAACTGAGCGCGAACGACGAGATGAGCGTTGACGGCTCCCACCGCCGCCAACGCTCACCTCGACCTCACGCGTCAGTTCCAGCCGACTCTGGCCCCATGCGTGCCGCCGCGTCCGATGCTCACAGCACGAGCTTGCTCACCTCGTCGATCATCCGCGCACAGCTGCCAGTCGGGCGAGCTCGGCGACGAAGCCGCGGAGGGTTCGCGTGCGTGGGTAGTTGCGTTCCGCAACTTCGAGGCCGGTGCTCTCGGCGATCGCGGCGACCACGTTGAGGACGTCCATCGAGTCGAGCTCGAGCGCATCGACGAGGTCGTCGTCAGGGCCGACCCGGCTGAAGTCCGCGTTTGGCGCGACCGATGCGATCGTGGTGCGAACAAGCTGCTCGAGCTCGATGTCGCTGTAGGCCATCACAGCACCTCCGGATGTTGCAGTGCGTCGTTCATGGCATCGAGGAACCGGGCGCCGACCAGGCCGTCAGTGGCCCGGTGGTCGGCGGCGAGCGAGACATGCACGACGGGGCGGATGCCGAGCATCCCGTCTTGCGCCCACGGCTCGTCGTGGATGGCGCCGATCCCGACCAGCGCCACCTGAGGCGGCACGATCACGCCGAACACCTCGCGCACGCCCCGCTCGCCCAGGTTCGTGACGGTGATGGTGGCGTCGGTCAGCTCCTGCGCCTTGAGCCGCCCGGTGCGCGAGCGGGTGACCAGGTCCCGCAGCTCGTGCATGACTGTGACGACGTCCTTGGCTGCCGCGTCGCGGATCGTGGGGGTGAGCAGACCACCACCGCGCATGGACACGGCGACGCCGAGGTTCACCGTCTCGGCCGGTCGGAAGCCGTCGATCCAGTGGCCGTTGAGCTCGGGAACCGCGGCCGCGGCCCGTGCCGCAGCCTTCAGGAGCAGTGCCGCAGGGAGCAACCGCTCGGCAATGGGTACCTGCGCGTTGTGATCGGCCAGCCACGACATGGCCTCGCCGAGGGACACGACGGTGGCCACGTAGTAGTGAGGGATCTCAGCTGCCGAGCGGGCCATGAGCCGGGCGATGGCCTCCCGCCGCCGCTCGACGAGCCCACCGCCGCCACCACCGGCACCGGGCGTCGGCGCGGGCATTGGCACCGTCAACGTCGCCGCTGGTACGGACTGGGTCAGCTTGTGCTCTGAAAGGGGACTGGGGGCGCCTTGGCCGCACAAGCTGATCTGCTGTGGCGATGCCGAGGCCGTCGACGCTCGGCCCTCCACGGCACTGAGCACGTCCTCACCGCGGACCGGCGCACCGGGTGGAGCCTTGACCGAGTCGAGGCCGATCCCGTGCTCACGTGCCAGTCGGCGGGCACGGGGGGTGGTGCGGCGTCGCGTCGATGCCGTGGCGACGTCGTCGCGCGTGATCCGGCCGCCGGGGCCCGAGCCATGGAGGTGGACCAGGTCGACGTGGCGCTCGTCGGCGAGGTGGCGCAGGAGTGGACCAACGACCGGGGCCACAGCGACGGCGGCAGGGAGTGGCCGCACCGGCACCGGGGCCGCAGCGACGGCGGCCGGCGCAACTGCTGCGGCCGAAGCGATGGCAACCGCGGCGGAACCAACGGCCGGCGCCGGAGCGGGGGCCGGGGCCGGCGCAACGGTGGCGCCGGCATCGGTCGTGATGCGGGC
>JBBRTJ010000009.1:0-52043 GCA_038244535.1 Acidimicrobiales bacterium | reverse complement strand
GCCTGGCCCCGACGGTGGGCCGCGGGATGGCGCTGCTTGGCCGCCCGCATCGCTGCTGGTGAGCGCGGCGGGCCGAGCGTGGTGGTCCGGGCGGTCATGTCAGCACCTGCTCGCGCACGCAACGGGCGAAGTCGTCGCCGCGAGCGGCGTATCCCCCGGTCGGGTACCAGTCCCACGATGCGCAGCCCGGCGACAGCAGCACGGTGTCACCAGGTCGGGCCTGTGCTTCGGCGGCGGCCACGGCTGCGTCCATGCGGGCATCGGCCTCGAGCAGGATGACTGGGCAGATCGCGTCGAAGGCAGCCGCGACTTCGGGGGCCGCCTCCCCCAGGGCCACCACGGCCCGCATCCGCTGGGGATGAGCGGCCATGGCCCGTAGGTCGAGGCCCTTGTTGCGCCCGCCGGCGAGCAGGACGACATGATCGAACCCGGCCACCGCGGTGACCGAGGCGTGCGGCGTGGTCGCCTTCGAGTCGTCGAACCACGCCACGCCGTGGGCCTCGCCGACGAACGAGATGCGATGGGCGACGCCCTCGAACGAGGCCAGGGCCGTGGCGATGGCATCGGCGGTGGACGTGGCCGACTCGAGCACGAGCGCCGCCGCCGCCAGCGCGTTGGTCACGTCGTGGGGCAGTGAGCGCCGCATGGAGCTGACCTCGGCGATGCGCCCGTCCGGACCGCTCAGCCAGCCGTCTCGAACCGCGTAGTCAGCACCGTCGAGGGCAAAGGTGAGCCTGCGTCCGGGCGCATCGGCCAGGTGGCCCATGACCACCGGATCGGCGGCGAAGCCGATGGCTGCCTGCGTCGGGCCCTGATGCTCCCAGATCCGGGCCTTGGCCGCGCCGTAGGTGTTCATCGAGTCGTGCCAGTCGAGGTGGTCGGGTGCGAGGTTCAACCACGCAGCCGCGACCGGTGCGAACCGCTCGGCCCAGGCAAGGCGGAACGAGGTGCACTCGACGACGAACACGTCGACGTCGAGGTCGAGGGCGCTCACCAGCGGCACCTCGGTGTTGCCGGCGGCGACGGCGCGGCGGCCACTCGCATCGACCATTGCCGCGGCCAGCATCGTGGTGGTGGTCTTGCCATCCGTACCCGTCACCGCCAGCATCGGACGAGGCCCACCGGGGCGCGCCTGCTCCCACTCCCATGCCAGATCGATCTCACTGCGCAACGGCACGCCAAGGCGGCGCGCCGACACCACCAGCGGATGGTGCTCGGGGACGCCTGGGCTGGGCACGACGAGGTCGCTGCGCTCGACGAGCCGTTCAACCTTCACCGGACTCGGCGCCTCGTAGAGGTCGATGCCCAGCTCGACGGCCACGGCGAGCGCCTGCTCGGTCGGTCGGTCGTCGGCCACGACCACCTGGTAGCCGCGGGCGAGGAGCGCACGCGTCGTCGCCTCACCGGCCACGGCCAAGCCGTACACCAGCACCTTGGGTCCCCGACTCATTCGGGCACCCCGACGGCCAGGAAGTCGGCATAGAACAAGCCGAGGGCGACCGCCGCGCAGATGCCGGCGATCATCCAGAACCGGATGATGATCGTGGTCTCGGGCCACCCTTGAAGCTCGAAGTGGTGGTGCAACGGCGTCATCTTGAAGACGCGTCGCTTGCCGAAGTACTTGTAGGAGATCCGCTGGATGATCACCGACATCGTGATGGCCACGTACAAGCCGCAGACGATGATCAGCAGCAGCGTCGTGTTGAGGGTGAGCGCCAGGCAGGCGAGCGCGGTGCCGATGGCGAGCGACCCGACGTCGCCCATGAAGATGCGGGCCGGTGCCGCGTTCCACCACAGGAAGCCAGCGCTGCCACCGAGCATCGAGGCCGCGATCACCGCGAGGTCGAGGCCGTGGTCGATGCGGTAGATGTCGGGGTGCCGGAACGCGGTGAAACCGATCACGACGAAGGCGATGAAGGCGAAGATCGCGCTGCCGGACGCGAGGCCATCAAGACCGTCGGCGAGGTTCACGGCGTTCGAGGTGGCCATGATCGTGAAGATGGCGAGGGCGCCCCACAGGACCGCCCCCAGCTTCCAGCCGGGCGAGTCGAAGCGGGTGAAGCTGAGCGTCGTGTGGACGCCGGTGACGATGAGCAAGGACACCGCGAAACCCACTGCGACCACGAGGAGCCCGAGGGTCTTGGTGCGCTGCGTCAGGCCGAGGTTGCGGGCGTTGCGGACCTTGATCCAGTCGTCGAGGAACCCGACGGTGGCTGCACCGAGGATGGCCGTCATCACGAGCAACCCGGTGTTCGTGAAGACCAGGCCCTTGCGAACGTGCGCGGCGAGGTAACCCGCGAAGGCCGCACCGACGATGGCGATGCCCCCCATGGTGGGGGTCCCCGCCTTGTGCTGGTGAAGCGGACCGCGCTCTTCGAGCGACAGGATCGGCTGGCTCACCTGACGGCGCACCAGCAGGTCGATCAGGAAGCGGGTGCCGACCAACGACAGGACCATCGCGACGGCCGCGGCCACCAGGATCGCGATCATCGGTCGACATCGCGCGCTCGCCGTGCGACCAGCGCCGAGCGGGCCACGACGCGATCGTCGAAGGGCAACACCTCTGCGCCGATCGTCTGGGTGGTCTCGTGCCCCTTGCCCGCCAGCAGCACCACATCGCCAGCCTGAGCGCGGTCGATCGCCATCGACACCGCCGTTCGTCGATCGGGTTCGACGAGCACCGTGGAGCGGCGCGACTCGTGGATGCCGGAGGTCACGGCCTCGATGATCGCAGAGGGATCCTCACTGCGGGGGTTATCCGAGGTGATCACAGCCAGATCGGCACCGGCCGACGCTGCCGCACCCATCTCTGGCCGCTTGGCATGATCACGATCACCACCGCAGCCGAACACCAGCAGGACCCGCCCAGAGCCGGCCACCTCGCGGGCTGCGGCCAGCACCTCGGTCAGGGCATCAGGGGTGTGCGCATAGTCGACTGCCACCAAGAACGGCTGCCCCTCGTCGATGACCTCGAACCGACCGGCGACGGCCGGCACGGACGCGAGGCCGGTGATCACTGCCTCGGACGCGATGCCGAGCTCGATGGCCACCGTCGCCGCCGCGAGCGCGTTGGAGACGTTGAACCGACCGGTGAGGGGCAGCTCAAAGGACCGCCCGCGCCACGTCCAGCGGGAGCGCCCGGCCCGAAGTTCGAGGTCCGCCACGTCCTGCATCGAATACGGCACGACTCGCACGGGGGCACCGCGGGCGAGCAGGTCGCCGTGGAGGTCGTCGACGTTCACAACGGCCAGCGCGGTGAGCTCGGGGCGGAACAACGACGCCTTGGCCTCGAAGTAGCGAGCCATGGTGCCGTGGAAGTCGAGGTGGTCGTGGCCGAGGTTCGTGAAGACGGCCGCGGCGAAGTGCGAGCCGCCGACGCGGTGCAGCGCCAGCGCGTGCGACGACACCTCCATGGCCACGGCCTGCTTGCCCTCCGCGAGCATGGCCGCGAGGCGGGCCTGGAGCTCAGGGGCCTCGGGGGTCGTCTGCGCTCCGCTCAAGGTGCCGATCACACCTGCCGACTGCCCGGCGGCGGCGAAGATCGAGGCCAGGAGCATCGTGACCGTCGTCTTGCCGTTGGTGCCGGTGACCCCGACGAGCGTGAGCCGATCAGAGGGATGTCCGTGGAAGGCCGCCGCGATCGGCCCCATCGCGACCCGGGTGTCGGCCACGACCAGCTGCGCGACCTCGACGCTCACGGGGTGCTCGACCAGGAGTGCCGACGCCCCGTGCCCCGCTGCCTCAGCAGCGAAGGTGTGGCCATCGATGTGCGCGCCCCGGATGCAGCAGAAGAGCGAGCCCGGTCGCACCGCTCGCGAGTCGTTGGTCACCGCCGAGATGTCGACCCGAGCGCGAAGGCCGTGGACGGCTGCCGGCACGCCGCGGGTCGCGTCGATCAGGTCGCTCAGCAGCATGAGGACCTCAACGCGCCGTCGGCGGGATCTCCATCCGCCGCAGCGCCACCTTGGCGAGGTCGGCGAACAGCGGGGCCGCAACTTGACCGGCGTAGTGATCGCCCTGGGGCTCGTCGAGAGACACCAGGATCGAGAGTTGCGGGTCCTCGGCCGGCACGAACCCGGCAAAGGTCACGAAGTAGCGGTAGTTGCCGGAACTGTCGAGGTAGGTGCCGTTGGGCTGCGGCTTGTAGGCCGTGCCGGTCTTGCCGGCGACGGTGTAGCCCTCGACGGCTGCCTTGCCTCCGGTGCCCTCGCCGCTCTTGACGACCTCCTGCAGCATTGCGTTCATGGCCTGAGCGGTGGCGGGCGTGACCACCGGCCGGCTGGCGGCGATCGGCACGTCGTGGACGGTGCCGCTGCGATCGATCGTCGAGCGCACGAGGCGGGGCGGCTGGTACGCACCGCCATTGGCGATCACGTTGAAAGCCGACAGCATCTGCACCGCAGTGACGGCGATGCCCTGCCCGATCGGGAAGGCACCGAGCGACGACTGGCTCCACCGCTTGAGCGGCGCGAGCAATCCGGCCGACTCGTACGGCAGGTCGAGCGCGGTCTTGGTACCCAGCCCGAACGAGCGGAGGTACTGGTCGACCTTGGCCGCGCCGAGCAGCTTGGCCACCGAGATCGTGCCCACGTTGGAGGACTTCGCGACGATGTCGGTCATCGTCATCGGCTGGACGCCGTGCTGGTCATGGTCGGTGAACTCGGCATCGCCGACCTTGATGCTGTAAGGCACCTGGAAGATCGTGGACGGGCTCACCAGCCCCTCGTTGACCGCGGCCGCGATCGTGATCAGCTTGTTGACCGAGCCCGGCTCGAACACGTCGATCACGGCGTTGTTGGCCTTCGACACCTCGGTGCCACCCGGGGCTTCGGTGGCCCTGATGTTGGCCATCGCCAGCACGTCACCGGTCCGGGGGTTCATGATGACAGCCCAACCGGCCTTGGACTTGCTGGCGATCACAGCCTTGCGCACCAGGTCTTCGGCCGCGTACTGCAACGTCTGATCGATGGTCAGCACGAGGTCGTCGCCGGGCTGGGGCGCCACCTCGTCCTGGAAGCCACCGGGGATCGTGCGGCCATCGGCGTCGCGCTCGCGGATCAGTTCGCCGGCCGTACCCGTGAGCACCGCGTCGTAGCGCTGCTCGAGGCCGCTCGAGCCCTTGCCGTCGAGATCGGTCGAACCGAGCAGACCCTGGGCGAGATCCCTACCGGGTAGGAACCGGCGGGGCTCGCTCGACACGTACACGCCCGCCAGCTTGCGGTCGGCGAGAACCTTGCGCAGCGAGTTGGCCGTGGTGTCGTCGATCTGTCGGGACACGTAGGCGAAGCGAAGGCCGGGTGTGACGAGCTCCTTGGCCAGCTTGGCCGAGGAGGTCGCGTTCAACGCCAGCGTGCTCGTCAAGACCGACACGACCTCGTCACGCTCGCCTTGGCGGCTGGGCTTGCCGGGTTCATCCTTGAGCACGCCGGGGTCGACCCACACGGTGGGCTGCGGCACCGACACGGCCAGCTCGACCATCGATCGATCAAAGACCGTCCCCCGCGCCGCCGGGAGCACGAGCTTCGGGCCGATGCGCTGCTGCGTGCCGGCCAACGCATACTGGCGGCTGTCGAGCGTCTGCAGCATGCCGACCCGCACGAGGACCGCGCACAGCAGCACGGCGATGAGCACCAGCAGCGCCACGAGCCGGCGATGGGGTCGGCCGGCGCGCCACACTGATGGCGGTGGGAGAGGCCGCCGGGGTGGACCCGAGCGGGCTCGGACCGGATTCGCGGGCGGCCGCGCGCGGACGCCGGCCGGTCGCTGCTGCGCCGGCCGGCGGGGAGTGGTGGTTGGTTGGCTCATGGCGCCGGCACGCTCATGGCGCCCCTTCGACCAGGGGCTTGACCGCAGTCCAGTCCGGCGGGGTCACGCTCAAGGCACCGGCGGCGGGAGTGGCGGGGTTCTGCGTCGCTTGGGCAGACCCGACCCGGGCCATCGCCCGGCCCTCGGCGACGGCGGCGACGTCGGCCGGCGTCGGGCTGATGTAGGTGACCTTGCCGGCCTGCACCATGCCGAGCTGGGTCTCGGCGGACTTCACGATGGACGCCGGGGCCTCCATGATGGCGACCACCACCCGCAACCGATCGTAGGAGAGCTGGGCGCCCTTGGTCCGCTGCTCGAGCTGGTCGAGTCGCTGCTGCTCCTGGGCCATCTTGGCCTGGAGCACGACGAGGCCGACCATCAGGCTGAAGACCACCGCGGTGGCCAGGAGCACGGCGGCACCTGCCCGACGGCGACGGACCTGCGGGCTGAGGACGCGGAGATCGGGCCGGCGGTTGCTCGCCGGTACAGGTTGGGCCTCGGCCCGCCGGGCCCGCACGCCCACGACGCGGGACTCAGCGCCACTCGGGGCGCGACCGGGGGAGGCCGGGCTCATCCAGGGTCCCTCATCCGTTCACGGCGAGCTTCTCGACGGCGCGCAGGCGAGCCGACTCGGCCCTTGGATTGGCCTCGAGCTCGGCGGCCGACGGGGTCTTTTGCACGCGGACGAGGCGAACCGTCTGCACGGCGTCGCACACGCAGGGAAGTCCGGGCGGGCACTCGCACCCACCGGTCACGTGCTGGCGGAACCGCTCCTTCACGATGCGGTCCTCACCAGAGTGGTAGCTGAGGACAGCCACCCGCCCGCCCGGGGCGGTGGCGTCGATGGCGGCGTCGATCGCGCTCGGCAGCACGTCGAGCTCTCCGTTCACCTCGATGCGGATGGCCTGGAACGTGCGCTTGGCCGGATGGCCGCCGCGCCGGCGCGCCGGCGCCGGGATGGCCTCGCGCACGATGTCGGCCAGCTGGGCCGTCGTCTCGATGGGCCGCGCCGCCACGATCGCCCTGGCGATGCGAGAGGCGAAGCGCTCGTCACCGTGACGCTGCAAGACGTCGGCGAGCCGGGCTTCGTCATAGCCGTTCACCACGTCAGACGCCGTCCAGGCGGTGTTGGTGTCCATGCGCATGTCGAGCGGGCCGGCACCGCGGTAGCTGAAGCCCCGCTCGACCCGATCGAGCTGCGGGGAGCTGACCCCGAGATCGAAGAGCACACCGGAGACGGGAGGGAGGCGAAGGTCGGTCATGATCGTGGTGAGGGCGTCGAACCGGGCGTGACGCAGGACCACCCGGTCACCGAACGGTGCGAGCACCGAAGCGGCGGCGGCGAGGGCGGCGAGGTCCTGATCGATCCCGACCAGCGTGCAGTCGGGTCGGGCCTCGAGCAGGCGCCGGGCGTGGCCGGCCCCGCCGAGCGTGGCGTCCACCAGCACCCCGGGGGGTACCGACCGGAAGAGCTCGACGACCTCGGTGGCCATCACCGGCACGTGGTGGAACAGTTCGCTCACGTCCCCTCCTGGGGGCGATCGTGGTGGTGCTGCGAGCTGTTCAGGCGAAACGGGCGTTCGCTCACCGGCAGTCCCCCGGGCGGCGGGTGCCGTCGGGATGTCTCCCCGACTAGCGAGACGGAAGCGGGCGGAGTTGGGGCTGTCCATCTTGCCGTCCGGAGGACTGCGGATGAGCGAACGTGTCCGTGGTACCTGGTGCTCGTGGTTCTGGCGGGTCCTCGTCTCCTTTCGATGTGGGTGATCAGGCTTCGGTCAGCGCAGCGAGGGGACGACGTTGGCCCCTCGCGCGCAGGGTGGCGCCCCGGGAGCTCTCGGCCTCGTAGAGGTGAGGAGCCCAGAGCTCGACGTGGTTGCCGCTGCCGGCGACGGTGACGCTCACGGCCGCGGTGCTGCCCGCTGACGCGAAGAGGTCGGCGTACTCACGCAGGGTGCGCTCGACCAGGACCCGGCCCTGCGCGTCGGGCTTGACGAGGAAGGCGCTGTTGAAGAAGGCGCGCACCTCGGCGCGGTCGAGCTCGTCACGCTCGCCCTTCGCCTGGAGCTCCTCGCCCCGCTGCTCGAACGCCTCCATGGTCCACACCTCGATGCACCCGTCCTTCCCGACGGTGAGGTAGGCGCCGGGTGCGAACCGATCACGGAAGCTCGACGGCAGCACCACTCGACCCTTGGGGTCGAGCTGATGCTCGAACTTGCCGACAAAGGAGGGCACTGGCGTCTGAACCTCATCCTGGGTGATCGCCTGCTCGATCCCCCACTTCGACCCACAGTAGGCCCCTCTATGGCCCATGTCAACCCACTTCGCTCCACCTCGCTCCATGATGGTCCCTCACCGGGGCGGCCGCAACCGCAGGCGCGCCACCTCGGCGGCACGGCGCCGTCACCGGGGCAGGACACCCCTCGTCGGGACCCGCTCGGTCAGGCGGGCAGCGCGGCGAGCACCGCGTCGGTCAGGGCGACCAACTGGTCGCCGACGCCCACCGCCAGCGGTGCCACCTCAGCGTCGCGAGGGGTCGGCGGCGTCAGGAGCGCCAGCATCGGCACGGGATCAAACACCTGGTAGGCGGCGCACTGGAAGCGCGCCGCCTCCCGAGTGCGGCGCTGGCTGATGCCGACCACCTTCGGGCCACCAGGCCCCACCGTGACCTCACCGGGACCGACCCCGGCGAAGCAGACCAGGGATGACCACGGGGTACGAACCATCGCACCCCGATGGGCCGTCGCCCCCTCGACCCCGATCGCAGTCAGTGCTTCGACCCAGAGCTCGCCCACCCACCATGACGCCCGGCCCACGTCGTCGTCCCACAGCGGGTCGCCCCGGGCCACGATCAGGTCGACCCACAGCACGTGCCCAGGAGCGACCCAGACCGCTCCCCCGCCGCTGCGGCGCCGCACCACCTCGACGCCAGCGCGGTCGGCCGCGACCTCATCGACGACGGATGCGGGCTGGGCCGAGCCGAGCACGACCGCGGGGCGGTCGACCTCATGCACCCAGACGACGCGGCGGGCCGGATCCGGCAACGGGCGGGCGTGAAAGGCGGCGGCCGAGCCCCGGGCGCGCTCGATGTGCCAGCCGGACGTGGTGGTCACCGTCCGCCGTGGCCTAGGAGGCCCTGGCGAGGTACGGCTTCCACTCGTCAGGCACTCGGCCCACGCTCACCACGACCCACGCCAGCTCGCGGGGCGGCGCGGGGTGGCGGGCCAGTCGCATGCCCGCCTCGTCGGGCGAGCGGTCGCGCTTGCGCAAGTTGCACGGGCGGCAGGCGGCCACGACGTTGTCCCACTCGTGCGGACCCCCTTTGCTCCGGGGGACCACGTGGTCGATCGAGTCGGCATGACCCCCGCAGTACTGGCAGCGACTCTCGTCGCGGGCAAAGACAGCACGGCGCGACAGCGCCGAGCGGCGGTGGAACGGCACCTTGACGATGTAGCGCAGGCGGATGACCATCGGGCTGGGGATGACCCGGTACGCGGAGTGCAGCTCCGTGCCGTCGTGATGGAGGACCTCAGCCTTGTCGGCCAGCACCAAGCACACGGCCCGGCGGGCCGGCACGATCGAGAGCGGCTCGTACGTCGCATTCAGCACGAGGGCGCTCCGCATGACGGCCGAACCTAACCGTGGACCACGGAGTTCCGGCGGGTGATTCGGACCCAGTCGAGGTAGCTCACGACGTCGACCGCCTCCGGTTGGTGCTCGGCGTCGCCGTACTGCGTGATCATCCGGAACCGCAGGTAGTCGGGGGCGGGCCGCGGGAGGAAGGGCGCCCGTCGCCACCAGCCCGGGGCCGCCAGCCGGATGATCTGGCCGGCAGCGGTAGGCCACAGGTGGGGACGGCGCGCGACCGCCACGACGATCGCCCGCCACCTCACCTCGTCAGGCCTTCGCCTTCTGCAGATCGGCCCAGGTGGCGCCGTCGCCCTTCGGCTCCTTGGGCAGGCCGAGCACCATCTCGCCGATGATGTTGCGCTGCACCTGCGAGGTGCCGGCGTAGATCGTGCCGGCCCGGGCGTTGAGGAAGGTCATGGCCCAGCTGTTGGTGCTGTTGGGAGCGCCGGCGTCGTCGGCCTGGAAGGCGCTGCTCGGGCGGCGCCCGGTCGGCGCCAGCCCGTCGGCGCCCATGATGTCCATGGCCAGTTCGGTCACGACCCGGTGGTACTCGCTCCAGTAGAGCTTCGAGATGGCGCCGTCGGGGCCCGGGTGGTGGCCCTTGAGGAAGCGCGTCAGGGTCCGCATGCCGTTGTAGCGCATGATCTGGACCTTGCTGTAGCACCAGGCCAGGCGCTGACGGATGAGGGGGTCGTCGGCGCGGCCGTACTCGTTGGCAAGGCGCACGAGGCGCACGTACTCGGCCTCGTAGCGCACCGGCAGCGTGGCCGCGGCCTCGCCCCGCTCGAAGCCGAGCAGCGTCATGGCCACCGCCCAGCCGTTGTTGATCCCACCGATGACGTTCTCCTTGGGGCACACGGCGTCGGTGAAGAAGACCTCGTTGAACTCCGACTCACCCGAGATCATCTTGATGGGGCGCACCTCGACGCCGGGCTGACGCATGTCGACCAGGAGGAACGAGATGCCCTTGTGCTTCGGGGCGTCGGGATCGGTCCGGGTGAGCAGGAAGATGTGGTCGGCGAGGTGGCCGGCACTGGTCCAGATCTTCTGGCCGTTGATGACCCACTCGTCACCGTCGAGCACGGCTCGGCACCCGAGGTTGCCGAGGTCGGACCCGGCGTTGGGCTCGCTGTAGCCCTGGCACCAGACGTCGTCGTGGCTGAGGATCCGGGGGAGGTAGTGAGCCTTCTGCTCGTCGGAGCCCCACATGAGCAACGTGTTGCCGAGCATCTGGATGCCGAACACGTCGTTCGGGCCGCCACTTGGCACGCCCGCCTTGGCGAACTCCTCGGCCACCACCACCTGCTCGAGCGGCGTGAAGCCGCCGCCGCCGTACTCCTGCGGCCACCCCAGGGCGAGGAGCTTGTTCTCGAACAGGATCTGGCGCCATTCCATCGTGAAGCGGTAGACGTCGTCCCCTTCGAGCTGACCCGTGCCCCGCCAGTTCGACGGGAGGTGCTCGGCCAGGAAGGCCTGGATCTTCTCGCGGTAGGCCTCGGCCTCTGGGCTGTACGTCGGCTCCATGGCCGCGGATCGTACCCTTCGGCACACTCGGCCCCCGGCCAGCGGCATGAGCCCGGGCGACCACGACCGGCCACCCGACTCGGATCGGCGGTGGGTCGATCGGCGGCGCTCACCGACGCGAATCGACCCAACCCTGGGGACGCAGTGAGCAAGCGGTCAGCTCGCGAGGCGCCGTTGCCGGTCCACCGCAACGGCGACTGCCGCAAGCAAGACCGCGTCGGAGGTGCGGTCGCCGACTTCGACGGTCGCCCATCCCGCTACCTGGAGCGCTAGCCGCTTCGCCAGGTCGCGGTCGAACGGCGAGCGATCGCGATGGAACTCGAACGACTGGAACTCGATGCTGACCCGTTCGCCGACCAAGGCGAGGTCGAGCTCGTAGCGCTGCCCGTCGATCGTCAACCGATGAAGCACGGTGGGCTCGTGCCCCGCCGCTCGCAGCACCCGCACCAGCCTGGACTCGGCCACGCTGTCGCCCGGGTTGAAGCCAGGGAGCCGCTCCGCCAGGACGAGGCGGACCCTCTCGAGGCTTCGTCCCGGCGCCGGACGGACCCGGTGCAGACCTCGTTCGACCGCCTCGTAGGTCGTGATCCGCCGCCGAACGGCCTCATCGACGAGCTGGCCGAGGTCGGCCTCGGTCATGCGTCCTGACACCTCGACCAGCGACCGGGCCGCGGTCTTCACCGGGATCGAGCCTCGGCGCATCACATCGAGTGCGCTGAGGCTCACCGACCGATGGGTCACGATGGGGCCGAGGTGAGTTCGATGCGACCGAGGCGTGGCCACCTCGATCACCGGCGCGCGATGGTTCAGTGAAGGTGGAAGGACCGGCGGGCGACGGCGGCGGCACCCACCAGGGGGCCATCGGAGCCGAGCCCCGCGGGGACGATCGTGATGCCGCGGGCGAACTCGATGCGACACGTCCGATCGAGCTCGCGCTGCGCGGCGTCGAAGAACGTCGAGCCGTACCCCAGCGCGACTGACCCCGCCACGACGGCGAGGCGCAGGTCGAGCAGTGAGGCGACGCTCGCCACCGCCCGGCCGGTCAGGCGTCCACAGCGCTCCCGGATCAGCATCGGCGCCTCCGACGGCGGCCGGCCGGTGACCGCGGCGATCGCCGTACCCGATACCTCGGCTTCGAGGCAACCCGCTCCCCCACAGGCGCACGGCCGACCACCCGGCTCGACCACCACGTGGCCGATGTGACCTGCGTTCCCGCCCGCACCGTCGAGCAGCTCACCACCGAGCACGAGACCCCCGCCGACCCCGGTCGACACGACCATCGCCAGGTAGTCCTTCACCCCCGCAGCGGCGCCGCACCAGCCCTCGGCCAGGGCCAGCGCCTTGGCGTCGTTGTCGACGGCCACTGGCAGGCCGGTCAGCTCCTCCAACCGGGAACGCAGGGGGAACCCTCGCCACGCGACGATGTTGAGCGGCGAGACCGCCGCGCCCGCGTGCTCCATCGGCCCACCGCACCCGACACCAACCGCCACCGGCGGCAGCCCCGATGCTCGGCCTGCATCGAGTGCTCCTCGCACCACGCCGACCAGCGATCGCCAGGGGTCGTCGAGGTCCGTCGCCACCTGCCCCCGATGCAGGATCTGCACCGACGCGACATCGACCAGAGCGGCGGCCTGCTTCGTGCCACCGATGTCGACGGCGAGGACGAGGGCCACTGCCGGGACCGTATCGGGCGCCGACGGCGACGATCGCCCGAACCCCGCCTAACGTGTCCGAATGGCGATCCAGGCTCCGTCCCTCAGCGGGGCAGGCACCCTCCCAGAGCTCGTCGGCGCAATCGCGGCGAACGTCGAGCACGTCGTCCAAGGCAAGCCCGAAGTGGTCGAGCTCGTCATCATCTGCCTGCTCGCCGAAGGCCACCTCCTCATCGAGGACGTGCCCGGCGTCGGCAAGACGAGCCTCGCCAAGGCCCTCGCGGCCAGCATCGACTGCACGTGGAAGCGGGTGCAGTTCACGCCCGACTTGCTCCCGACCGACGTCGTAGGCGTCACGGTGTGGAACCGGGGCACCGACCGCTTCGACTTCCGTCCCGGTCCGGTGTTCGCCAACATCGTCCTGTCCGACGAGATCAACCGCGCCTCCCCCAAGACCCAGTCGGCCCTGCTCGAGGCGATGGAAGAGCGCCAGGTGACCGTTGACGGCACGACGTACGCCCTCCCGGGTCCCTTCATGGTCATCGCCACCCAGAACCCGATCGACCACGAGGGCACCTACCCGCTTCCCGAGAGCCAGGTCGACCGCTTCCTCATGCGCCTGGCCGTCGGCTACCCGGCCCGAGACGCCGAGATCGAGATCCTCGACACCCACGCCGCCGGCAGCACGCTCGGCGAGCTGCGTCCCGTGGCCACCGCCGACGACGTCCGCCGGCTGCAGCGCGAGATCGCCTCGATCCACGTCGCCCCCGCCCTCAAGGGCTACCTGGTCGATCTGGCCACCACCAGCCGTCGCCACTCGGCCGTGGCCCTCGGGATGTCGCCCAGAGCCACGCTGGCGCTCCAGCGGGCGGCCAAGGCCCGGGCGGCGACCCTCGGGCGCGACTACGTGATCCCCGACGACGTCAAGGCGTTGGCGGTCCCCGTGATCGCCCACCGCCTCGTGCTGTCGGCCGACTCCCAGCTCCAGGGCACCGACGCCCGATCGATCGTGAGCGAGATCGTGGCGTCCGTCCCCGTACCTACGGCAAAGTCGGCCTAGTCCAGTGCTCACCCGTTCGGGATGGCTGCTGCTGATCGCGGCGGGCGGGCTCCTGTTCGCGGGGCGGGCCATCGGCGCCGTCGAGCTCTTCGTGGCCGGCGCCACCGTGATCGCACTGGTCGCAGCCTCGACCGCCTACGTGCGGTTGGCCCGGGTCCGGCTCCGGGTGACCCGCACGCTGACGCCGACTCGGGTCCACGCCGGGGACAACGCTCGCGTCGAGGTGAGCGCGTCCAACTCGGGCGGCGCCCGCACACCGGTGCTACGGCTCCGAGACCCTGTCGACGGCACGCGCGGGGCACTGCTCAACCTGGCCCCGCTGCGCAAGGGCGATGTGGCTCGCGCCGCGTATCGGCTCCCCACGCAACATCGGGGACTGGTCACCATCGGCCCGCTCTCGGTCGAGATCGGCGATCCCTTCGGCCTCGCCCGACGCACCGCGCAGGCCGCGCCCCTCGTCGACCTCACCGTGTATCCGGCGGTCGACGACATCTCCTTGCCCAGCGGCGGCGGCGATCACGATCCCAACGGCGGGGCGGCGCACCGCAACGCGCTCGGTCGCCAGGGAGACGACTTCTACGCGCTGCGCCCCTACGTCATGGGCGACGACCTGCGCCGCGTGCACTGGCCATCGACCGCGCGCCGCGACGACCTCGTCGTGCGTCAGGACGAGCAGCCGTGGCACGACCGCGTCACCGTCGTGCTCGACGTTCGCAAGGTGGCGCACACGGCGGCGTCGTTCGAGCGAGCGATGTCGGCCGGCGCCAGCGTGGTGAGCGCCGCGTGGCGGCGCCGGACCACGCTGCACGTCCTCACCACCGGCGGCGTCGACACCGGGGCCGAGGGGGGCCTAGCCGCCGTCGACGCCGTCCTCAGCCACCTCGCCACGGCTGAGCCGACGGGACCCGGCTCGCTGCGAGGCCTGCTCGACCAGCTCGCCCGGACCCGAACCGGTGGCTTGTTGGTGGTGGTGCTCGGACGCACGACGGCCAGCGAGATCGAAGCCCTCGCCCGCCTCGGCCGCTCGTACCGACCGATCGTGGCCGTGGTCACCGAGGGAACCGTCCCCCAGGCCCGGGTCAAGGCCGGCGCAGTGCGCTTGATCGATGCCACCCGCGACGGCGGCTTCGCACCGGCGTGGCACGCGGTGTTCGGTGCGGCACGAGTGACGGTGCTGGCGTGACAGCCACCATCACCCGGCCCCCTGATCCGCCGAGCACGCCGGCAACGTCGGCGCCGGCAGGGACCACACCGCGCCCGTCGAGACGAACCCCCACGCCTTCGGCAGAGCTGTGGGCCGAGCTCGCGCTGGCCGCCGTCACGATCGCCACCGCGGTCTCGTTCTGCCGGCTGTTCCTCGGTTGGGACTTCCTGTGGCCGCTGCTGCTCGCCGGCATCACGTCACACCTGCTTGCCGTCGCCTGCCGTCGGGGCGGGTGGGGTGGCGTCGTCTCGTTCGTGGCGTCGCTCGCGGTAGCTGGTGTGGTCGTGACCGTGACGCAGTACCGCGACACGAGTGCCTATGGCTTCCCCACCTTTGACAGCTGGGACTCCGCCACCGCCGACCTCGCCGAAGCCTGGGACCGGTTCGCCGTCGTCGTCGCGCCCGTCCCGAACCGGGCCGGCTACCTGGTCGCCTCGATGCTGGCGATCTGGCTGGCCGCGTTCCTGGCTGACTCGTTCGCCTTTCGCGGGTGGGCCACCTTCGAGTCGCTCCTGCCGAGCGGTGTGGTGTTCGTCTTCGTGTCGGCCCTCGCCTCCCCCCGCAACCGGATCAGCTCCACCGCTCTCTACCTCGCGGCGGCCCTAGCCTTCGCCCTGCTCCACCGCCAGGCGCTGCAGCAGCGCCAGGGCACGTGGCTGGCCAGCCAGCGTGACGGGGCGACACGGGCGACGCTTCGCGTCGGCGCGCTCGTCGGTGGTGCCGCGCTGGTGGCCGGCGCGGTGCTCGGCCCGTCACTGCCCGGCGCCGGTGAGGCACCGCTGCTCAGCACCAAGGGGGGCAGCGGCGACGGAACCCGGGTCACCTTGTCACCCCTGGTCGACATCCGAGGCCGGCTGGCCAACAGCAGCGCCACGCTGGCCTTCACAGTGCGGGCTTCTGAGGCCACGTACTGGCGCCTCACGGCCCTCGATCGCTTCGACGGCAAGATCTGGTCGTCGAGCCGCTCCTATCGCGACGTGTCCGGGCCCTTCACCACGCAGGCCCGCTCGACGGTGCTGCGCCAGGACTTCACCATCGCCGGGCTCGACTCGATCTGGCTGCCGGCCGCTTTCAGCCCGATCAACGTGACCGGTGGGTCCGACCTGGCCTTTGACCCGGAGACCTCGAGCATCGTCACCGGCGCCGACAGCTCGAACGGTCAGACCTACTCGGTGGTCTCGGCGCTCTCCCGGCCGACCAAGGCCCAACTCGAGGGAGCCTCGGGGCCGCTGCCGGCCTCGATCGCCAGCACCTACCTGCCACTGCCAGCCGACTTCCCGACCGTGGTGACCCAGCAGGCCGCCAAGGTCACCGCCGGCGCCACTACGCCGTACGAGAAGGCCCGCCGGCTGCAGGACTGGTTCCGGGTCAACTTCACCTACGACCTGTCGGTGCGCGCCGGGCACGATGAGAACGCCATCGTCAGCTTCCTGCGCCAGGGCCGTGGGTACTGCGAGCAGTTCGCGGGGACGTTCGCCGCCATGGCGCGCTCATTGGGCGTCCCGGCCCGGGTGGCGGTCGGCTTCACGCCCGGCATGGCGAAGGGCGATGGAACCTTCCAGGTCCTCGGCAAGTACGCCCACGCCTGGCCCGAGGTGTGGTTCAACGGCATCGGCTGGGTGGCCTTCGAGCCGACGCCGGGCCGCGGCGCCCCCGGTCTCGAGGACGCCACCGGCGTGGCGGCGCAGCAGGCCGATCAACCCGCCACTTCGAGCACCGCCACCACGACACCGGGAAGCACCACGAGCCGCACCACGGTGCCAGGCGAGCCCGTCGAACCCGAGACCGGGCTGCTGCCGTTCAACGCCGGTGGCCAGGGCAGCACCACCGACCACCATCAGCGCCCACTCGGCCTGACCGTTGCACTGTGGCTGCTCGGTCTGGCCGTGCTCGCCGGCGGCTGGCTCCTCGTGGTGCCGGCGCTGCGCAAGGCCCGTTGGCGGCGGCGGCGCGATCGGGCCAGCTCACCGGCCGACCGAGCGCTGGTCTCGTGGGCCGAGCTGGGCGAGCTGCTCGACCGTCTCGGCATGGCCCCCATCGCCAGCCAGACCCCACACGAGGTAGCGGAACGGGCGGCCGTGACCACCACGGCTGATCCCCGCCTGGTGCAGCGCATCGCTGATCGCACCTCGCTGGCGGCCTACGCACCGCAGGGGGTCAGCGCCGACGAAGCCGATTGCTCGCAGCGCGACGTCAGTGCGCTCGAGCACGAGGCGTGGGACCGTGCGTCATGGCTCACCCGCCTCGGCTGGCTGGCCGACCCCCGCCCACTGTGGCGACGCGACGACTCCGAGCGGTCGTCGTTCGAGCCGGCCTGACTACTGGTCGTCGCGCTTCATGCGGTCACGCATGCGCTGACCAGCACCACCGAAGGTCGACCGCAGGCGGCCCGAGCGGACCGAGGTGGTGACCTGATCGAGGCCGGCACGCCCCAGCTTGCGGGCGTTGCGCTCGATGCCGAACGCAGCGGCAAGCATGATCAGGAAGCCGACGAACGCCACGACGAAGCTGACGCTGAGCGTGAGCACGAGGAACGTCAGGCCCACCACGAACAGCACCGCGCCCCACTTGATGTTGCGCAGCGCGTGCCGGTAGAGCGACGACTCGCTGACGCTCTGGGCGAAGTGCGGGTCGTCCTCGTAGAAGTGCTGTTCGATCTGGCTGAGGATGCGCTGCTCGTCTTCTGAAAGCGGCATTCCCTACCCCTTGAGACCCTTGGAACAGACGCATCTTGACACAGGAGTCCTCGCCCGACAACGCGTGGCGGATCACTTCAGGAGCCCTGGTCGCCACCCGCTGTGGGCGCGGCGTTCGGATGCACGGGACCCCACTGCTGCTCGCCGCCCCGCACCACTCGGAGCCCTCCCTGGTCGACGAGGCTGGCAGGCCCGATGGCAGCGCGGCCGAACCGGTCGCGGATGCCATCGACGACCTTGCTCGCCTCATCCCACCCGGGCTGACCCACCTCGTCGAGGCTGAGCTGGCGCTGACCACCGTCCACGAGGTTGGAGGTGCTGACCCCGAGGAGCCGCACGCCCGGGGTCGGGTCGATCTGGTCGAGCAGCGCCCTCGCGGCTCGGGCGACCGCTGGTCCGGTGTCGGCCGGTTCGGCGAGGGTGATCGAACGGGTGATGGTGGTGAACGAGCCGAAGCGGACCTTGAGGGTCACCGTGCGGGCTGCCAACCCGCCCTGGCGCAGGCGGCTGGCCACGGCGTCGGCCATCCGCACCAACTCGACGGCGAGGGTGGCTCGCTCGTGGTGGTCGTGGGCGAAGGTCTGCTCGTGGCCGATGGACTTGGCCGCCTGGTCAGGCACCACCGCACGGTTGTCGCGGGCGTTGGCCAGCTCGTGGAGGTGATGACCGCTCGCCCGCCCCAGCGCGGCCACCACGCCGGCCAGGGGCAGGGCCGCAAGATCGCCCACGGTGCGCACGCCCAGGCGCTCGAGCCGGGCGGCGGTCTCAGGCCCGACCCCCCAGAGCGCGCGGACTGGATGGGGGTGGAGGAAAGCCAGTTCGTCGCCGGGCGCGACCACCACCACCCCGTGACCCGGGTCGATGCCCGACGGCACCACCTTGGGCTTGGCCGCTTCGCTGGCGAGCTTGGCCAGCAGCTTGTTGGGTGCCACCCCGACCGAGCAGGTCAGCCCGAATCGCTCGGTGGTCTGCTGGCGGAGCTGGGTGGCGATGGCGGCGCCACCACCGAGGAGGCGGGACGCACCGGTCACGTCGAGGAACGCCTCGTCGAGCGAGATCCCCTCGACCAGTGGCGTGAAGGAGTCCCACAGCTCGTGGAGATCACGGCTCACCTCCTCGTAGCGGGCGTGATCGCCAGGCAAGAACACCGCTTGCGGGCACTGGCGCCGGGCCCGGGTCGACGGCATCGCCGAGTGAATGCCGAAGCGGCGGGCCTCGTAGCTCGCGGCGGCGACGACACCTCGATCGCCCGTGCCGCCCACGACCACGGGGAGGCCCCGCAGCTCGGGATGGCGCAGCAGCTCGACGGACACGAAGAACGCGTCCATGTCGACGTGCACGATGGTGCGGGCCACGGCCCGATCATCGCGCCAGGCGGCGCCACCGTCAGCGACGCCCCCGGCCGGTGAGGGAACCGAGGCGATCCCGAACCCCCCAGCCGGTCACCAGCGCCATGGCCTCGATCACGATGCGGCCCGACATCTTCGACTCGCCGCGCACCCGATCGGTGAACGAGATCGGGACCTCGGCGATCGCGCCGCCGACCCCGCGCACCCGGTAGGTCATCTCGATCTGGAAGCCGTACCCGTCAGCGCGTACCGCAGAGACGTTGATGAGATCGAGGATCGCCGACCGGTACGCCCGGAACCCCGACGTCGAGTCACGCACGCCGAGCCGCAGGGCAGCATCGGCGTAGCGGTTGCCCCACTTGGACAGCAGCAGGCGGTGGACCCCCCAGTTCGGGATCGCCCCGCCGGGCACGTAGCGCGAACCGATGGCCAGGTCGGCTCCTTTGGTGATCGCTTCCAGCAGTGCCGGCAACGAGGCCGGATCGTGGCTCAGGTCGGCGTCCATCTCGACGAGCACGTCGTAGCCGTGGTCGCGACCCCAGGCGAACCCGGCCCGGTACGCGGCCCCCAGGCCGTCCTTGCTCGTTCGCCGAAGCACGTGCACGGCCCCGAACTGGGCGCCAAGCCGCTCGGCCAGCTCGGCGGTGCCGTCAGGGCTCCCGTCGTCGACGACCAGCACCTCGAGGCCCGGCACCGCGTCACGGGTTCGGCGCAGCACCTCGTCGAGGTTGTCGGCCTCGTTGTAGGTGGGCAACACGACCAGGGCACGCACGGCGGCGCACTCTAGGAGCGTCACCCCTACGATTTCCCAGGTGCCCAACGCTCGCCCCCAAGCCCCCCTCTCCGCACTCCCCTCGCCCGGCGCCCGAATCGTGGCGTTCGCATCGATCCTGTTCGCCGGACTGGCCGGAGGGCTCATCGGCTACGGGTTCACCGACCTGCAGGGGGCATCGAGCACCGGCGCCGCCATCGGGGCCCTGGTCGGGGCGGTCTTCGCCGCGGGTGGTACCGCGATCATCGCCGTGCTCGTGCTGCGGGCCATGGGCGAGTGGTCACAGCTCCAAGATCGGAAGCCGCGCCCCAACTAGTCCTCGACGATGGCGTGGGCCCGCACGGTGAACGTGCCGAGGCCAGTGATCTTCGGAGGAACAGCGCTGAAGCGGGCGCCCACGCGGGGAACCTGGTCGAGGTACGTGAGGTGCTCGATGATCGGGATGCCGGCGCGGAGCAAGGTCGTGTGGACGGGCCGGCCGGCACCGTCAGGCCCGGCGATGGCGTCGATGTTCAACGAGTCGATGCCGACGCACGCGGCACCGGCGGCAACGAGCGCCGCGGCGGCTTCAGCGGACAGGTACGGGTGGTCCTCGAAGTAGGCGGGCGTGGCGAAGTGGCGGCTGTGATCGGTGCGCAGGAGCACGGCGGCATCGCGCAGGTCGAGGCCGTCGAGCACGGCCGGGCCGATGCTGGGCATGCCGACGCAGTCGACGCACACGGCTCGCACGTCGGACACCCGCTCGAGCGCGAGACCACACAGGTCGTGGCCGTCAGCGAAGCGGTGGAACGGCACGTCGAGGTAGGTCCCCGTGTTGGCGCACATCGTGATCATGCCGATCTGGAACGTCACGCCCGGCCCGTACACCGCCTCGGCCGCCTGGCGCCCGAGGTGCTCGAACACGTGAGGCGCCGGCAACCCTGGATAGGTCACCAGACCATCAGAGACAACATGGCTCAGATCGACGAATCGGCGGGTCATGGACGAACCGTAGGGGTCGGCCCCGAGGCGGGACCGCCCATTTCGCATCGTGCTTCAGGATTCCCTGACGAGTGCGTGGTGTGGCCTGCGACACTGCGCGAGTGTCCGACGGCATCTTCGACAGCACCATCGCGCCCCACTACGACGAGGCGTCTGCAGCGATGTTCGACCCGGCCGTGCTCGGGCCGACCATCGACGTCCTCGCCGACCTGGCCGCTGGCCGACGAGCCCTCGAGTTCGCGATCGGAACTGGGCGGGTGGCGATCCCACTCATCGGACGCGGCGTCGACGTCGCCGGCATCGAGCTGTCCCGAGCGATGGTGGACCAGATGCGGGCCAAGCCGGGTTCCGAGCGCGTCTCGGTGACGATCGGTGACATGGCCAGCACCCGGGTCGATGGCGAGTTCGGCCTCGTGTACCTCGTCTACAACACGATCTCGAACCTGCTCACCCAGGACGAACAGGTCGACTGCTTCTGCAACGCGAGCGAGCACCTTGCTCCCGGTGGGGCGTTCGTCGTCGAGGTCGGTGTTCCGCGGTTGCGTCAGCTGCCGATGGGCGAGACCCTCCTTGCCTACGAGGTGGCCGATGGGCACTTCGGCGTCGACGAGTTCGACGTCGTGAACCAGCGCCTCACGTCGCACCACGCGTGGGTGCGCGGCGGGCAGGGTCGGACGTTCGACTCGACGCACCGCTTTGCCTGGCCGGCCGAGTACGACCTGATGGCACGGATCGCCGGGATGAAGCTCGACGCCCGCTGGGCCAACTGGCGGCGCGACCCGTTCACGGCGGAGAGCACGTCGCACATCTCCGTGTGGCGCAAGCCCGCCACCCCATGATCGAGGCCCCGACGGGGCAGACTCGACGAAGACCGAGGAGGCTCCAGTGCCCATAGCCCACCTTGCCGCCGACGCCGGCCCGGACTCAGTATCCGAGGCCGTCTCGCGTGACGGCGCAGTGATCGTCGATGACCTCGTGTCGCCCGAGCTGCTCGACCGGATCGAGAAGGAGCTTGCGCCCTACCTGATCGTCACCCCTTCCGGTCCCGACGACTTCAGTGGTCGCCACACGCGCCGCACCGGCGGCCTCATCGCCCGCTCCCCGGCGTGCCGAGAGCTGGTCATGCACCCGCTGACCTTGGCCACCGTCAAGCAGCTCCTGACCGACTCCACCAGCTTCCAGCTCCATCTCACTCAGGCCATCGCCATCGGACCCGACCAACCGGCCCAGCCCATCCACCGCGACCAGTGGGCCTTCGACTTCTTCCCGTTCCCGAACGGGTACGAGGCGCAGTGCAACACGATCTGGGCCCTGACCGACTTCACCGAGGCGAACGGGGCGACACGCGTCGTGCTCGGCAGCAACCACCTGGACGACGGCCTGCGCTTCGGTCCGAGCGACACCGAGCCGGCCGAGATGCGTCGTGGATCGGTGCTCGTCTACTCGGGCAGCGTCTACCACGGAGGGGGCGCCAACCAGACTGACAGCACCAGGATCGGCATCAACATCACCTACGCCCGGGCGTGGCTGCGCCAAGAGGAGAACCAGTACCTCACGGTGCCGGCCGAGGTGGCCCGAACCCTGCCCATCGACCTGCTGAAGCTCATGGGCTACGACCGCGGGGCCTACGCCCTCGGCTACATCGACGACCTGCGCCACCCGCTCAACGCGATCCTTCCCGGCATCGGCGAGCCCGGATTCGGCAACACCACCGCCGAAGAGGCTGCCCGAGCCGCTGCCCTGCGGTCCTGAAGCACCGAGCGACGCAGGCTGGAGGCGCCTCCTCAGCCGGTGAGATGAAGGACCCGGAACGTCTCGGCGGCGCCGAGCCCAACGGCGCGACCGACGTCCTGGGCCCGCAGGCCGACGAGCTCGTGCACGTACTCGCCGGTCCCCCCGAGCTGGCTTCGGTGACACGCGAGTGCAGCCGCCTTGGTCGCCAGCGTGGGCCCGACGTCGACCCACGTGTCGGGCTCGAGCGTGCCTGACAGGTAGAGCGCAGCGACCGCCCACGCCTCGCCACCGGACCCCGGGTAGTAGAGCGGCCGGGCGGCCGCGGCCACGGCGTCGAGCATCGCCTCGCCGCACACCCGGTGGTCGCGGTGGTTGACGTAACCGTCGCCGAACAGCAGCGCACTTGGATCGGGGCAGACCACGATCTCGGGCCGCACCCTGCGCACCACGGCCACGAGCGCTTCGCGCAGCGCCGAGTCGTTGATCGTCTCGCCATCGGGATGACCGAGGAGCGTCACCCCGGCAAGACCGAGCACGGCCGCCGCCGCCCGCACCTCACCGGCGCGTATCGCGGCCAGCGCGTGCGGGTCGGTGCTCGGGTCGTTCGTGCCCTTGTCACCGGCGTTGACGACCACGAGGTGCACCTCGGCCCCGGCCTGCGACCAGCGTGACAGCGTGCCGCCACACGACACCTCGGGGTCGTCGGGATGGGCGTAGACGGCCAGCACCCGCGCCGGGATGGTGTCGTCGATGGGCATGATCAGCGGCCGATCACGGAGCCGTCGCCATCGCGATGCACGCTCGCTCGATGCCGGCATCGTCGACGTCGAGGTGGGTGACGAGGCGCACCGCTCGGGGGCCGAGCGTCGTGGCCCACACATCGTGCGCCTCGAAGTGGGTCACGACCGCCCCCGGCTGTTGGTGCTCGAGCACCACGATGTTGGTGCGTACCCGGCCGGGGTCGACCGAGCCGGGCCAGCGCTCGGCGGCGGCCTCGGCCAGGCGGCGGGCGCGGCGATGGTCGTCGGCCAGCCGTTCGACGTTGGCCAACGCCAGCAGCCCGGGAGCAGCGAGCACACCGACTTGGCGCATCGTGCCGCCGAAGCGCTTTCGCTCGTCACGAGCCGCCGCGATGAGGTCGGCCGTCGAGGCCAGCAGCGACCCGATCGGCGCCCCGAGCCCCTTGGACAAGCAGCACATGACCGTGGTGGCGCAGCTCGAGTACGCGGCCGCCGGCACGCCGGTGGCCACCTCGGCGTTGAAGAGGCGGGCGCCGTCGAGGTGCATGGGCAAGCCCACCGCAGCGACGGCCTGCAGTCGCTCGAGGGGCCAGGGCGATCCGCAGGTCGGCATGTGGGTGTTCTCGACGAACACCGCGCTGCACGGCGCCCAGTGGTGCTCGGCGGCCTCGACCTGCAGCGCGACCTCAGCCGGGTCGAGCGTGCCATCAACATCGGCAACGAGGTGCAGCTGCGAGCTGGCGTTCATCCCAGCGGCGCCCTGCTCGTAGGTGACGATGTGCTGCTGGGCTCCGACCAGCACCCGCGTGCCCGGCCGGCCGAGCAGGCGCAAGGCGATCTGGTTCGCCATCACACCCGAAGGCACGAACAGCGCCGCCTCCTTGCCCACCCGCGCGGCGAAGGCCTCCTCGAGGCGGCGCACCGTCGGGTCGTCGCCGAAGCCGTCGTCACCCACCTCGGCCGCCGCCATCGCCCGGCGCATGGCATCCGACGGCTTGGTCACGGTGTCGCTGCGCAGGTCGACGGGGGCCACCAGCGGCAACCTACCCGTGCCCTACCGTGAGCCGGTGACTGACGACAGCCGGACCACCAGCCTCGACCGCGACGAGCGCCTCGCCCTGCTGGCACTGGCCGAGCGGCTGGCCCTCGAAGCCGGGGCGCTGGTGCTCGACGGGCTGCACCGCAGCCGCACGACCATCGACACCAAGTCGAGCGCCACCGACATGGTCACCGAGATGGACCGCGCTTCGGAGCAGCTGATCGTGGCGGGCATCCGCGCCGCCCGGCCCGGCGACGGGGTGCTCGGCGAGGAGGGCGCATCGAGCCCGGGTACCAGCGGGGTCCTCTGGGTCATCGACCCCATCGATGGCACGACGAACTACGTCTACGCCCTCCCCGGGTTCGCGGTGTCGATCGGCGTCGAGGTAGGCGGTGTCACGGTCGCCGGTGTCGTCCATGCTCCGGCCATGGGTGACACGTTCGCCGCCGCCCTCGGCGAGGGCGCCACCCTCAACGGCGCGCCGATCACCGTCTCCGGGGCCGCCGAGTTGGCCACTGCGCTTGTCGCCACCGGGTTCTCGTACTCGGCCGAGCGCCGCGAGCGCCAGGCGCTCGGCCTCGTGCACGTCCTACCCCGCGTTCGCGACATCCGCCGGGGCGGATCCGCGGCCATCGACCTGTGCTCGGTGGCCTGCGGTCGCGTCGACGCGTACTACGAAGCGGGCCTCAAGGCGTGGGACCTGAGCGCGGGTGACCTCATCGCGCGCGAAGCAGGAGCCATCACCGGTGCGATCGGCGGCGGTCCGGCCCGCCCCGGTGCCGTCGTGGCCGCCAGCCCCCTCATCTACGAGCCGCTGCAGGACCTCCTGCTGGCCGCCGGGATCACGGCCGCCACCACACGGTGACCACGGGTCGAGGACCGCGCGGCAGCTCGGCCAACGCCTCAGCAACCTCGCCGTCGCGCGACGCGGGTAGGCACAGCCGCTTGCGGGCGAAGGCGACCTCCTCGGCGGGCGACGCCCAGTGCAGTCGGGCCCGCTCGGCCACCTCGACCACCGGATCGATGCCCAGCTCGCGCAGCACGGCGACGGCGTCGTCGGCTCTCGGCCCCTCGGGCCGGTCGAGGTCCCAGAACCGCCGCCAGAGCGGGGCGAGGCCGAGCAGCGGGTGGCTGCCACCCAGCTCGACCACGACGCCCCGGCGGGCGGTGGCCGTCAGCGCGCCGACGAACGGCGCCAGCGCCGACACGTTGTAGAGCACGTGGTGGCACACGACGAGGTCGACGGCCTCGACCTCGCCCGCCACGGCCGGCCACGAGCCATGGATCTCGCGATGGGCCACGGCCCGCGCCTCGGCGCCGGCGGCGAACACCTCCAGCATCCCTGCCGAGTCGTCGACACCGATCAGCGAGCGGGCGGGAGGCACGAGGGCGAGGGCGGCGGCGCCCCCGCCGCAGCCGATGTCGGCCACGGTCCCTCCGTCGCCCAGCAGCGCCAGTGCCGCCCGCCGGGACGGCGAGTCCTCAGGCTCAGCCGGAGGCGTCCACAACGCCGTCGGGAACCCCCACGGTGATTCCGGCGCCGCCGCCAAGATCTCGTCGGGCACTGCCCAACCAGCGAGCAGCTCGGCCCAGCGACGCGCCGCGGGACCAGTGGGCGCAACGTCGAACTCGGCCTCGGCTGGCATCGCGCCACCGTATGACGTACACGAGACGGCCGCGATCGGCGATGATGCCCCCGTGGGAACCCGCATCTTGACGGTCGAGGATGACGAGCGGATCCGAACCGCCGTGAAGATGGCCCTCGAAGACGAGGGCTGGGTGGTCGAGGAGACGGCCAATGGCGAGGAGGCGATCGAGGCGTTCGCCCGCACGCCGAGCGATGTCGTGCTGATCGACATCATGCTCCCGGGCATCGACGGCTTCGAGCTGTGCCGTGCGCTGCGGCGCACGAGTGACGTTCCGATCGTGATGGTGACGGCACGGGCCGACACCCACGACGTCGTGGCCGGGCTCGAAGCCGGAGCCGACGACTACCTCACCAAGCCCTTCGCCCCCAAGGAGCTCTCCGCCCGGATACGCGCCCTCCTGCGCCGGGCCCGCCCCCCGCTACCCGGCCATGCCCGCCTCGTGTTCGGCGATCTCGAGATCGTGCCCGAGGAGGGCAAGGTGCTCTTGCGCGACGAAGAGCTCCACCTCACCAAGACCGAGTTCCGCTTGCTGTGCGAGCTGGCCAGCAACCCCGGCCGCGTCTTCAGCCGCGAGGTGCTCCTCGACCGAGTGTGGGGCTACGGCTACTTCGGCGACGGTCGCCTCGTCGACGTGCACGTGCGTCGCCTGCGCACCAAGGTCGAGGCCGACCCCGCCAACCCACGTCACGTCGTGACGGTCCGCGGCATGGGCTACCGCCTGCAGGGGTGACGATCCACCTCACGCCATGAGAAGGCTGAGTCGGTTCCGGCCGCGCCGCATGGGCCTCCGGGCCCGGATCACCTTCACCTTTGCCCTCGGGGCGATGGTGCTGAGCGTGCTGCTCGCCGGCACGACCTATGCCATCACCCGCTCGACGCTCCTGCGCCAGCGCGAGAACCTCGTGGTGACCCAGACGTTCACCAACGCCCGCCAGGTGCGCGACTCGCTGCAGTCGGCCCAGCCCAACCTGCAGCCGCTGCTGGCCTCGCTCCCCACCACCACCAGCTCTCACCCGCTCGTGCAGTACCGCTCGAGCTGGACCGCGCTCACCGCCGAGTACGGCCCCGACAGCCTCCCGAGCGCGCTGCGCGACCGCGTCGCCAGCACCGGCATCGCCGCCAAGCAGCGCTACGGGTTGCGCGGCGGCGCCGTTCTGGCCGTCGGGGTGCCGTTGCCCAGCGTGGATGCCGCCTACTTCGAGATCGTCTCGCTCGACGAGCTCGACAACAGCCTTCGCTCCGTCGGCTACACGCTGATCGGCGCTGCCGTGCTGACGACGCTGCTCGGCGTGCTGCTCGGCATGTGGGCGTCGGGGCGGGCCGTGCGCCCCATCTCGGCGGCCGCCCAGGCGGCCATGGCCATCGCCGGCGGGCGGCTCGACACCCGCCTCGAAGACGTCGACGACAAAGACCTCGAAGCCCTGGTGAGCTCGTTCAACGACATGGCCGCTGCCCTGCAGCTCCGCGTCGAGCGCGACGCCCGCTTCGCGTCCGACGTCAGCCATGAGCTGCGATCACCGCTGATGACGTTGTCGGCCTCGGTGTCGGTGCTGCAAGCCCGGCGCGACGAGCTGTCCGAGCGGGCCGGTCAGGCCCTGGACCTCCTCGTGGCCGACGTGGCCCGCTTCCAGGGCCTGGTGGAGGACCTCTTGGAGATCTCCCGCTTCGACGCCGGTGCCGTCCGGCTCAACCTCGATGACGTACCGGTAGCCGAGTTCGTGCGTCAGGCTGTGGCCTTCAGCGGCGCCGAGGACGTGACGCTGACGGTGAAGGAACCGGCCGAGGACATGGTGATGCGAGCCGACAAGCGGCGCCTGGCCCGAGTCGTCACGAACCTGCTCGACAACGCCCGCATTCACGGTGGGGGCGGACCGGTCGAGGTCGAGGTCGAGGCGGCAGCTTCCGATGGCCTCCCCCCGGAGCTGGTGCTGATCGCCGTCGAGGACCATGGCCTCGGTGTTCCTCCCCAAGAGCGCGAGCTGGTGTTCGAGCGCTTCGCTCGCGGGGCCGGCGCGGGCCGCCGGGGCACTGGCGACGGCGCTGGTCTCGGCCTCGCGCTTGTCAACGAGCACGTGCGACTGCACCGAGGCCGGGTCTGGGTCGAGGACCGCACCGACGGTGACCACGGGGCCCGCTTCGTCATCGAGCTCCCGGCCGAGGTGGTGTCGTGAGGCTGTGGCGGATGCTGCTCGCAATGACCACGGCCTCGCTCGCCCTCGGCGCCTGCGGCATCTCGGGCCAGGGCTCGCCCGAGGACATCGACGCCACCAAGGTCAACGTCGATCTCGGCAACGCCGCCGCGGCCCCAGCGGTCGAGGGACTGACCGGGCCGAAGGTGTACTTCCTCGGCCCCGACCGCAACTCCGGTTCGGAGGTGCTCCGCCAGGCCGCCCGGGACGTGCCCGCCAACGACACGACGGCCCTGATGCAGGCGCTCCTCGACGGGCTGACCCAGACCGAGCGCGACAAGGGCTGGACGACGTGGATCCCGGCGGGGACCACCTTGCGTCAGGCGGTCTCGCTGCAGGCCGACGGCACCCTGGTGATCGACCTGAGTCGCGCCTTCTTCGGCGTTCAGAGCGACAGCCAGAAGAAGGCGGTGGCCCAGATCGTCTACAGCGTCACCGGCGTCGAGGGCGTCAAGGGCGTGCGGTTGTTGATCGAAGGGCAGCGAACACCCCTGCCGGTGCGCGACGGCCGCCTCAGCGACGAACTGCTCGACCGAAACGACTACCGCGATCTCGACCCCACGGCCTACAACGACCTCCCCAAACCCGGCGGAGTCCTCGTGACGACCACGACCCTGACCGCCCCGACCACGGTCCCGCCCCCCACGACGACGACGGTGGCGAAGGTGGCGGTGACCACCACAGCACCAACGGCAACAACCGGGGTGACGGCAACCACCGCCGTGCGCGGCTAGTCGCCACCGTCGGGAGCCCCCGTCAGAGACCGAGTACGCGTCTGGTCACGAGGTCGCTGAGAAAGGTCGGCGTGAAGCGATCGGACAGCGCGGCGGCCTGGGCATCGACCCCGATGAGGTAGCGGGCCCGGGGGTTGCCCGACAGCAACCGGCCCACGAGGCGGGCGACCTGCGCCGGATCACCGAGGAAGGGCTGGGCCAGGCGGTTGGCCTGGGCCAGGCGCTCGTAGGCCGAGCCGTAGGCAGATCCCACCCGCTTGGCGATGTCGCGGTTGACCTCGTCGAAGATCGCGGTGCGAAAGCCCCCGGGCTCGACCAGGACCACCTTGACCCCGAAGCCCGCCACCTCCATCCGCAGGGCGTCGCTGGCCCCCTCGACGGCGTGCTTGGCCGCCTGGTACCAACCGGTGAAGGGCGTCGTCGTGCGCCCGTAGATCGACGAGATCATGATGATGCGCCCGGCTCGATGCTCTCGCATCCCCGGCAGTGCCAGGCGGGCCAACCGCATCGGGGCCATCACCATCGTTTCGAGGATGGCTCGCGCCTCGTCGTCGCCCACGTCCTCGATCGCGCCGGTCACCGAATAGCCGGCGTTGTTCACCAGCCCGTACAGCGGACCCACCTCGTCGACGACGACACGGCAACGATCAGCATCGGTCACATCGAGCAGCACCGTCTCGACCGTGACCCCGGCCGCCGAGGCTGCAGCCCGCACGGTGGCGGCCTTGGCCTCGTCGCGGACGCTGCCGATGCTGCGGTAGCCGCGTCGCGCCACCTCGATGGCAGTGGCGAGGCCGAGGCCGGAGTTGGCTCCGGTGGTCAGCACGGTTCGGTCGGGAGCACTCATCGGGCGCAGCTTCGCGCCCGGCGGCCTCAGCGCGCTGAGGGTTCGAGAGCGACGTCGACGCCGGCGGTGGCCGTCGTGGCCCGGCGCCGACTCACCATCATCATGACGAGGTAGCCGGCCAGGCCGACCCCGAGCACCACCATGAGCCACTCGTTGCTGACCTGCAGCAGCTTGAGCGACGAGATGAGCAGCACCAGCACCAGGATCGGTCGGATCACCGCATCGGGGGCCTTGGCCGACATGCGAGCGCCGACGTACACGGCCGGCAGCGCACCGATGAGCAGGCTGCCGGTGATGGTCAGGTCGACCGAGCCGAAGATCATGTGCCCGAGGGCGGCCGAGGCCACCAAGGGGATCGCCTGCACCAGGTCGGTGCCGACCAGCTCACGGGCCGTCAGCGTCGGGTACAGGAGCATCAACATGACGATGATGAGGCTGCCGGAGCCCACCGAGGTCATGCCGACCACCAGGCCGCCGATCGCGCCGATCATCAGGGTGAGCACCGGGCGGATGTGCAGGGGTGCCCGGAGGGCGGGGTCGATCGCCAACGCGCCGGTGCGCCGCCGTACGAGCACGTTCTTGACGATCATGGTGACCGCCGCCAGCAGCAACGCGACACCGAGGAAGAGCTTGATGTTGTCCTCGAGCTCCTTGCCGCCCCCAAGGCTCTGCAGCACGAGCACCCCGAAGAAGGCCGTTGGCACCGAGCCGAGGCAGAGCCAGCCGACGAGCTCCTTGTTGACCGTTCCTCGCCGCGCGTGGACCGTGGCTCCCACCGGCTTCATGATCAAGGACGCAACGAGGTCGCTCGACACCGCCGACGACGGCGTGATGCCCAAGACGAGCACGAGGATCGGCGTCATCAGCGCGCCGCCACCCATGCCCGTCATGCCGACGACGAAGCCGACGATGAGACCTGCAACAACCAACGCGGGGTCGATCGACATGTTCCGGAGTTCCTTCCCGTGGCCTGGGTGCCCCTCGAACCGGAGTTTCTCGATGGGTTCACGGGAGAATACCCCGGGGAACGCCGATCTGTCACGGGCCGAACGGCCTGTTCATCGAGCGTTCCCGCAAGCGCGGCCGCGGGGCACGCCCCTTCAGCCGAAGAACACCTGGGCCACGCCGTACAGCTCGGGGTCGATCGTGCGGGTCCGGCCGACCGCCACCTCGAGGGGTGCTCGGACGATCTTCTGCTGGAGGTAGGCGACCATCTGGCCCCACGCCCCATCGTGCACGGCATCGATGGCGGCGAGCCCATAGCGGGTGGACAGCACCCGGTCGTAGGCGCACGGCGTGCCCCCGCGCTGGACGTGGCCGAGGATGGTGACGCGGGTGTCGAACCCGGTGCGCTCCTCGATCTCGGGGGCCAGCAGCGCGGCGATGCCACCGAGGCGGATGTGGCCGAACTGGTCGAGCCCCCGCTCGGGCACCACGAACCCACTGCCCTCCCGTGGCTTGGCGCCCTCGGCCACCACCACGATCGAGGCGTAACGACCCCGCTCGTGGCGGCGGCGGAGCAGGTCGCACACCTCGTCGAGGTCGAAGGGCTGCTCGGGGATCAGCACCACCGTGGCACCACCGGCGATGCCGGCAAAGGTGGCGATCCAGCCAGCGTTGCGACCCATGACCTCGACGACCATGACGCGATCGTGGCTCTCGGCCGTGGTGTGCAGGCGGTCGATGGCATCGGTAGCGATCTGCACCGCGGTGTGGAAGCCGAAGGTCACGTCGGTGCCGACGATGTCGTTGTCGATGGTCTTAGGCACCCCGACGAGCGGAAGGCCGGTCTGCTCGTGCAGGAGGTGCGTGACGGTCAACGACCCGTTGCCGCCGATGACGATGAGCGCGTCGAGGCCCATGTCGGCGAACGTCCCTTCCACCCGGCGCACCCCATCGGGCCGGTCGAAGGGGCTGCCCCTCGTGGTGCCGAGCAGCGTGCCTCCCTTGGGGAGCATGCCGCGCAGTGAGCGAACGTCGAGCGGGACGTAGCGGCGGTCCATCACGCCCTCCCAGGCGTCGAGGAAGCCGATCACCTCGTCCCCCCAGTGCTGCTCGCCCTTGCGCACGATGGCCCGGATCACCGCGTTGAGCCCCGGAGCATCGCCACCCCCCGTCAGCACGCCCACTCGCATGGGTGCGCACGCTACGGGACCGCAGGGGCCGTCTCGGCCTGCTAGCAATCTGGCCCGTGGCCTGGGACCCGAACCGTCCGGTGCCGTGGAAGAAGCTGATGCGGCTGTTCGGCATCTACTTCGTCGGCGCCATCATCATCTCGTTCATCTTCTTTCGCGACCAGGTGGGCGGCGGCCTGCTCTACGGGCTCGTGCTCGGAGGCATCCTGTACGCCACGCTGGCGGCGGCCATGGTCAAGTTCGGCTGGGATCCGCCGGCGCTGCGGACCAAGGAGAGCGTGGCCTACGGAGCCGAGCGGGCGGCCGCCTCGTCGGCGACGACCTCTTCAGGAAAGACCTCCTCGGCGACGACCTCGTCGGCGCGGGCTTCGACCCCTGCGGCGTCCCGGCCGAAGCCGCCCCCCACGAGCCGCACGTCGACCGGGCACAACACGCCGCGCAAGAAGCGCAAGTAGCAGCCATGGGCGTGATCGTCGCCATCGATGCCGGCACCACCGGCGTGCGCACCCTTGCCGTGGCCGAGGACGGCACGGTCAGGGCCATCGCCTATCGCGAGCTCACGCAGCACTACCCCCGGCCAGGCTGGGTCGAGCATGACGCCGACGAGATCTGGACTGCGGTGCAGGCCACCTTGGCCGAGGTGCTGGACGAGGTGGCGAGCAGCGGTGAGGCCGTTGCCGCCCTCGGGATCACCAACCAGCGAGAGACGGTGGTGGCCTGGAGCCGCCGGACCGGCCGGCCACTCCACCGGGCCATCGTCTGGCAGGACCGCCGCACCGCACCCCGCTGCGAGGCGCTCACTGCTGCCGGCCACCTTCCTCTCGTGCGCGCGCGGACCGGCCTGGTCCTCGACCCCTACTTCTCGGGGACGAAGGCGGCCTGGCTGCTGAACGAGGGCGGGGTGCCCAGCGGACCCGATCTCGCGCTCGGCACCATCGACACGTGGCTCGTGTGGTGCCTCACGGGCGGGGCGGTCCACGCCACCGACCCCACCAACGCCAGCCGCACGATGCTGTTCGACATCGGTGCCATGCGCTGGGACCCTGAGCTGGCCGAGGTGCTCGGCGTCCCGATGGACGCCCTGCCCGAGGTCTGGCCGTCATCGGGACGGTTCGGCGTGACGGCCCACGGGCTCGATGGCGTGCCCGCCGGCCTCCCCATCAGCGGGATCGCCGGCGACCAGCAAGCAGCGCTCTTCGGCCAGGCCTGCTTCAGCGAGGGCATGACCAAGAACACCTACGGCACCGGTTCGTTCGTGCTGATGAACATCGGCTCGACCTGCCCCCCACCGGCGGAGGGCATGCTCACCACCGTGGCCTGGCAGCTCGCTGACTCCTCCGTCACCTACGCCCTCGAAGGAGCGATCTTCGTCACCGGCGCCGCCATCCAGTGGCTACGAGACGGGCTTGGCATCATCGCCACAGCAGCCGAGATCGGGCCTCTCGCGGCTTCGGTTCCCGACAGCGGCGGGGTCGTGATCGTGCCCGCCTTCACGGGCCTCGGTGCCCCTTGGTGGGACCCTCACGCCCGAGGCACGATCCTGGGCATCACCCGTGGCGCCGGACGCGCCCACCTGGCTCGGGCCGTGGTCGAGTCGATCGCGTTCGAGGTCCGCGACGCCGTCGACGCCATGTCGGCGGTGAGCGGGCAACCCGTGCGGACCCTGCGCGTCGACGGTGGGGCATCCGTGATGGAGCTGCTGCTGCAACTGCAGGCCGACCAGTTAGGCGTGCCGGTGAGCCGCCCGGTCGTGCAAGAGACCACCGCGTTGGGGGCGGCGTTCCTCGCCGGGCTGGCCGAAGGGGTCTGGGGATCGCTGGCCGAGGTGGCTGCGACCTGGCGCCTCGACGTCGAGGTGCAGCCCAACCTCGACCTGAAGCCCCTCGCCGACCTGTTGCACGATCAGTGGCTCAGGGCCGTCGACCGCTCCCGCAGCTGGGCCACGACCTGACCCACGCGGTTCGGGGCCAGCTTGTGCGGCCACTGCGGGCCAGGCGCCCATTCGTCACACAAGCTGGCTGGGATTCGGCCTGACGCCCGGCCCAGCCCGGCCCGGCCGAGGGCGCACGGGCTCAGCGCTGGCCGCACGCGTCAGGCCGCTGAGCTGGCCAGGACGGCGCCGGCGACGCGGGCCAGGCTCTGGATCTGGCGCCGCTCCCGCCATCGGAAGGGCAGGCCCTTGCGCCCGAGGACGAAGGCCAACCCGGTGGCCCCGAGCAGCGCCCAGGCCAGGTCGTCGGGCCCGGCCTCCCCCGCCGCTGACTGCTCAGAGTGACGGCTCCCCTCGACGAAGGCGACCAACCACCCGACCGCCGGTACCTCACCGACTTCGGCCACCACCTCGGCCGGGTCGAGCCGCAGGACCGCAGCCCAATCGGCGCGCAGGTCACGGGTGGTCTCGGTCGCCAAGGCCTTCAGCACCTGGCCCCCCTCGTGCGCCTCGGCGATCTGAGCAGCGAGGTCGAGGGCGTTCACCTGGTGATCGAAGCGGTGGTCCGCCACCGTGCGCAGGTCCTCCACGCCCACCCCGTCGACCTGGCTCAGCTCCTTACCGAGCAGCTCGATCAGGGTGTCGTCGGGCAGGGTGATGACCAGTTCGTCGACGGCGCGCCCCTCGCCCCGCTCGAGGATGTCGATGCCGACGACGTCACCACGCACCGCACCGATCCGGCTGGCCACCTGGCCGAGCACACCGGGGCGATCGGGCAGGTGCAGACGGGCCACGCACGTGATGGTCACCAGCGCACCGTACCGACCAGGACCGGTTGGGCTGTTGCCCCCATGTCAACCGTTCGTGAACGGCACCCACGCCGGGACCGGGCCCGCTAGAGCTTGGTGAGGCCCTTGCGCAGGTTTCGGATCGCCTGGGCGATGCGCTGCTCGTTCTCGATGAGGGCGAAGCGCACGAAGCCCTCGCCGCCGGGGCCGAACCCGATGCCAGGCGAGGTGGCGACCTCGCACTCGCGCACGAGGTAGCTGGAGAACTCGACGGAGTCCATCTCGGAGTAGGGCTCGGGGATCGGGGCCCACACGAACATCGACCCCTTCGGCTTCGGGACCTCCCAACCGAGGCGGTAGAGGCCCTCGCACAGTGCGTCGCGCCGATGCTCGTAGATGCTGCACACCTCGCGCGGGTAGTCGGGCACTTCGTTCATCGTCACCGTCGCCGCGATCTGGACAGGCTGGAAGGTGCCGTAGTCGAGGTAGCTCTTGAGCTTGACCAGGGCGGCCACGACGTCACGGTTGCCCGACAGGAACGCCACCCGCCACCCAGCCATCGAGAAGCTCTTGGTCAACGAGTAGAGCTCGACCGCGCACTCCTTGGCGCCCTCGGCCTGGAGGATGGAGGGCGGCTCGTACCCGTCGAAGCCCATGTCGGCATAGGCGTTGTCGTGCACCACGATCATCTCGTGCTCGCGGCAGAAGTCGACCACCCGCTGCATGAAGGCGAGGTCGACGCAGGCGCCCGTCGGGTTGTGAGGGAACGAGATGACGAGCACTCGGGGCTTGGGCCAGCCGACGTTCCAGGCCGTCTCGAGGCCCTCGAAGAAGTCGGAGTCGGTGCGCATGGGCACCTGGCGCAGGTCAGCCCCCGCGAACAGCGGACCGTAGATGTGGATCGGGTAGCTGGGGCTCGGCACGATGGCCGCATCGCCCTGCTGCAGCAGCACCCACATGAGGTGGCTGAAGCCCTCCTTGGACCCGATGGTGTTGGTGATCTCGGTGTCGACGTCGAGCTCGACCCCCCACTTGCGCAGGTACAGGGCGGCCAGCGCCTCGCGCAGCTTGGGCAGGCCCTTGCTCACCGAGTAGCGGTGGTTGCGAGCGATGTGAGCGGCCTCGCTCAGCTTCTCGACGGCGAGCTGGGGCGACGGGATGTCCGGGTTGCCGAACCCGAGGTCGATCACATCGACGCCTGCGCGGCGTGCCTCGATCTTCAAGCCGTTGATGATGGTGAAGACGTACGGCGGCAGGTTCGTGATGCGACGGAACTCCATGGCCGCAAGGCTAACCGCACCGCCCTCGGCGACCCGGACGCGATGAGGCCATGATGGTGGGCATGAAGCCGCCGCGCGAGGGATGCATCCACGTCGTCATCGAGATCCCGCGAGGGAGCCGCAACAAGTACGAGATCGACCACGAGACCGGACGGGTCTTCCTCGATCGCCGCCTGTTCTCGGCCACCGTCTACCCGGCCGACTACGGCTTCATCCCCGACACGCTCGGCGAGGATGGCGATCCACTGGACGCGCTGGTGCTGCTCGAGGACCCGACGTTCCCGGCGGTGTGGGTCGAGGCCAAGCCGGTCGGCGTGCTGTGGATGCAGGACGAGGCCGGCCCCGACGCCAAGATCCTCTGCGTGCCGCCCAAGGAGCCCCGGTGGAAGGGCGTCGAGGACCTGCGGGACCTGCCCGAGGAGCTGCTCGAGGAGATCAAGCACTTCTTCGACGTCTACAAGATGCTCGAGCCCGGCAAGTCGAGCTCGACGGCCGGGTTCGAGGGTCGCAAGGCCGCCTGGCGTGAGATCGAGGCGGCCCGCAGCCGCCACGTCTCCCACGGCTGACCCCGTCACCCCATGACTGGCGCCGCCACGGTGCGATGCGTCGGGTTGCTGCGAGCCGTGAACGTCGGGGCTCGCCAGGTGCCGATGGACCGCCTTCGCGAGATCGCCGAAGACCTCGGCGGCCACGACGTCGAGACCCACCTGCGCAGCGGCAACGTCGTGCTCACCGTTCGCGCCGATCAGCTGGCCGACCTCCCTGCCACCCTCGGGGCGGCGTGCACTGCGACCTTCGGCTTCGAGATCCCCGTCGTCGTGCGCACCGGCGACGAGCTAGCCGCCGTCGTCGAGCAGAACCCCTTCCCCTCGGCCAAGGCCGCTCCCACGACGCTGCACGTGTCGTTCCTGTCGGTCCCACCGGCGCCCGGTGCCTTCAGCGACCTCCCTGGCGCCGACGGCGAGGAGCTGCGGGTCGTCGGTCGCGAGCTGTACCTCCACCTCCCGTTCGGGGTCGGTCGCTCCCGCCTGGCCGCCGCGCTGGCGCGTCGGGGGCAAGCGGGTGGGACGGCCCGGAACTGGACCACGGTCGAAGCCCTCGCGTCGCGGTCGGCTCGCTGATCGACCGGGTCAGCTGGGCGCGATCGATCGGAGCAGCGCGGCGCCGATGGCCCCGGCGCGATCACCGAGCTCGGCGGCCACGATCTGGGTCGAGGGGCGGTGCCGCCGGAAGTACAGCAGCTCGTCGACGAAGCGGCGCACGTCGGGCAGGAAGAGCCCGGCTTCGGCCACCAGCCCACCGCCGAGCACGACGACCTCGAGGTCGAGCAGGTTGACGAGGTTGACGATGCCGAGCGCCGTCCATCTCGCGAACTCGGCAAAGACCGCCTGAGCACCTTCGTCGCCGGCCCGGGCCGCGGGGCCGAGGTCTTCGGCCCGCACCGCCTCCGGGTCGCCACCCCTCGACGCCACCACCGCGTCCAGCCGGCCACCCATCGCCGCCTCTCGGGCCATGCGGGCCAACCCGGCCCCGGACGCGTAGCGCTCCCAGCAGCCCCGCTGCCCGCACACGCACCGTGGTCCGCTCGGATCGACGACCATGTGGCCCGGCTCGCCCGCGAACCCGTTGGCGCCGAGCAGCAGGCTCCCGCCGGTGACGAACCCGCCGCCGATGCCGGTGCCGAGCGTGATGACTGCCGCATGGTGGGCGCCTCGGGCCGCTCCCAGGCGCCACTCGGCCAGGGCCGCGCAGGTGGCATCGTTGGCCACCACCACGTCGATGCCCAGCCGCTCGGCAACGAGGTCGCGCAGCGGGAGGTCAAACACCCCGGGGAGGTTCGGCGCCGCCCGCACGACGCCGACATCGTCGACGAGGCCTGCGGCGCCGATGCCCAGGAAGCTCAGCGGACCCAGGCGCCCCACGACCTCGACGAGGGCGTCGACGATCGCCGTAGCTCCTCGGGGGGTGGCGGCGCGCTCCTCGCACTCGACGGCCCCCGATCGCTGCACGACGACACCGAGGGTCTTGGTGCCACCGACATCGACACCGCCAGTGCGCCCGGGTGCGACCGGCGCGGTGCGAGCCGCCACCTCAGTAGCGCAGCAGTGCGCCGATGCGCCCCACGACGTCGAGATCGGCGTTGCCGACGCAGGTCTCCACCCGGCAGCCCTGGGCCAGCGCGTCGTGGACGGCGTCCTCGACGACATCGGGCACCATCACCATGTCGGCGCCACAGCGGGGGCACCGGCGGCCGAGCGCGCTCAGGCTGACGCAGCCATCGCAGCGCCAGCCCTCGGCCGAGTACCCGTGCGCTACGAGGAGCACGTCGACCCGGCGCTCACCCAGTGCCCCGAGCGTGGCGGCCAGCCCGACGACGGCGCGACCACCACCGCTTCCCTCCCGCAGCCGCCCGACGAGTGCAGCTTCGTTGCGACGCTCGATCTGACGCTCGACTTCGAGCGCGGCGGTGCGCACCTGGTCGTCAGAAGCCGTCACGGAGATGTGCAGACGGTCGGCCAGTCGCTCGCGCAGCCAGGGGTGCAGGTGGCGCTCGAGGTCGGCCACGACGTCGGTCGGGCCCCCGACGAGCAGCCGCTCGAACCCGTATCGTCGCTGCACCTCGAAGGCAGCCTGGGCGGCGCGCTTGAGGTGGTGGTTGAGCTGTTCGTCGGCCTTGTGGGACAAGCGGGTCTTGACGAGGTCGCGTGAGTCCTCCCCACTGCGATCGAGCTCATCGAACAGTTCGCTGCGATCTTCGAGCTGCCCGAGGTGGAACACGAGCATCCGGGCGCGCTGGCGATCGACGAGGAGCACACCGAAGCGCTCGTACTCGTCGACGATCTCCTCCATCTGGCGCACCGCCGGTGCCTCTTGCACGACGAGCTGGTCGGTGACACGCACCGGGAGCTCGTGCACCTCCCACCAACCCGCCGAGGAGCACGAGAACATGGCCAGACCACGGACGCCCGACCGGCCGAACCCGGCCTTGACGTGCTGCTCCATGCGGGTGAGGTCATCGGCGACGCTCGCCGCCACTGGCCGGCCGTCGTCACCGGTGACTCGCTTGGCCAGCGCGGTGAACCCCCGATCGAGCTCATGGCGCCCGGAGAGCTGGCGGGACTCGACGTCGAGGTAGCAGGTGGTCACGGACGCCCCCGTGCTGCGGAACGCAGCGAGCTTGCGGACGGTGTCTTCGGTGATCGACGTCATCGTCGGCCTCCAGTGGGGGGAAGTGGGATCGTGGAACTGCTCATCGAACGTCGATGCGTTCGAAGCCCGGATCGACGTCGTCGAGCCCCGTCGCCTCGGTGACATCGGCGGCGGGCGAGGCGGAGGGCGAGGCGGGCGGCGCCGCCGGCGGCACGACCGTGCTCATGGCGGCCTTGGCCAGCATCGCCACCATCGACGCGAGCTGCGCGGCCGACTCGGGGTTGGCCACCAGGTGCTCGGCCGCTTGGAGGAAGGCCTGGCCCGCTCGGATCGCCGTGAGCGCAGCCGCCTGCAGCTGCTCCATCCCCGAGACGTTGTCGTCAGCCATCGATCCCGACGCTACCGCCACCGGAGAGGAAGCTCAGCGGGGGCCAAAGGTGACCACGAGGCGACCCCCGTCGAGCTCAGCATCGGTGACAGCGCGGGCCCGCAGCGCATCGGGGAGCAGCAGCGCCCTGCGGTACGGACCGATGGTGACCACGAGCTCGTCGTTGCGGCGCACGAGGCGAAGGTCCTTGCGATCCGAGAACGGCAGCTCCAGCGTCAGCGCCGACGCCCCGCCCTCGAGCCGGGTCACCCGCATCACCTCGCCCTGGTGGAGGCGGGCCGAGGGGTCGAGCTCGCCGTAGAGCGCGGCGGCAAAGGCCCTCAGCCGCTCGACGCCCACCGGTTCGTCGGCCGCGAGGTAGGAGCGCAGCACGGGCAGTGGGGCGAACCCCGACTCGATGTCGGCGAGGTGCTCGGCGTGAGCGTCCTGCCACCGGGCGAACCACGGATCGGTCACCTCGGCTGGGAGCAGCCGGTTGACCACCACCGCGTCGACGCCGTACCCGAACAGGCCGAGGTACGTGGCGGTGCGACGAGCCTCGGCGATGACGACCCGCTCGGGGTTGACCACCAACCGCACCGACGTCTGATCGGCGTCGGCGAGCAGGGCGCGCACGGCAGCCAGGCGGTCGTAGAGCCGGCGCACTGCTGAGAACACGTCGTCGCCGGCGATGGGCACGCCACCGGCGAGCTGGCGCACGGCAGGACCGAGCGTCTTGGTGAGCCGTTGGCTGAGGGGGAACAGCCGATCCATCCACCAGCCGAGCACCTCGGGGAGCGACAGCAGGCGCAACGTCTCGGCCGTCGGGGCGCAGTCGACGACGACGACGTCATAGCGGCCCCCCGCCGCGTGGCCGACCAGGTCGGTGAGGGCCAGCAGCTCGTCGAGACCGGGCAGGACGGTGAGCTCCTCGGCCTCGATCGCGTCGACGCCGACCCAGTCGAGCACGGAGGACAGGTAGGTGCGGATGTCCCCCCAGCTCTCCTCGAGGCGGACGCGGGTGTCGAGTTGCTGCCCGTCGAGCAGGGGTGCGACCGCCGTGGGCTCAGTGCCGAGCCGGACGTCGAAGGCATCGGCCAGCGAGTGCGCGGGGTCGGTCGACAGCACGAGGGTGCGCAGCCCCCGATCGGCGCACGCCAGCGCCGTGGCGGCCGACGTCGTGGTCTTGCCCACCCCGCCCTTGCCGGTGAGCAGCAGGAGCCGCGGGGCGGCTGGGGTCACGCCGAGGCGAGAGCTTCGACGCGGGTCTTCAGCTCCTTGACGGTGTTCAGGATGCGCACCTCGGCCCGACGCTTGACGAAGCCGGGCAAGGGCACGACGAGCTCGATGCTGAGCTCGTAGATGACGTCGGTGCCACCGGGCTCGCTGACCGAGGGCAGGAAGCGATACGAGCCGTCGATGGCTCGGGTGATGTCACCGGAGACCAGCTTCCACGACAGCTCGGCCGGCGCCGTGGCGTAGTCGTAGTGGAGGACGTAGCGCGCGCTGCGACCAAGGGCGGCCGCAGTGAACGACACCTCGGTGGCTCGGCCCAGCTCGTCGGCCTGCACGACCACGGCTTGCTTCACGTCTGGTGCCCACTCGGGGTAGGTCGGGAAGTCGACAGCTACCGCGAAGCACAGCTCGGGCGGCGCGGCGATGGTGATCGTCTGGACAGCGGCGTCAGCCATGGGCTCCATTCTGGCCTACGGCGACGCGCTTCGGGCGGACTGCGCGTGGGCCAAAGGTCCCGTACTTGGCAGCCCACAACCCGCACAGGCCCAGACCGGCCATCGGCGCCAGCACGGCAAAGGCCACCGCGGTGAACGGGCGCAACGACGCGGCGGCCACCGCCACGACCCCTTGAGCTGCCCATGACCCGAGCAGGTGCCACTTCACCGCCGTCGGGGCGGTGGGACCGGCCAGGAAGAAAAGGCCACCGATCCCGATGGCGTCGATGCGGCTGCGCTGCACGGCCAGGGCGTAGGCCCAGAAGAACGTGGCGCAGCCGACCGCGAAGAGGGCCAGGTCGACCGCCACGCCCTGGGGCATGAAGCGGTCGGGATCGGCGACGGCCAGTGCCGCGCTGACAGTGAACACCGCGGTGAGCGCCCACGAGGCGAGGACGATGCGGAACCCCGTGAGTGCTCGGATGCCAGCCACAGCGCTCATCCTGCCAGCGCTCCTAGCGCCCGACCGAGGCGGCCGGCGAGGACCTCGTAGGTGAAGTCGGACTCGACGCGACGGCGAGCGGCCACGCCCATCGAGCGGGCCCGATCAGGGTCGAGGAGCAACGCGTCGATGGCCGCCGCAACCGCGTCGGGGTCGGTGGGATGGGCGACCACGAACCCCGTCTCGCCGTCGATCACAGCCTCGGCGGCGCCGCCGCTGTCGCCGGCCACCTGCGCAACGCCAGCCGCGGCGGCCTCGACGAACACGATGCCGAACCCCTCCTGCTCGAGGCCGCCCCACCGGTTGCGGCACAGCATGGCGAAGACGTCGGCACAGGCGAGCAGGTCGGGCTTGTCGTCCTCGGCGAAGCGGCCGAGGAGGCGCACCGGGGCACCCGTGCGGGCGACCAGCCGTTCGAGACGGTCGTGGTCGCGACCACCGCCACCGATCACGAACGTCAGCCCGGGGTGGTGCGGGGCCAGCCGGGCGGCAGCCTCGATCAGGACGTCCATTCCCTTTCGGGGCACGAGCCGGCTGACGCTGACCACGAGTGGCCCGTCGACTGGCAGCCCGAGGCGGACACGGGCAGCCGCGCGGCCGGCATCGTCGAGGGGCCGGAACCGTTCGACGTCGACGCCGGGCGGCACGACCACCGTGGGCAGGGGCCGCCCCGCCGCGTGCTCGCCTTCGACAGCCGGGTAACCGCCCGCGGCGATGACCAGCTCGGCGCCTCGCAGGACGCGGCCGAGGAGCTGCTTGGAGCCCGGGAGGCGGCCGGGAACCGTCACCTCGGCGCCGTGGAGGACGACGCCGTACGGGCGCTGTAGGCGACGCCCGATCGCGCCGACCGGGAGGGCCGGGTCGAGGACGACCAGGTGCACGTCGAGCTCGTCGGCGAGGGCGTTGACCTGGCCGACCAACCATGGCTCGGGGAGCAGCACGGGCTGACGGGTCCGAACGACGCGGAACGGCTGGTCGGCATCGAACTGGGTGGCGCCGGCGTGCGGCGTGGTGAGCACCGAGAACGACTGGGGCGGGAGGCGCCGCCACAGCTCCCACAGGTAGCTCTGGATGCCCCCGACCTTCGGGGGGAAGTCGTTGGTGACGAGCAGGTGGCGGCGCACGTCAACGACCCGTCGCGGCAAGGGCGGTGCGTTCGGCGAGACGGGCGAGCGCCCAGGTCGCGTGCTCGGCGAGCATCGGGTCGCCCCCTTGGCGCCACCGGTCGATTGCGGTCACGACGCCCTCGTCGTCGACCGGAGCCGTGTTGCCGAGCGCCACCAAGGCGTTGCGGCGCAGCCAGCGCGGGTCACGCTCGGCGATGTACCAGCGTCCGTGGCGGGCCAGCACCTCGTCGTCGGACGCCGACAGGAGCCAGAGGAGATCGGTGCCGGCCACCGAAGGGTCTGACGGGGCGTCGCCACGACGGTTCGGGGGGCAGACCTCCTGGCAGTCGTCACAGCCGTAGAGGCGGTCGTGCAGGGCGACGCGGTGCTCGACGGGGAACGAGCCGGGGCGTTGGACGAGCCACGCCAGGCACCGCCGCGCGTCGACCACTCCCGGGGCCACGATGGCGCCGGTGGGGCACCCGTCGAGGCAGCGTCGGCAGGGACCGCAGCCATCGGCCATGGGCTCCTTGGCAGTGGGCAGCGCAGCATCGGTGACCACCGACCCCAGAACGAACCACGACCCCTGGCCGGGCAGCAGCAGGTTGCTGCTCTTGCCGTACCAGCCGAGGCCGGCCAGGTAGGCGGCCTCTCGGTCGACCAAAGAGTTGTCGTCGGCGAACACCACGGCCCGGTGGCCATCGGCCCGGAGTCGCCGGGCCAGGACCCACAGTGCCGCTCGCAGCGGCGCATAGTGGTCGGCTCGGGCGTAGCGGGCGATGCGACCCGACGCCGGCGGCAGCGCCTCGTCGAGCGCTCCCTGCGCGTAGCGGCGGGCGCCGACGACGATCGCCTGGGCGTTGGCCACCGCCCTGGCGGGGGTGGTCGAGCGGGCAGGGTTCTTGAAGGTGAAGGCCATGCCGGCGTCGAAGCCGGCGGCCCGGCGCTCGTCGATGGCATGCCGCGCTCGCTCGAACGGCAGCGCGGGGGCGATCCCGACCGCATCGAGGCCTTCGGCCCGTCCGAGCGCGATGAGCTCGTCAGCGAGCGAGGCATCGGAGGAGACGCTCAACGGCACGGGCCACGACCGTACCGGCCGGGCCGTCGCACCGCTTTCAGTCGCCACGTCGCTGCTCCGTGACAACTTCGCGACGGAGCGGGCCAGTCCGGCTCAGGCCAGCCGTCGGCGATGGCGCAGCTCGGGGACGAGGCCGGCCGACGACAGCAGGCGCACCGCCCGGATCTCGTTGACGTCGATCACCACTGCGCCGGGGACGCGCTCACACAGGAAGGTGACCACGCAGTCCTCGCACGCGGTCGTGTGCTGCATGGCGCAGTCGTCGCAAGAGATGGTGATGGTTGACGTGGACATTGGCCGGTCCTCCGGGTTGCTCGGGCTCCACCCAGAGCGATCATGAACGACGCCTGTGACAGGGTTGCCAACGACGCCAGAGCGGACCGTCAGCGCCGAGCGACGGCCAGCAGCTGGGCCGATGACAGCAGGTTGGCCCCCACGGCCCGACAGCGGGTGCGCACCTCACCGTCGTTGGTGGCCACGACGACGGCCCGCTCGACCGGGAGCGCCCGCACCAGCTCGACGATGACCTCGTCGGCGATGACCCCGGGCGGCGAGAACTCGACGCGGACGTGGCGCCGCCCGGCCCGGGCGCTCGATGCCGCCGGACCATCGACCTCGGCCCCGTCGAACACGACGTGGATCGTGGTGCCGAAGCGGGCGTTCAGCTCGTCGAGCGCGTCGAGAAGACGGCCTCGCTGTTCGGCCAGCCCGAGACCGGGCCAGCCCAGCATCGCGACGTTGTAGCCGTCGACCACCACGAGCGTGCCGGGGCGGCGCACCAGGACCTCGGCCGCCTCGACGCTGTCGGCGAACACCCCGCCCGGCAACCGGAGCGGCTCGCGGCGGGGCCGAGCCACCGTCCGCTCACGATCGCCCCGCACGTCGTCCGCCGGTCCCGGAGCGATGTCGTCCCCACCAGCACAAGCCGGCCCGACCGCGACGGCGGCATCGGCCAGCGCCCTTCCGAGCGCGGCAGTCGCCCCCGCGGCACGCCGCAGCGCCGACGACAGCAGCTCGGCATCGAGCGGCACGCCTGGCGCGCGGGCCTCGGGTGCGACCCCGGAGGGCTGCGCAACGACGGGACCGACGGGGGCATCGACCGCCGCGGCGAGAAGCGCCGCCTCGAGCTCGACGGCACGGGCCTGCGCCTCGGCGGCACCGACGACCAGCGTGCCGACCTGGGTCTCGGCATCGTCCAGCTTGCGGCGGGCCGACCGCAGCTCGACCTCGAGCTGCTTCACCCGGCGCTCCAAGCCGTCGACGACCGCGGCCGCCTCTCGCCGGAGCTTTCGCTCGCGCTCGAGCTCGGCTCGCGCCGCACCCGCTTCGGATCGGGCGGCCTCGGCCGTCGCCCGGCCGTGGATGGCGGCCCGTTCTGCGGCTTCGACGCGGCGGCGGGCCGACCGCTCGTCCTTGGTCTCCCGGTCGGCCTCGTCGTCACGGCCGGCCTCGACGACCAAGGCTGCGACCTCGGCATCCCAGCCCTCGGGCCGGTGCAGCCACAGCCACCCTGCCCGGCCAACGAGGTCGTCGTCGGAGACCACCGAGGCGAGCCGCTCGCGGAGGTCATCATCGGCCTCGACGGCCCGTCGCACTGGTGCCAGGGCACGGTCAGGGAGCTTCTGAAAGCGCAGGAAGGGACGCACCGTGGCCGGTGCGGGCACAGGCGGCCGCCCCTGACTCGCCTTCAGCATGACGACGAAGGCCAGTTCGATCGCCGGCCGCAGGAGGTCGTTCTCGGTGCTCAGGGTTGCGGCTCCACGTCGACGACGTCGACGACGTCGACCTGGCCGGCGGGTCCGCACCAACGGCACACCACCGACTCGACCTGCTCGTCGAGGACGGTCACGTCCTCGACGCTGAGCTCGCCACCGACGCTGTAGTGGTAGAAGGCCGTGGTCCGCTCGGTGGTGGTCACGTCGAAGCGGGTCAGGTTGCCGCAGGAGGCGCAGCGGTAGCGGACGGTGGTCACCAGCGGATCGTACCGGCGGCCCTTGCCGTGCCTCTGACCGCGCCGCTGTCCTCACGAAGACGAACACCTGTTTGCCTTACGAACAGATGTTCCTCTACGGTCCGATCGTGCCCGCCGTGCAGCGATCGTTCGACGACCTCGGCGTTCCGCTGCGCGACGTCACGTTCTGCATCGTCGACCTCGAGACCACCGGTGGCTCCCCCGACGCCGACGCCATCACCGAGATCGGTGCCGTCAAGGTCCGCGGCGGTGAGTGCGAGGGCACGTTCCAGACGCTGGTGCGCCCGGGCATGGCCATCCCACCCGCCATCACGATGCTCACCGGGATCACCGACGCCATGGTCGCGCCCGCTCCCCGCATCGACAGCGTCCTTCCCTCGTTCCTGGAGTTCTCACGAGGCACGGTGCTGGTCGCCCACAACGCCCGCTTCGACGTGGGGTTCCTCAACGCCGCGCTCGCGCGGGCCAACCGGCCCCGCCTGACCAACGCCGTGGTCGACACCTGCGCGCTCGCCAGGCGCCTCGTACGCGACGAGGTGCCCAACTGCAAGCTGTCCACCCTCGCCGATCGCTTCCGCCTCGACCACCGCCCCAGTCATCGAGCCCTTGACGACGCCTTGGCCACCGCCGACCTCCTGCACCTGCTGCTCGAGCGAGCGGGCACGCTCGGCGTGCTCGGGCTCGACGACCTGCTGGCCCTCCCGAAGCTCGACGCCCACCCACAGGCGGCCAAGCTCCGCCTGACCCAGCACCTGCCCCGAACCCCGGGCGTCTACCTATTCCTCGGGCCCCGCGACGAGGTGCTCTACGTGGGCAAGGCCACCAACCTGCGTCAGCGGGTCCGCAGCTACTTCTCGGGCGACGAGCGCCGCAAGGTCGGTCCGCTGCTGCGCGAGATGGTGGCGTTCCGACACGTGCCGTGCGCCAGCACGCTCGAGGCTGCCGTGCTCGAGGTGCGCCTCATCCATCGCCACCAACCGCGCTACAACCGACAGGCGAAGCTCTGGCAGAAGTACGCCTACGTCCGCCTCACGCTCGATGAGCGGTTCCCTCGCCTGACGGTGGTCAAGGCGCCCCGGGCCGGCGGCCTCCACGTCGGGCCGCTGCCATCAGCGGCGGCGGCCCGGCTGGTGATCGACGCCGTGCACACCACCGTGCCGCTGCGCCGATGCTCCGCTCGCATCGGGCGCCACCCCCACGCCACTGCAGCCTGCGCTCCTGCCCAGCTCGGTGTCGCCTCGTGCCCGTGCTCCGGGGCCATCGACGAAGCGGCCTACGCCCGCCTCGTCGATGTCGTCACCTTGGGCTTCACCGGTTCGGCCGACCTGCTGCTCGACCCCTTGCACGCTCGGATGCAGGCGCTGGCCGTGGCGGGTCGCTTCGAGGAAGCAGCCGACATGCGTGACCGGGCCGCGGCCCTGAGCGCCGCCTTTCGCAAGCAGCGCCGCATCGACGCCCTGCGCACCGCGGCCTCGCTCCGGCTCGTCTTGCCCGGTGGGGTCGAGGCGCAGTTCCACCAGGGCGTGCTGTCGCGCCAACCCACCGACGACGAGGCCGACCAGCTGGCCCTCACCCTGCCGTCCCTTGACGACATGGCCGCCGACGAGGCAATCGATCCACGCGCTCCCCTGCCCCGCCACCTGGTCGACGAGCTGAGCGCAGTGGCGGCATGGCTCGACGCCGAGGCATCCCGGGTCCGCGTCGCGCACTGCGACGGCACGCTGGCGCTCCCGATCGGCCGGTTGCCGTCCTTCACTGCTACCGCCGGTCGGGCGGGGCGGCGAGCGGGATAGCGTCGCGCTCATGGCTGAGGTGCTGGTCGTGCTCGCAGTGATCGTCATCCTGAGCTGGTGCGCCGTCGTCGGGATCGTCGGGTACGGGTGGCGCCGCCTACGCCGGAGCAACGCCGTGGTCCCCGGCCGGAGCACGGCCGCCCCGCTGTGGTGGCTCTGGTCCCCGGGAGGCGAGGCTCGGCTCCACCGTCGACTCAGCCACCTCGTCGCCGTCGTCGCAGTGGCGGAACCCGCGGCGCTGGCGCTCGCCGGTGACGTGAAGCGCCGACGACGCGATCCGGAGTCGGCGCCGCCTCGTGCCTCCACCCGGTTGGCAGCCGAGATCATCGCCGTTGCCCATGGCGTCGACGTTCGCCTCACGACCACCCGGCACCTGCACGGCGCCCAACGGCGAGCCGTGCACAGGTCGATTGCCACCGAGGTCGACTCGCTCGAGCGCTTGGCCGCCGGACTCGCCGGGTTCGATGGTGGACGCGCCGCCGCCAGCGCTCCGCCTCCTCAGCTGGCCCCGCTGCACGACGACCTCGCGGCGCTCGCTGCGGCCGAGCGCGAGCTCGTGCTCATCGAACGGCGAGCCGGGCTCGACACCCCCGGAGGGCGCTGACGATCAGGTGGTCGGGTGGGCGGAGTGCTGGGAGACCGACACCAGGCGGTCGAGCGTCGTCGCGGCCCGCCCGTCGTCGATCACCGCAGCCGCCATCTCGACCCCGGCGGCGAGGTCGTCGACTGCTCCCCCGACCCACAGGCCGGCGGCCGCGTTGAGCACGACGATGTCACGATGGGCGCCTCGTTCGCCGGCCAGCACCCGGCGGGCAAAGGCAGCGTTGACCGTGCGCTCGCCTCCCACGAGGTCCTCACGGCGAGCACGTGCGAGTCCGAGGGCCTGCGGATCGATCTCGTAGGTGCGCTGCAGCCCGTCACGCAGCTCGTGCACCGTGGACAGCGCAGTGGTGGTCAGCTCGTCGAGGCCGTCGTGGCCGTGCACCACGAGCACGTGGTGGGCACCAGCGGCCGCCAGCACGCCGAGCATCCGCGGCGCCATCGACGGATCAGCGATCCCGACGACCTGACGGCGCACCCGGGCGGGGTTGGCCATCGGCCCGAGGATGTTGAACGCCGTCGGGATCCCCAGCTCGCGCCGCGGGGGACCGGCGTGGCGCAGGGCCGCGTGGAAGCGGGGGGCGAAGCAGAACGCCATCCCGGCCTGGTCGATGCAGGTGCGGATGCCAGCCGGGGTCTGTTCGATGGCGACACCGAGCTCTTCGAGCAGGTCGGCCGCGCCGCACGACGACGACGCCGCTCGATTGCCGTGCTTGCACACGGGCACGCCCGCCCCCGCCACCACCAGTGACGCCAGAGTCGACACGTTGATGCTGTGGCTGCGGTCGCCGCCGGTGCCCACGATGTCGACCAGACGATCGCGCAGGGCTGGCTCGACCACGACGACCTCGGCCGCAGCGAGCATGGCGTCGAGGAGCCCGGTCAGCTCTTCGACGGTCTCGCCCTTCATCCGCAGCGCGACGACGAAGCCAGCGAGCTGCGCCGGCGTGGCGTTGCCCTCGAGCACCTCGGCCATGGCCGCCCGGGCGTGCTCAGCGGGGAGGCTGCGGCCGGCTACCAGGGGCGCGAGGACTGCAGGCCATCCGCCCAGCTCGGCCAGCGTGGGCACGGTCGCCGGGCTCAGGCGGTCCGACGACGCTGACGGATGATCCGCCGGCGTTCACGCTCGGTGGCACCGCCCCAGACGCCTTCCTTCTCGCGGTGCACCAGCGCGTACTCGAGGCACGCGGCTTGGACCATGCACTGCATGCAAACCGACTTTGCCTCGGCGGTCTCCTCGTCGGTGTGGGGGTAGAAGGTCTCAGGGTCGAGACCGCGGCAAGCGCCACGGTCTCGCCACGCGATGTCTGGCAAGGTGCAATCCTCTGTGCAGGACCGTCGGAAGGCGCCCATCGTAGGAGAGCACGAGCGCACGAGCCAGGGCGGAGGCCGAGATTTCCGACACGCCGTGCCGGTGGGCGGGTTGTTCGTCTAGTGACGGAGGTCGACGAGCAGCTCGGCGACGGTGTCGGTGGTGAGCTCGATGGCGTGCTGGTACTCAGGGTGGTCGACCGCGAGCACCACGGGTCCAGCGGCGAACGCCTCGACCTGGTCCGCCATCAGCTCGAAGCGCACGTAGTGCACCGCTGCGGTCACGTCAGCCCGGGTGAGCTGCTGCTCGTGGGCCTCCTCGGGGATGTCGCGCACCTCGGCGCCACCGGGCAGGCGCAGCACGATGGAGCGCTCGATCCCCACCAGGCGGGGCAGCCACTCGCGCATCCCCGGCTCAGAGGTGAGCTCGAGGAACAGCGTGGCCGACAGCTGACCGGGCTCGGGGATGAGCGGGTTGTACGTGTCCAGCTCGATGGTGATGCCCTCGTCGGTGAGGATCCGCTCGGCCCGAGCCATCTCCTGCACCTGGAAACGGATCGTGTCGCGGTTCTCGAACACGAGCGTGACCACCGGACCAACCGACACCCGGCGGCGGCCCTTGACCTCGATGATGTGGCGGCGGAACGCCTCTCGCTCGCGCTCGTAGGCGCGCTGATCGGCGATGTCGGTGATGGTGAGCTTGCGGGACACGGTTGCTCCTCGGGTTCGTCGGGCTGCTTCAGCCCTCGTCTGGGATGCCGTAGGCGCGAGCGATCACCGAGATGGGGTGCTGGGGCACCCGTCCGGTGAGCTCAGTGATCGCGCCGTTGGCGAGGTGGCAGTCCCCCGAGACCACCTCTCCCCCCACTCGTTCGATGTCAGCGGCGAGCTTCTTGCCCACCGCCACGGACAGGTCGTAGTTCTCCTCGCGCAGGCCCCACATGCCATCGATGCCTGAGCACTGCTGGACCAGGGTGATCTTGGCCCCGGTCAGCTTCATGAGATCACGGCTCTTCAGACCGATGTTCTGGGCCCGAAGGTGACAGGGCGTGTGGTAGGTGATCGTGGTCGGCACGTCGCCGCTGAACTCGGTGTCGAGCGCGGTGCCCTCGCCCTTGTGCACCTTCATGAGGTACTCGGCAGCGTCGTAGGTGTTGGCCGCCACCAGTTCGGCATCGGGACCACCCACGTAGTCGACGTAGTCCTTCTTCAGGATGTAGCCGCAGGTCGGCTGGGGCACGACGATGTCGTTGCCGGCCCGCACCGAGGCCGCCAGGGCCTTGACGTTGCCGGTCGCCTGCTTGGTGAAGGCGTCGACGTCGCCGGCGTGCAGCCAGGGCGCCCCGCAGCAGACCGTGCCGTCGACCAGCGAGCACTCGATGCCATTTCGCTCGTAGACCTTCACGAGGTCCTTGCCGATCGAGGGCTGCTGGTACTCGACCAGGCAGGTCTGGAAGAGCGCCACCTTGCCCTGGCGCTTCTGGATGCGGACCTTGGCCCGCTTCTTGAACCACGTGCTGAAGCGCTGCCGGGCAAACGGTGGCAGGAGCCGTTGGCTCGAGATGCCGAGCGTGCCTGCCATCACCTTGCGCACGACGGTGCCGCGCTTCTCGATCGTCACGTTGGCCAGTCGCGAGGTGCTGGTGCCGAGCTTGCCGACGAGGTCGGTGCGCCCCATGACCTGGTCGGTGAGCCGCTGCTTGCGGGAGACGTCGCCCACGGCGTGGCGCATGGCATCGGCCCGAAGCATCAACCGGGGGAAATCGAGCTCCCACTCGTGCTGGCCCGGGATGTACGGGCAGTTCACGTAGCACAGCTTGCATTGGAAGCACTCGTCGATGACCTGGTCCTGCTGGCCCTTCGTGAGGCGGCCGGCGTCCTGGTCGTCGTGGGCGTCGACGAAGTCGAACAGGGTCGGGAACGAGGAGCAGAACTTGAAGCACAGGCGTCAGCCGTGGCACAGGTCGTACACGCGGGTGAGCTCGTCGCGGACCGATGCTTCGTCGAGGTAGGTCGGGTCGTGGGGGTCGTACGTCGTCGTCACGGCTACCTACCTAGCTCAGATCGATGGTTGCGGGTCAAGACGATTCACCTGCGCCCCGGGCTGCCCTTGCGGGCAGCCCGAGACGGCAGGACGACAGGCTGAGAGACGATGTCAGCTGACGGAGTCGAGGCCCTGCGTGAATCGGCCGGCGTGGCTCTTCTCGGCGCGGGCGAGCGTCTCGAGCCACTCGGCGATCTCGGCGAAGCCCTCGTCGCGGGCGGTCTTGGCGAAGCCCGGGTACATCTGGGTGTATTCGTAGGTCTCACCGGCGATGGCCGACTTGAGGTTGTCCTCGGTCGGTCCGACAGGCTCACCGGTGACGGGGTCGCCCGTGGCGGCGAGGAAGTCGAAGTGACCGAACGCGTGGCCGGTCTCGCCCTCGGCGACGCTGCGGAAGAGAGCCGAGACGTCCGGGTAGCCCTCGACGTCAGCCTTCTGGGCGAAGTACAGGTAGCGGCGGTTGGCCTGGCTCTCGCCGGCGAACGCCTCCTTCAGGTTCTCCTCGGTCTTGGAACCCTTGAGGTCAGCCATGGTGGTGCTCTCCTTGGTGATGGTATTGGTCGGTATGGACGGATGAGCAAGCGTCACATGTGCCCCGCACGACGACCTGCGTGGCCCGCACGGTGAAGCCCCGCTCGTCGGCGATCGGTTCGGTCGCTACCGCCGACACGTCGAGGGCGATGTCGAGCACGAGGCCGCAGTGCTCACAGACGAG